>JBEQBK010000009.1:0-28494 GCA_041639855.1 Halobacteriaceae archaeon | reverse complement strand
GGCGTTCCGTCCGGCGAAATCGTGACGGGTCCCGACAAAGGTACGACCAGCACCGAGGAGGAGTTCCGCCAGCGCGTCGAGACGCTCCGCCGAGCGTTCGTGGGGTCGGTGTTCGCCGAGCGCGGCGAGCAACTCGAACTCACGCGCGAGGAGCTCTCCTACGCGAAGGTCTACTCCGGCGCCCGCGGCACGGAACTCGGGCTCGCGGACGGGACCGCAGGTATCGACTCCGCAATCGCCGACGCCGCGTCGATGGCCGACCTCGGCTCCTACGACGTCGTCCGGTACGAGGCCCCCACGATCAGCCTGCTGAGCCAGATCGGGCTGGGCGGGCTGGACGTCGCCGGCACCGAAATCGGCGTCGACGTCGACGCCGGCACGTTCTCCTACAGCGGCGTCGACACGACGAGATATCTCATGTTACACGGCAGTCTCCAGACGACCGAGGAGGTGAACCTTAATGTCAGCGCTTAGAGCGGCCGGCGCGTTCGTGCTCGCGCTCGCCCTCGTGGTCGCTGGCGCCGCCGCAGCCGGCGCGCTCCTGGGGACGCCCCCGACCGATGACTCCGCGGCCCCGAACGCGAGCGCGTTCCAGAGCTCCGAGCTCCTCCCCGAGGAGGTCCCCGAGTCGGGCACCGTCGAGGCGCCCGCGGGCGAGAAGACGGTCGTCATCGACGCGAGCCACGGCAACGCCGTGCCCGTCTCGGAGATGCAGCCCCTCGTGAACGCCCTCGTCCGCGCGGGCCACACCGTGAAGACGACCGGGTCGAGCGCGTCGAGTTCGCTCGGCCTCTCCGCCTCCACCGGCGGGCTCAACGAGACGCTGCGCGGGGCGGACGCCTACCTCGTCGCGAACCCGACGACCGCCTTCTCCGACGGGGAGGTCAACGGCGTCGAGGCCTTCGCCGACGCCGGTGGGCGTGTCCTCCTGCTCGGTGACCCGGCGAGTCAGGCCTCGACGACGTCCTCGCTGGGCGGGCTGGTCTCCTCGACCTCCGGAACGACCACCGGACAGCCGACCGCCCTCGCGCGGGCGTTCGGCGTCACCTTCGACGCGGGCTACCTCTACGATATGGAAGAGAACGCCAACAACTTCCAGGGCGTCTACGCGGCCGGCGCGTCCGACTCGTCGCTCGCCGAGGGCGTCGAGCGCGCGGTGCTCCGCGACGCGGCGGCGCTCGTCACCGCGGACGCGACGCCCGTGCTCACCGTCGAGTCGGCGACACTCTCCTCGACGCGAGCGGGCGGGGATTACACCGCCGCGCTCCGCTCGGGGAACGCCGCTGTCATCGGCGACACGGACTTCCTCGCGCCCGAGCGCGCGACCGGCGCCGACAACGACCGTCTCGCGAGCAACGTCGCGGCGTTCCTCGTGAACGGCGAGAAAGAACCGGGCGCTCCGGCGGCCCCAGCGGGCTCTACGCCCCCCGAAACGGGCACCGAGACGCCCTCCTTCGGCAACGCGACGGTTTAGCGCTCCCGGACACGGAACTCAGCGTGGCCGCCGTGGGCCAAATCGAGCGCCCCGACCCACCAGTTCCAGCGCTCCGGGAGACTCGTTCCTTCGGGGGCGTCCCCGAGGTTCTCGATTATGGTATCCGGGGAGAGCGACGTTCCCTTCACCTCCCGGTATCGACCCGAGTCGGCGAGGTCGCCGGCGAGTCGGGCCACGACGCGGCGCTCCTCGGCGCTGCTCTCCGGGAACGACTGCCGCAAGTAGAGGCGGAGGACCTGCCGGTTCACACCGCATCCCTTCGAGCGGGGGAACTTCAACGCCACGGGCAGTCCGGCGCCCCAGAAAAGTTGGACTTATACGGCGCGGACGTTTCGGTTCCCGTATGGCAACCTTCGAAATCGTCGTCTCGGACCCCGAGACGGGCAACTCCTATCAAATCGAAGCCGACGACCAGGACGCCAATCGCTTCATCGGCCACAGTCTGGGCGACGAGGTTGAGGGCGACGCCGTCGGTCTGGAGGGGTACACCCTCGAACTCACCGGCGGCTCCGACCAGGCCGGCCGACCGATGCGCGCGGACGTCGACGGCCCCGACCTGGAGGAGCTCCTCCTCGAGGGCGGCGTCGGATTCAAACCTTCCCGCGAGGGCGAGCGCAAGCGCGCGACCGTCCGTGGTGCCGAGGTCAGCGACGAGGTCGTCCAGATCAACGCCAAAATCGTCGCGTCCGGCGAGGAGTCCGTCGAGTCGCTCTTCGGTCTCACCGAGGACGAGGACGACGAGGAGTAAGGTGGACCGCGAGCAGTTCCTCGCCGGCGAGGCGACCGACGCCGTCGCGCTCTACCTCGGCGACTCGACGGTCGACGACGTCGACACGCTGGCCGAACGCTCCTACGCCAAGCGGACCGAGAACGGCGTCGTTCTCGTCGTGCCCGGCGAACGCGGCCGCGCGCTCCTACCCAAACTCGTCGGGGAGGACGCCATGGAGTTCGCCGGCACAGCGATGCAAAACGAGAGCCATGTCGCGCGGGACCTGACCGGCGGGGACTGCCCCGACGACGACGGGGAGGGGACCCACGAGACCGAGTTCGTCTTCGCGTTCGCCGAGGACGAGAACGAGGAGGTCGGCGGGAAGTACGGTGAGGGCGACGTGATTCACGCCTACGCCCGCTGTACCTGCGGCACGGCGTACTCCGACCGCTGGGTCGTCGACGAGTAGAGCTACTCCTCGGCGACCGTTTCGAACGCGTCCAACAGCACCTGTTTCGTCACGGCTCCTTGCGTCGTCCAGTGATGCGCGTAGTCGAGCATATCGTCGTAGATGTCGGGCTTACAGCCCGCGGCGCGCGGGTGACCGCCGCCGTTGACCAGGCCGGCGACCTCGTGACAGCGCTCGAACCCCTCCGAGCCGCGGAAGGAGGCGCTCCCGGCGGGCTTGACGACGACGGAGGCGTCGGCGCCGGCCTCACGCATCGCCTCGGCGACCTCGTTTTGCGAACAGCGGCCGTAGGTCACACCCACGGTGTACCCCCCTATCTCGTGGTACTCGGCGCGGTCGACCGCGCGCTCGATGAGCTCCTCCTTCTCGATGCGACGCTCGGCGAGGAGCTCCCGTGCCTCGGCGGGCAGGTCCGCGCCGTGATTCCTGACGGTCTCGATGTACGTCTCCTCGTCGTCCGCCCAGCGGGCGTAGTCCGCGAGGTCGTCACTGCGCTCGTCCTCCTTGATCCAGAGGTCGTGGTCCCGGGTAACGGCCGCGAGCTCGGCGAGGTGGTCGGCGAAGGAGACGTCCAGCGAACGCAGTGCCACGTCGGCGGTACACTCCTCCTCGGAGTCGCCGACGACGAGGTCGAAGCCGGCGTCCCGGACTGCCTCGGCCACGTCCTCGTCCCACTGGTGGTGGTCGAACCAGCGCAGCGTGCTCGCTGTCGCCCCGAGGGCTGCGACGGAGTCGGCTATCCCCGAGAAGTCGTCGGGACAGAGGTCACAGACGTACACCGCCACGCCGTCGGCGGCGAACTCCGCCACCCGCTCCAGGTCGTCGGCCAGGTTGTGGGGGCCCGACGGCACGAGCGCCGCGTCCGGGTGAACTTCCCGGATGAGCGCGGCGCAGGCGAGGCCGTCCGCGTCGGTGTCGGTGATGACGACGGCGTCGGCGCCGTCGGCGGCCGATTTCACGTCCTCGATGGCGCGCTGGGCGCGCACGTCGTCGGGCACGAAAAACCCCTCGCCGGGGAGCAGCGATTTCCGTTCGAGGGGGAGGTCGTCGTCCGCGATGACCGCTTCGTCCATGTCCGTCGGTGGTCGCGTCGGCCTAAGTACCCCGCGGTCGGCTCATTCGGCTTCGTCGTCCCCGCTTTCGCCGTCCAACTGCCGCACCGTCAACACTGGCATCGGTGCGGTCCGAACGACGCTCTCCGCGACGCTCCCGATGAGAAAGCGGTTCTCGCCGTGGCGGCCCCGCGTCCCCATCGCGACTGCGTCGGCGTCGACGTCGCGGGCGTACGCCACGATGGCCGGCGCCGGCCTGCCCTCGCGGACGGCCGTCGTGATCGGCCGCTCGGCGGCGTCGGCCACCTCGCCGACGGCGTCCTCGCCCCGTTCCTGGAGCCCGTTCCGGAACTCCTCGCGGACCGACTCCGGCGAGGAGGTGACGTCCCCCTCGTCGATGACGTAGAGGGCGTGCACGTCGGCGTCGAAGCGCCGCGCCACGTCGAGGGCGACTTCGACCGCCCGCCCGACGCTCGCGGAGCCGTCGGTGGCGACGACCAGACTCCCTATCATGGGCGAAGGTTCCCGCGTGCGTATTTAAAACCATGTGGGTTTTTATCCCGGAGCGTTCTCCCCCCGGGTATGGGATTCGACGCCGACCGGGTGCTCGTCCCGGTTGACGGGAGCGACGAGTCCGCGCGCGCGGCGGAGTACGCCGTGGCCGTCGCCGAGCGCTACGACGCGGACGTCCACGCCCTCTACGTCGTCGCCGAGCGCACCGTCCGCGCGCTCGACTCGGGAACCCTCGCGCCGGAGACGACGGCGAACGAGACCCGCGCCGCGCTCGCAGAGGTGCGCGAGCTCGCCGTCGACGCCGGCGTCGACGTGGTCGTCTCGATGTCCGCGGGCTTCTCGACGACGCGCAAGCTCATCCACCCGGGGAGCGTCACTCTCGACACGGCCGAGGCGGTCGATGCCGACTTCATCGTGGTCCCCCGCGAGCGCGCGGTCGGGACGGCGGAAGTGCTGGAGAAAGTCGCGGAGTACGTGCTTCTCTACGCTTCACAGCCCGTGCTCTCGGTGTAACAAAACCCGCCGCCCCGCGTTCGGTTCGTCGAGTTGGGCCCTCGACTACGGACCGTCCCCGGCGGAACGGACCTTCACGCGAGGCAGCCTTCCGTCACCACGGATTACTTTTCCCTTCACGCGGTAGGCGGCGGTATGTGGATATCCCTCCTCACGGTGCTGTCCGCGGGCGGTCCTTTACAGTACACCGTGCCGGTCGTCGGTGTCGAACTGAGCCGGATGGCGGTTACTGCAATCGGCGTCGGGCTGATTTTGCTGCTCCTCGTGGGCTCGGGATTCTTTTCCTCTTCGGAAATCGCGTTGTTCTCTCTTCCCGCCCACCAGGTGGACGCGATGGTCGAACAGGGCCTGCGCGGCGCGCGAGCGGTCGCGGAGCTCAAGGAGGACCCACACCGCCTGCTCGTGACGATTCTCGTCGGGAACAACATGGTCAATATCACGATGTCGTCCGTCTCGACGACTATCGTCGGGTTCTACTTCGACGCCGGCACGGCGGTTATCGTCTCCTCGCTCGGCATCACGTCGATGGTGTTGGTGTTCGGGGAGAGCGCGCCCAAGTCCTACGCTGTCGAGAACACCGAACTGCACGCACGGCGGGTCGCACGGGGACTGAAGGTCGTCGAGAAGGTCCTGTGGCCGCTCATCAGCTTCTTCCACTATTTGACGGGCGTCGTGAACAGGATTACCGGCGGTAGTCCGTCTATCGAGTCGACCTACGTCAGCAGGGACGAAATCCGGAACATGATTCAGACGGGCGAGCGCGAGGGTGTCCTCGACGAGGAGGAACGCCAGCGGCTCCAGCGCGCCCTGCGGTTCACCGATGCTACCGCCAAGGAGGTGATGACCCCCCGCCTCGACGTGACGGCCGTCTCCGGCGAGGCGACTGTCGAGGAAGCTATCGAGACGTGTATCCGGTCCGGGCACGCCCGCCTGCCGGCCTACGACGGGGACCTGGACAACGTGGTCGGTGTCTTCGACATCCGCGAGCTGGAGGACTCCGACTACGGCGCCTTCGATGAACTCAAAGTCGAAGACGTGGTCAGCCCGACGCTCCACGTCCCCGAGTCGAAGAACGTCGACGACCTCCTCTCCGAGATGCGTGGGAACCGGATGCACATGGTCGTCGTCATCGACGAGTTCGGCGCCACCGAGGGCATCATCACGATGGAGGACATGACCGAGGAAATCGTCGGTGAGATACTGGCGGGCGACGAGGACGATCCGATCGAGTTCGTCGACGACGACACCGTTCTGGCGAACGGCTCGGTTAACATCGACGAGGTGAACGAAGCCCTCGATATTGACCTCCCCGAGGGCGAGGAGTTCGAGAGCATCGCGGGCTTCGTCTTCAACCGCGCGGGCCGCCTCGTCGAGCAAGGCGAGGAGTTCGAGTACGAGAACGTCACGCTGCGGGCCGAACAGGTGGACAACACGCGCATCCAGAAGGTCCGCGTGACCGTCGACCGCGACGTCCCCGACTCGATCGAGGAGGAAATGCCGGGGGACGAGAGTGACTCCGAGTGACCGGCCGGAAACCATTAGGGAACCGGCCGACGAAGCGCCACCCACGCGAATGTACGACAACATCCTGCTCCCCTTCGACGGCAGCGAGGGGGCAATAGAGGTCCTCCACCACGCCAGCGAGATCGCTCACTGGGCAGATGCGACGATTCACGTCCTCTACGTTGCCGATACGACGCGGGACAGCGTCACCGTCGTCGAGGGGAACACGGTCGACGTGCTCGAGCGGGAGGGCAAGGAGACGGTCGAGGAGGCCGCGAAGACGCTCGAAACGCTCGGGAACGCCTACAAAACGGACGTCGTGCAGGGCAACCCCGCCCCGACCATCGTCGAGTACGCCGAGCGCTACGACCAAGACTTGGTGGTGATGCCGACGCACGCCCGCGAGGGCGTGTCGCGCTACCTCATCGGCAGCGTCTCGGAGAAGGTCGTCCGCCTCTCCTCGGTCCCCGTGCTCACTGCCCGCATGCACCCCGACGAGCAGCTGACGTTCCCCTACGAGAACATCCTCGTCCCGACCGACGGGAGCACGGCCGCGACACACGCCGCCGACCACCTCATCGAGCTCGCGGCGGCGCTGGACGCGACCGTACACGTCCTGTCGGTCGTGGACGACACCGCGCTGGACCTCGGAGCGGGAGGGGACGAAGGGGTCGCGACCGACGCGGTCGAGGCCGTCGCTTCGGAGGCGGAGGAGCGAGGGGTGGCTACCGTCCGGCACGTCGAACACGGTTCGCCCGTCGAGGCCGTCCTCGACAGCATCGAGTCGAACGACGTCCACGCTGTCGGCATGGGGACGACGGGGAAACGCGGCACCGACCGTATCCTGCTCGGGAGCGTCGCCGAGAAGACCGTCCGCTCCGCGCCGGTTCCCGTGGTGACCGTCGCGGAGCCGGAGTGAGGCCGGCCGCCGTCCCGAATCAGAGCCGTATCGTCATCTCCACTTCGAAGGCTTCGGTCCCCGATTCGAGGAAGCCGACCTTCTCGTAGAGGTGTTTCGCGGGGTGATTCCAGCGCTCGACGGTGAGCCACACCTTCTCCACGCTCTCCTCTTGGCCGTAGCCCAAGAGCGTGTGAATGAGTTCGGTGCCGATGCCCGCGCCCTGGTAGCCCTGGACGACGAAGATGGCGAGCTCGTAGGACTCGTCGGTGTCCGGTACGAGAGTGGCGTGGCCGACGATGCGCTCGCCGTGTTTCGCGGCGACGTTGTAGCCGCCGCCGGCGAACAGCCCGGAGAGCCACTCCCGGATAGCGCCCTCGCCGGTGGGGGGGACGCCTTGGGCCCGGTCCGCCGGGTCGAAGGCGACGTACATCTCGACGAGCCGCTCGGGTACGTCCTCGTCGAGGGCGACGAGGCGTATCTCGCGGTCCTTCCCGTCCTCGACGGTGCGCGGGGGCGCGGGGAAGGGGTCGGCGGGCTCTTCGGGGTAGGTCGGGCCGGGGCTCATCTGACCAGCGTCACCGTCACATGGGAGTTCAACAGGGCGTACTCGGAGACGTTGCCCATCCGTATCTTCCCCATCGGGCTCTCTTCGCCGCCGCCGAGAACGAGCTCGTCGAAGCCCTCCTCCTCGGCCAGCCGGACGAGCGCGCTCCCGGGGTTCCCTTTGACGTGTCTGATTTCGGCCTCGTAGTCGGCCTCGGTCAGTCGCTCGCGGACCGCCTCCTCCATCTCCTCGGGCGAGCGCTCCGACTCGGGGTTGGCGACGACGGCCACCGTCAGCGCGTCGCCCGCCGAGCGGACCCTGCGGAGCGCCCAATCGAGAGCCCGGAGGGAGTCGTCGCTGCCGCCCACACCGAGGAGAACGTCCATAACGGTTCCTCCCCCCGCGCCTGCAAAAGCGTTGTGTCCCGGCGACACGCTTTTGCGCCGCGCTCCTCCAACACACCGTATGACAGAGGATACTCCCGGGAGGGCACCGGGGTCGGCGGGCGCCGAGTCCGGCGGGGAGGACGGAGCGGCTTCCAACGATGGGGACGAGATTCCCGGGGACGTCCGGACCTACGACCGCTTCACCAAGATGGACGGCGCCCAGTACGAGCGGGTCAACGACTTCCTGCGCGAGCGGACCTACATCACCGCCCGCGAGTGGGCCATCGCGCGGCTCTGCTCCGATTTCCGCACGGAGACGGGCGTCGAGATGACGAAGATCGGCGAGAACCTGCCCCATCTGGTTCCCTTCATGACGGACACCTACACGCCCCAAGCGGTCAATCAGGCCCGCTCGGCCTTCGAGGAGAAAGTCCGGAAGGCGGGCGCGACGTTCCTCTACGGCGCGATGAGCGATCTGCTCACCGCCGACGAGCTCGACGACGTGATGTACGAGGCGACGGAGGTCGCGAAGTTCCTCCTCGAAGTGGAGGGCAAGGACCTGACGGTCGAAGAGGAGCTCGACGCCGAGGAGCGCATCTCCAGCGTGATGCGCGACGTCCGCACCGCGAGCGACGAGCTCCGCCACGAGGGCGTGAAATGCCCCCACTGTGGCGAGACGTTCGACCCGGAGAACCCCGAGGCGCACGTCGAAGGCGAGTAAGGTATTAGACTAACTGCCCGTTGCGCTCGCCGAACTCGCCGTCCGGGCCAAGCGCCCCCAAATCCGCGTCGCTCTCCGCGTACACCACGTCCCCGCGCACTATTGTCCACGTCGGGAAGACGCCGGTCCACTCCTCGAAGGGGGTCCACTCGCATTTCGAGTGGAGGTCGCCCCCCGAAATCTCCGTCCTTTCCTCGGGGTCCACGAGCACGAGGTCCGCGTCGTAACCCTCCTCGATTCTCCCTTTCGAGTCGAGCCCGAAAATCTCGGCCGGATTTCTGGCAGTCACCGCCCGGACGCGCTCGTAGTCGAGTTCGCCCTCGGCGGCGGCCGCCAACAGCAACGGAAGGGCGGTCTCGACGCCGGGGACGCCGCTGGGCGCCTCGGTCAGTGCGGCCTCCTTCTCCGCGCGGGTGTGGGGTGCGTGGTCCGTCGCGACGATGTCGACGGTACCGTCCGCGAGCTTGCTGAACAGCCCGTCTCGCCGACCTGGCGAGCGAAGCGGCGGGTTCATCCGGCCGTAGGTCCCCAACTCCGTTGCGTCGGCCGTCGAGAGGAACAAGTGGTGTGGCGTGGCCTCACACGTCAGGCCGTTTTCCGCCGCGAGGTCGGCGGCTTCGGGGGTGGAGGTGTGTGCCAGATGGACCTGCGCGCCCGTGTCGCCGGCCACCTCGCAGGCGAGCTCCGCGGCGGCGATTTCGGCCTCGGCCGTCCGGTAGGCGGACCACGCCGCGGCGTCGGCGTCGGCCCCGGCGGGCCCGCCCTCGGGGAGGGCCCCCTCGTCGAACTTCGTCGCGTCCTCGGCGTGAACCGTCACGGGCACCGCCTCCGCGGCGGCGACGGCAACCGCGTCGGCGAACAGCTCCCGACCGATGCCCATGTCGCCGGTCGAGTCCGCGAGAAAGACCTCGCCGAGCGCGGTGACGGCCTCGTCGAAGAGCGTGTCTGGCTCCCAGTCGGGCGTGACACCGCCGTTGATACCGAAATCGACGAGCGAGGCGTTCGTCGCCAGCTCCCGTTTGTCCGCGAACGCCTCGCCCGTCACGGTCGGCGGCGAGGTGTTGGGCTGGTCGACGACGGTCGTGACGCCGCCCGCGGCGGCGCTCGCGGAGCCGGTAGCCCACGTCTCCTTGTGGGAGGCGCCGGGCTCCCGAAAGTGGACGTGGGCGTCTATCATCCCCGGGAGGAGGAGCTTGCCGGCGGCCTCGATTTCGTGTTCGGCGTCGAGGGCCTCGCCGACGGCATCGATGGTCCCCGCGTCGGGGTCGACCCGCACGTCGCGGGTTTCGCCGTCGGCGAGCGTCGCGTTCCGAACCGTGAACATACCCGGGTTCCTAACGCGTGGCGCCTAAGTCTGCCGGTTCCCGGAATCAGGCGAACGTCACGTCCGCGCGCTCGGCGGTCTCGCCGAACAGCCAGTCGGCGTGCTCGACGGCGTACGCCTTGTGCTCCGCCTCGATGTAGCCCAGCGCGTCCTCGACGACGACGGGCCGGTAGTCCCGCAGCCCGGCCGAACTCGCGGTGTGGAGCACGCAGACGTTCGCGAGCGTCCCACAGACCAGAAGGTCCTCCACGCCGCGCGCGGAGAACCAGCCGTCGAGTTCGGTGTCGTGGAAGGCGTCGTAGGTGTGTTTCTCCACGACGTGCTCTCGCTTTCCTTCGGGGTCGAGCTCCGCGACCAGTTCGGCGTCCCACGTCCCCTCGACGACGTGCTCACCCCAGCGCTCGAACTCGTCGTAGTAGTGGGCGTCCGCGAACTGCTCGGGCGGGTGGACGTCCCGGGTGTAGACGATGCGGGCGCCGGCGTCGCGGGCGCGCGCTACGAGGTCGGTCACGGGCTCGACGCAGGCCCCCGAGTCGGGCGCGTAGAGGCTGCCATCGGGGTGGCAGAAGGCGTTCTGTACGTCCACGACCACCAGTGCCGTGCGTTCGGGGTCGAACTCCATGGTCGGGACAGTGCCGCCGGCGACAAAACGGTTCACCCGTCCGGGGCCGCCACAGCCCGCCTTCCGACGGGTTTTATGGGATGGCTTCCGTACCTACGTGCGATGCAACGGGCCCCCGCGACGGTCGTCCTCGTCGCGGCGCTGGTCCTCGCGTCGGTCCCCGCCCCCGCCGCGGCGGCCCCGGTCGGGCCGGCCGACCGGGCGGACCCGCCGGGTGACCCTATCGGTTGGGAGGGCGGCTACTGGCACAACGAGTCGATCAGCGTCGACCAGTCCGACGGCCTCTCTGCCGACGAGCGCGAGGCGTTCGTCGCTCGCTCGATGGCCCGCGTCGAGTACGTCCGCGGGCTGGAGTTCAAACGCGAGGTCCCCGTGTCGGTCCGCCCCCGCTCCGAGGTCGACACCGGCACCGCGAACCGGAGCGCCGCCTTCGACGCCTGGAACAACCAAGTCTGGGAGGCACTCCTCATCGTCGGCGAGGACAGGGACGCCAACGAACTGCTTGCGGAGCTCTACGGCGGGAGCATCGCCGGCTACTACGACCCCGCGGCCGACGAAATCGTCGTCGTCGGCGACGGCCGAACGACGATCGACAACGCCACGCTGGTCCACGAGCTGACCCACGCTTTGCAGGACCAGTATCACAACCTCTCCAAACCGCGGTACAGCGGCGACACCCAGGACGGGGACCTCGCCGCCCAGGGTATCGTCGAGGGGGAGGCCGCCTACGTCGAGACCCGCTACGCCCAGCGCTGTGGCGACGCGTGGTCTTGCGTTCCCGCTCCGGGCGGCTCGGGCGGTGCCACCCCGCCGAACCTCGGGATGTATCTCGCCGTCTACCACCCCTACTCCGACGGACCGCCGTACGTCGACGCCCTCCGGGAGCGCGGGGGATGGGAGGCGGTGAACCGGACGCTGGCCCGTCCCCCGAACGCCACCGAGCAGGTGATTCACGTCACCGACCAGGAGCCCGCCGACATCTCGTTCAACGACACGGCCCGGAACGGCTGGGCCATCTACCCTGATATCGGCGAGAACGGCTCCGACACGCTCGGCGAAGCCTCCATCTTCGCCGGCTTCTGGTATCAGGACGACAGGTACGGCACGGGCGTCCTCGACACCGACGAACTCTACAACGTGACGGGCCCCTACGACGCGTACGACTACAGCGCCGCCGAGTCCTCGGGATGGGCCGGCGACCGGATATACCCGTACCGACAGCCCAGCACCGGGAAGGACGGCTACGTCTGGCGGAGCCGCTGGGACACACGGAACGACGCCACGGAGTTCGCCACGGCGTACATCCGCTCGCTCTCCGCGCACGATGCACGGCTGGTCGACCCCAACACGTACGTCGTCAGCGAGGGCCCCTACGCCGACGCTTTCTACATCGGACGCGACGGGACACAGGTCACAATCGCAAACGCGCCGACCGTCGAGGACCTCCACGACGTCCTCCCCGCCTCGGCATCCCCCAGGGTCGTGGGAACCATCCCGCCGACGCCGACGGCACACGCCGATGTCCGCGACAACGCCACCTTGACACCGATGCCCACGATAACGATACCTGTCACGACCGCGACGGAACGGAGCACGACGACAGCCAGCGGTGCGACGCCCGGGTTCGGCGCGGGCATCACTCTCGCGGCGCTCGCCGCCGCCGTCGCGTTGCTGCGGAGGGGCCGATGAGACGCGCCCTCCTGTTGGTCGTCGTCGCCCTCGCGCTCGCCGGCTGTAGCGCACCGGCCCACTACCCGGTCGGCGGCCCCGCCGACCCGGCTGAGGACACGAAGGGCTGGGAGCGGGGCATCTGGTACAACGAGACGCTGTCGGTCACGCCCGAGGACGGTTTCAACGAGAGCGAGCGCCGGATGGTCATCGCCCGCTCGATGGCCCGCGTCGAACAGCTCCGCGACGTGGAGTTCGAGGACCGCGTCAGGGTGGAGGTGCGCTCCCGCTCGGCGTACCGCGAGCGCATCCTCGGCAACGGGTCGGAATCGGACGGGACCTCCGATGCAGCCCTGCTGGACAACGCCGTCTACGAGGCGCTGTTCCTCGTCGGCGAGCGTGTCGACTCGGGCGAACAGCAGCGCGAGACACAGGCCTCGCAGGTGTTGGGCTTCTACTCGCCGTCGCGGGACGAAATCGTCGTCATCTCCGAGTCGGAGACGCCGGTCATCTCCGAGACGACGCTCGGCCACGAGCTCGTCCACGCCTATCAGTTCCGACACTTCGACCCGCGGTACAACACTTCGACACTCGAATCACGGAACCGCGATTTGGGGCTCATCGAGGGCGACGCCTCCCTCCTCGACTACCGCTACGAGAACCGCTGCGCCGACGAGTGGCGCTGTGTGGAGCGTTCCGCCGGTGCCGGCGGCGGGAGCGGCGACAGCGCCGGCTCGGCGAACGTCCACCAGGGCATCTCCGTGCTGAACTACTTCCCGTACAGCGACGGGCCGATATTCGTCCGGACGCTCCAGGAGCGCGGCGGGTGGGACGCGGTGAACGCCGCGTACGACGACCCGCCCGCGAGCGCCGAGCAGGTCGCCATCCCCGAAGCGTACAACACGGACCCGCCGGTGAACGTCACCGTCACGGACCGCAATAGCTCGGCGTGGCGCCGGGTGACGCCCCGCGGCCCGAACTACGGCTCCTTCGGCATGCCCTCGATGACGACGATGTTCGCCTACCCCTCCTACGACACCTCGCGGCGGGAGAGCGGGGTCATCGACCCCCGCTCCTTCCTCACCAGCGGGCCCGACTCGGGCCTCGACCCTATCGACTACGTCGTTCCATACAGCGACGGCTGGGAGGGAGACCGGATGGCGGCCTACGAGCGCGAGGACGGCGAACTGGGCTACGTCTGGCGCTCCGCCTGGGAGAACGGAAGCGAGGCCCGTGAGTTCGCGGACGGTTACCGAGAGCTCCTGCGCTACTGGGGCGGCGAAGAGGTTCGCGGGACCGTCTGGCGCATCCCCGAGGGCGAGAGCGAGTTCGCCGACGCGTTCGCCGTCCGTGTCGAGGACGATACGGTCACCATCACGAACGCTCCGAGCGCCGGCGCGCTGACCCGCGTGAACGCCCGCGCCGAGGGGTAGCGTTTTCTCCCGGGGGGTCGTAGCCGGCCCCAACCGGATGACCGGATTCGACATCGTTCCCGAGGCGGCCATCGCGGATGGCCGCGCGACGGACGCCTACTTCGAGCGCACAGTCGAGACCCTGGCGGGCGCGGGCCGGAACCCCCGCGTCGTCGCGGAGGTCACCGCCGACCAGTTCCCCACCGGCGAGTTCGACCTCTTCGCCGGCGTGAAGGACGCGGCCGCCCTGCTGGAGGGCCTTCCCGTCGACGTCGAGGCCCTGCCCGAGGGGACGCTGTTCGACGGCGGCCCCGTTCTCACCATCGAGGGTGACTACCTGGACTTCTGCCGGTACGAAACTTCCCTGCTGGGGTTTCTTTCGCACGCGACCGGGATGGCGACGAACGCCCTCGACGCCCGGCGCGCCGCGCCCGACTCGACGGTCCTCTCGTTCGGGTCGCGACACGTCCATCCCTCCATCGCGGCGATGGTCGAGCGCAGCGCCCTGATAGGCGGGTTGGACGGTATCTCCCACGTCGTCGCGGGCGAACTCCTCGGGACGGAGGCGGGCGGGACGATGCCCCACGCGTTGCTCATCTGTTTCGGGCGGGGCAACCAGGAGGAAGCCTGGACGGCCTTCAACGAGCACGCCCCCGAGAACGTCTCGCGGGTCGCGCTCTGTGACACCTACGGCGACGAGGTCGACGAGGTTCTCCGCGCGGTCGACGCGCTCGGCGAGGACTTGAGCAGTGTGCGCCTCGACACCACGGGTTCCCGACGCGGCGACTTCGCGCACATCGTCCGCGAGGTGAACTGGGAGCTCGACGCGCGCGGCGAGGACGTCGGCGTGTTCGTGAGCGGCGGGATGACGCCCGACTCCATGCGCGAGCTCCGTGCGTACGCCGACGGCTTCGGCGTCGGCGGCTACGTCAGCGACGCCGACCCGGTCCCCTTCGCGCTGGACATCGTCGAAGTCGACGGCGAGCCCGCGGCCAAGCGCGGGAAGCTCTCGGGGCGCAAGGAAGTGTACCGAACGGCCGACGGCGGCCACGAAATCGGGCTCGCCGACCGGCCCGGCCCGACGGACGGGGAGGAACTGCTGGAACCGCTGCTCAGAGATGGGGAGGTGGTGCGGGAGTTCGATATCGAGCGCGCGGCCGACCGGGCGGCGGCCGACGCCGAGGACGTGCTCTAGATTTCTTCGATTTCGCCCTCGACGCTCCGCTCGCGGAATATCTGTCCGTCGAAGAGCGTGACGATTACGTCGTCGTCCTCCCACGCGCCGCGGGGGAGGCCGGCCTTCCGGCAGGTCCGGTCCAGGTAGTCGTAGACGGCCCAGTCGTTGTCCAAGGGAAGGGTCGGGTACATCCAGCCGTGCTGGCCGCGACCGTCGATGGCCACGCCGTGCGTGCCGATTTCGAGGTCCTCCGCGGGGTCGTCGGTCAACGTGATGTCCGAGACGATACAGACCGAGAGGGTGAGCCCGGAGAGTTCGGCGGCCTCGACCTCCGACCCGCAGGAGTCCTCGCTTGCGGCCTCGATGGCAGCGTCCACGATGCCACGGCCCAGCTGTTCGTCGCTATCGTAGGAGCCGGCACACCCACGGAGGCGACCGCCCGCCTCCAGACGGACGAAAGCGCCGGTTCGGTTGTAGAAGGAATCGCGCATACTGCCCGGATGTTCGCGTTGGCCGTTGAGCACGTACGCTTCGACGGCTTCACGAGCGAGTTCGACCGCGCGCGCCCCGTCCTGATAAGTAACCGTGACTGACTGGGCCTCGGACATACGTGAACCTTTTGGGCAGCCGACGACTTCAACCCTTTCCTCGAATTATCCATGAGGGTTGGTGGTTGAGTTGACCGAACGGCTTAAAAATAGCCCCGGCGTACGCCGAGACGGCAGAGGGAGCCCGGCCACCGTGTTCGTGGTCGCCGCCGCGTCGCGGCGCTCGACCGCGGGTATGAGGAAAGTCCCCCCACCCCCGGGCTGGGCGACCGGACACACGTCCGGAGCGGGAGACCGCTGGCTCTGGAACAGAAACGACACGTCCCGCCCCGAGCGATGAGGCGCGAGAGGCGGTTTCACGCCTCTCGGTGCGGCCGCGAGGCCGCGCGCGAACCGACCCGTAAGGGAAGGGAGTTGACCCGCCGAGCGTCGACGGGCGGCGGAACGGTGGAACGGCGAATCCTCGCCGGTGCAAGTCCGCGCAGTCGGTAGCCCGGTGCGCGCGCGGACGCTCAGCCGAATGCCGGGCCGAACAGAAGGGGGCTTACTCCCCTCAGCCGCTCACACCGGAGAGCCACAGTGTTCGCGAACGCGCTTTCTCACTCCCACCTGAACGTCCCGTCCTCCTGTACCGCGTCGCCGTCGAGCTCCAGGCGCGACCCCTCGCCCATCGTCGTGATGAGGTCCGTGTGCGTTGTCGATTCGTTTTTGGCCTCCCCCTCGGGGATGCAGTCGTCGTAGGCCCGCCCCAACGCGAGGTGGACGGTGCCGGCCATCTTCTCGTCGAACAGGATGGTGTCGGTGGGCCGGTCGATGCCGCGGTTCATCCCGATACCCAACTCCCCGAGTCGCTTCGCGCCCTCGTCGGTGTCGAGCACGCCCGCGATGGCCGACTCGCCCTGCGCCGCGGCGAAATCGACGACTTCGCCGCCCTCGAACTCCAGGTAGACGTCCTTCACCCGCCGGTCGTTGACCGTCATCGGCACGTCGAAGGTGACGTGGCCCTCGGCGTTTCGGGGCGCCGTGAACACCTCCCCGCTGGGCAGGTTGTGCGAATCGTAGGCGACCGAGGCACAGGAGTTCACGGCGAACCGGTTCGAAATATCGAGGGTGATGTCGGTCCCCTCGTTCGTGATTCGAACTTCTCTCGTGTCTTCCAAGAGGTCCTTCAGCCGTTCCTGTTCCTCGGCGAGGGCTTCCCAATCGCGGAGCACCGCCGCATAGAGGAACTCCTGATACTCCTCGTAGGCCATCCCGGCGCGCTGGGCCAGCGAGCGCGTCGGATGGAGCGTCTTCACCCAGTCCGTGTCGAGTCTCGCCTCCCGAATCCCCTGTCTCGTGCGGTCGTAGGCGGTTCTGGTTTCTTCCGGGACGTCCGCGGTGGCGGCGCTGTTGCGTCCCCCTCCCAACGAGAGGTAGGCGTCCGCCCGTTCGAGCATCGCCAACTCGAAGTCGGGGTCGGTTCCGAATTCGCCGTCACTCGCCCTGAGGTACGCCCTCGATATCTCGCCCGACGCGTAGGTACAGAGGAGGTTCGCGCCGCGCTCGCCGAGTTTCCCGCCCACCGCGACGGCGAGTTCGTGGGCGTCGGGCCCGACCGAGAGCACGACGTCGTCGCCTTCCTCCACTCTCGCGCTCCAGTCAACGAGGGTCTCGGCGTGTGCCTCGACTCGGTCGTCCATACCGGGCCCTCGCGCGGCCCGAACAAAAAGCCGCCGCGCCCGCTACCTCTCCGAGTCGTCGGCCTCGCCGTCCCGCGAACGGTACTCCCGGCCGAAGAAACCTCTGAGCGCCAGCGTCGCACCGATGTAGACGGCGATAACCGTCACGAGGAAATCGAAGACGGCGGACAACAGCGCGAGCCCGAGGGCGGTCATACGCCCCCTTCGTGTACGGGAAAAGAACGCTTCGTTCAGGGGAAGACCAGCACCGTCGCCGACTCCGTCTCGACGATGTGGACCTCCTCGCCGCTGCCCGCGCGGTGTTCTTCCTCGATTTCCACCGCTTCGGGGTCGAGCGTGACGGTCTCGCCCTCGACGTCCAACTCGATTTTGCCGCGCCGCTTGGCGACCTGAATCTCCTTGGGGTCGGCGGCTTCGAGCGCCGCGACCACCGCTCCCGCTCGGTCGCGGAACTCCGGCCCGATAACCGAGTGGTCCGGGTCCACGCCCACGGGCACGAGTTCCACGTTGGGCGTCCCCTCGCGCACGTGGACCGGGGCGTTCACCGTCTCCGCGAGGTCGTAGGTGTCGATGGCGACATCCCGATCGGGGTAGAGCTCGACGCGGTCGAGGTCGGCGTTGAGCGCCATCCCGCGCTCGGACTTCCACGCGCGGACCTCGCTGGCGGTTTCGGCGATGACTTCGCCCGCGGCGACGGCCTCCTCGTCCCGAACGTCGACTTCGGGCCACGCGGCCGCGTGGACGCTCCCCTCGGTCCCGGGGAGGTTGTCGTATATCTCCTCGGTGACGAACGGCGAGAAGGGGGCGAGCATCCGCACCACACTCGACAGCACGGTGTAGAGCGCGTGGCGCGCGGCGTCGCGCTCGCCGGGGCGGCCGTTGTAGAGCCGTCCTTTCACGAGCTCGACGTAGTCGTCAGCGAGTTCGTTCCACGCGAACTCCCTCACTTTTCGCAACGCGGCGTCGAAGCGGTACGCCTCCATGTCCTCGGCCACCTCGTCGGCGACCTCGCCCGCCCGCGTGAGAATCCAGCGGTCGGCGTCACGGTAGGCTGGGTCCCCGACGTTCGCCGTGTCCTCCTCGAAGTGCCCGCTGGCGAACTGGAAGATGTTCCAGAGCTTCGTCAGGAAGCGGGAGGCGGACTTGACCTCTTTCCACTGGAACTGCACGTCGCTGCCGGGCCGCCCGCCCAGCGCGATGGACTGGCGGAAGGCGTCGGCGGAGTACTCCTCCACGGCCTCGGTGGGTGCGACGACGTTGCCCCTGCTTTTGGACATCTTGTTCCCGTCCGGGCCGAACACCATCCCGTTGATGAGGATTTCCTCCCACGGGAGTTCGTCGGTGAGTTCGCCCGTCCGGAGGAGCGTGTAGAACGCCCACGTCCGGATGATGTCGTGGCCCTGCGGGCGCAGCGCGGTGGGTTCGAACTCCTCGTCGGGCCAGCCCTGGATATGCATCGGGGTGATAGAGGAGTCCATCCACGTGTCCATCACGTCCGTCTCGCCGGTCCAGTCCCGAGAACCGCAGTCGGCGCACTCGACGCCCGGGCCCTCCTCGGTCGGATTGGCGGGCAACGCCTCGGCGTCGGGGATGTGCCACTCCCCACAGTCGTTGCACTGCCACGCCGGAATCGGGGTGGCGAACACGCGCTGGCGGGAGATGACCCAGTCCCATTCCATGCCCTCGGTCCATTCCACGAGGCGCTGGTGCATGTGCTCGGGAATCCACTCCACTTGTTCGGCGCGTTCGAGGATGGCGTCCTGGTCGACCTCGACGAACCACTGTTCCTTCGAGAGAATCTCGATGGGGGTGTCACAGCGCCAGCACGCCCCCACGCTCTGCTCGACGGGCTCGGTGTCGCCCAGATACCCCCCCTCGTCGAGCGCGTCGGCGATTTCGCCCTTTGCCTCGTCGATGGAGAGCCCCGCGAACTCGCCCGCTTCGTCGTTGAGGTGGCCGTCCTCGGTGAACACGGCGCGCAGGTCGAGGTCGTACTCGGCCCACCAGTCGACGTCCTGTTTGTCCCCGAAGGTACAGATCATCACCGCACCGGTACCGAAGTCGGCGTCTACGTCGTCGTCCGCGATGAGTTCGACCTCGTGGTCGAAGAGGGGAACCTCGAAGGTGTCCCCGACTCTCCCTTCGTAGCGCTCGTCGTCGGGCGAGACGGCGATGGCGACACACGCGGCCAGGAGTTCCGGGCGGGTGGTGGCTATCTCGATGTCCCCGTTCCCGCTCCCGGGGAAGGTCACGTCGTAAAGGGTGCCCTCCTGGTCGATGGGCTCGACTTCGGCGTCCGCGATGGCGGTCTCGCAGCGCGGACACCAGTTGACGGGGTGTTCGTCCCGGTACACCAGTCCTTCCTCGGCCATCTCGACGAAGGAGCGCTGGGTCTTCGACCAGTACTCCTCGTCCATCGTGCGGTACTCGGCCGACCAGTCCTGGGAGAAGCCCAGCTCCCGCATCGTCTCCTTCATCGAGGATATCTGGTCGTTGGTGTGCTCGACGCACATCTCGCGGAACTCCTCGCGGGAGACGTCGTGGCGGTTGATGCCGTGGTTCTCCTCGACCTTCACTTCGGTCGGGAGGCCGTGGCAGTCCCACCCTTGCGGGAAGAGGACGTTGTCGCCTATCAACCGGTGGTAGCGGGCGGCGAAGTCGATGTAACACCACTGGAGCCCGTGGCCGATGTGCAACTCGCCCGTCGGGTAGGGCGGCGGCGTGTCCACGACGTAGTCCGTCGCCCCGTCGTCGGGGTTGGAGCCGTCCGGCGCGCTTGCACCGGCCGAACCTTCGTATTCATACACGTCGCTTTCGGCCCACTGTTCGCGCCAGCGCGATTCGAGGGCCGCCGGCTCGTACTCGTCGGGGGTATCGGATTCAGACATGCGTGTGGTGAGCGGGGTCGGAGACGAATGCGGAGAAACGTGGCCTGCCGGTCAGGCGCGCCGCGATACTACCGACGGCATCACGCTCATACGCCGGCAAAGCGGCGCGTTTCGCTTAAAGGTTCCCGTAGCGCGCCGTCGCACTGACCGCAAACCGTTTAGGGGTCCCTAAACAAAAGGCAGCCAACGAACCGCGATGGCCCAACAATCCGAACCACAGTCCGAGCGAACCGGCGCGGGCGACAATCGCCTCTCCGAGGACGACGGGGAGGGCGCCCTCGTGGGTGACTCGCTCGCGCTGGGCTACCCAACGACGGAGGAGCCGGTCGTCGAACTCGACCGCATCGACGTGCCGGAGGGCGAGATTACGGCGCTCGTCGGGCCGAACGGCTCGGGCAAGTCGACGCTGCTGAAGGCGCTCGCGGCCCATCTCGAACCGGAGGCCGGCGAGGTGCGCCTGCACGGGCGCGACATCGGCGCTGTCGAGCGGAAGGACCTCGCCACGGAGCTCGGCCTGCTCTCCCAGGAGCGCGAGTCCCCCGCCACGACCACCGTCGAAGACCTCGTCGCACACGGGCGCTACCCACACCGGGGCTTCTTCGAGTCGCTGACCGAGGCGGACGTGGCCGCCGTCGAGCGCGCCATCGAGATGGCGGGCGTCGAACACATCCGCGGGACCGAACTCGGGCAGCTCTCGGGCGGCCAGAAGCAGTTGGCGTGGATCGCGATGGTTCTCGCACAGGACACCGACGTGCTCCTCCTGGACGAGCCGACGAACCACCTCGACTTGCACCACCAGCTCCAGGTGCTCGAAACGGTCCAGCGCCTGAACGAGCGCCAGGGCGTGACGGTGGCGGTCGTCCTCCACGACATCGCACAGGCCGCGCGCTTCGCGGACTACCTGGTCGCGATGCACGACGGCGACCTCTACGACTGGGGGCCGCCCGAGGACGTGGTGACGGAAGAGCTCCTGGCCGACGTGTTCCGGGTCGATGCGGCGGTTTCCTACACGCCGACGCCCGAAATCGTCCCGAAGCGCGCGCTTGACAAGGAGTAACTCCGGCAAACGACGGACCGCAACCAATACGACGGCCCGCCCGCGAGAGCGGGTATGCAACTCGGCGTCGTCGGGCTCGGCCGGATGGGACAGATAGTGGTCGAACGGGTGCTGGACGCGGGCCACGACGTGGTGGCCTTCGACCTGGACGAGGAACAGGTGGCGAGCGCGGCCGACGCGGGCGCCGACCCCGCCGACTCCCTCTCCGACCTCGCCGCACAGTTGGGTGAGGAGAAGCGCATCTGGCTGATGGTCCCCGCGGGGGACGCCATCGACGCCGCGCTCGACGACCTCGCTTCCCATGTGGGTCCCGAGGACATCGTCGTCGACGGGGGGAACTCTCACTTCGAGGACAGCGTCCGGCGCGCCGAGGAAACCGATGCACAGTATCTGGACTGTGGGACGTCGGGCGGCCCGGCGGGCGCAGAACTCGGCTTCTCCTTGATGGTCGGCGGCCCCGAGGACGCGTACGAGGCGATGGTGCCCGTGTTCGACGCCGTCGCGACAGGTTCTGCGGGCCACGACCGGATGGGCCCCGCCGGCTCGGGCCACTACGTGAAGATGGTTCACAACGGCGTGGAGTACGCGCTGATGCAGGCCTACGGCGAGGGCTTCGAGCTCCTGCACAACGGGCGGTACGACCTGGACCTGGAGGCCGTCGCGAAGACGTGGAACAACGGGGCCGTCATCCGCTCGTGGCTACTCGAGCTCTGCGAGGAGGCCTTCCGCGAGGAGGGCAACGAGCTGGGCACCGTCGCGGACCGCATCGAGGGCGGGTCGACGGGCACCTGGACCGTCCAGGAGGCCCTCGAACGGGAAGTGCCGGTGCCGCTCATCTCCCAGGCGCTCAACGAGCGCTTCGCCAGCCGCCGCGCGCGCTTCTCCCGCCGGCTCGCCAGCCGGCTCCGCTACGGCTTCGGCCGTCACGAGGTTCCGCGGACGGAGGAGTAACACGGCTTTCACCCCGCGAGAATCACAAACCCAATAAGGCCCGTCTCCATACGACGGCGTATGGTAGACGTAGCCGGCCTCGGACTTGGCGTCTTCCTCACCCTTGTCGTCGTCGCGGTCCACTACGCGAGGGGGACGGAGCCGCCCGCCTCCGAGGACATCGCACAGGAGGTGCTCTCCCGGCGCGCCGAGACGGTCCCGGAGACGGACTTCCCCGAACCGTACAGCCGGGGCGTCGGCGGCGGAAGCGCGCCGGCCGGAGCCGTCGGCGGCGGCGCCGAGGGCGAGGGCGAACTCGAAGAGGGCGAGGAAGAGGAGACCGGCTTCGACCCCAGCGCCATCGCGGAGGACGAGGTCGAGTACTACGAAATCGAGTACGAAAAGCAGGGCGAGACCATCGAGGTCGCGAACAACGAGTCCCTGCTCGAAGCCGGCGAGGACGAGGACTGGGACCTCCCCTACGCCTGCCGGCAGGGCCAGTGTGTTTCCTGTGCGGGCAAAGTCAGCGGCGACGCGAACGAGCTCGTACAGCACGCCAACAACGAGGTCCTCGACGAGGACGAGATGGAGAACGGCTACTGTCTGACCTGTGTCTCCTACCCCACCGACTCCTTCACGCTGGAGACCGGCGAATCGCCGTAATCGGGTCAGAACCGTTAAACCGTCCGGCGCTTTTCGGTGTTCTGTGGGCGCGTAGCTCAGTGGACAGAGTACTTGGTTCCGGACCAAGATGTCGGGGGTTCAAATCCCTCCGCGCCCGTCGAGTTCTGTCGAGCGAAGCGAGACGAACGAGTCACGCGGAGGAGTTGAACCAGACGGCGGTGAGCGAAGCGAACCGACACCGAGGTTCATAATCCCTCCGCGCCCGTCCCCTTCTCTCACGTTCTGTAACCCATGCCGAATAGCCGGTAGCGCGCCCCACGACCTCAGTAACGACGCTTCCGCGTTTCGTGCGTCCGCTCAGGAAATCGGAGTCCGTTACCTTGGGTGTCGGACCCCGTCGCCTGCGAGCGGTTTCGATAGCTAAGGTGGGTTTCGTGTCCACGCAATCAAAAGATACCAGCTACGGCGCGGTTTATGATATTCTCGAACGGACGTAGAACTCACCCCCCGAGAAACCGGTTCAACTCCTCGAACTCCGCCGCCGAGAGAACAACCTCCGTCTCAAACGCCCCGAAGCGTTCGAAATCGTCGTCGATAGTCAACACCGTCTCCACGCCCTCCTCGATTGCCACCTGCGCGTAATACCCACCCCACCCGCCGACGTTCGCCTCGCCCGCTTGCGACAACCCGTTCCGAACGACGTCCTCCGGAATCCCCTCGTGCCAGTGAATCCGCTTCGCGTCCATGAAGTTCCCCAGCAACCGGGACGCGTCGGCGTTCGACCGCCCGTAGTACGCCGTCAGGACGTTGTGCGCGCCGAGCACTGCGGGATAGGGCACGACGGCGTCTATCTCGCCGCGGATGGCCGCCTGCACGTATTCGAGCGTGGCGTCCCGAACGGGGGCGTCGGTGTGTGCGAGCGCGATGACACCGACGTCGAACAGATACGGACCCTCATCCATCGCTGTCCTGTTCGGCGCCGCTCCGAACGGCGTCTCTGTGTTTCTTCGCAATCGGACCGGCGTCACTGTCGAGAGGTGCCGTTTCCCCGCGTTCCGCGGCCGTTTCTTCGACGAGTGCTTCCATCCGTTCGATGACTGCTTCGGGGTCGTCCTCCGGTTCGACAACGACTTTCCCGCCCTCCTCGCGTACCTCCACCTCGCTGCCGGGTGTGATACCGAGCCGTTCTCGAAGTTCCTGCGGGAGAACGATTCGCCCCTTCGAGTCCACTTTCGCTATGTTCCCACTATCAGTGGGAACACGAAGTGCGTTTCGCCCGGAACGAGGGATTCGACCACACAACCTCCACCCGAAACACCCGGGTTTTCTCTCCATTACACTACGTACGCCTCCGTTTCCCACGCCCCACGTTTCCGGCCAAACTACCCGGACACCCCGAGGGTGATAGGCCCTCCCCCCATATTCCGCGTATGGAGTACACCACACTCGGCACGACCGGGATGGAGGTCTCGAAAATCTGTCTGGGCTGTATGAGCTTCGGGAGCGGCGAGCCCTGGATGCTCGACAAGGACGAAGCGGAGGACCTCATCGACCGCGCCATCGAGTTGGGCATCAACTTCTTCGACACCGCGAACGCCTACTCGGGGGGCGAGTCCGAGGAAATCCTGGGCGACGCCATCGCGGGGCACGACCGCGAAGAACTCGTCGTTGCGACGAAGACGTTCTTCCCCGTCGAGGAGGGGCACAACCGAAGCGGCCTCTCGCGGAAGGCAATCGAACAGGAACTCGAAGCCTCCCTCGACCGGCTGGGTCTCGATACGGTGGACCTGCTCCAGATTCACCGCTGGGACTCGGACACGCCCATCGAAACCACGCTCCGGGCGCTCGACGACGCCGTCCGTCGCGGGAAGGTGAGACACACCGGCGCCTCCTCGATGTGGGCCTATCAGCTCGCCGGAGCGCAGGAGACGGCCCGTGACCTCGGATTGACGGAGTTCGAGACGATGCAGAACCACTACAACGCGGCCTACCGCGAGGAGGAGCGCGAAGTCCTCCCGCTCGCACAGGAGGAGGGGATGGGCGTCATCCCGTGGGGCCCGCTCGGGCAGGGGTTCCTCGCCCGCCCTCACGAGGAGCTTGAATCCACAACTCGGGGCGACCCGGAGAACCACCACAACCCGACGGCCGCCTACGGCGAAAACGGTGGCGAAGAAATCAACGAGCGAATCCAGGAGCTCGCCGCGGACAGGGGCGTCTCGATGGCCCAAATCTCGCTGGCGTGGCTCCTCCACCAGGAACCCGTCACCGCGCCCATCGTCGGCACCACGAGCGTCGAACATCTGGAGGACGCCGTCGAGGCCGTCGAACTCGACCTCTCGGAGAGCGATATCGAGTACATCGAGGAACCCTACGAACCCAAAGAAATCATCGGCCACCAGTAACCGACTTCCCGCGCTTCAGAGCGCTTCTTCGGCCTCTTCGACTTCCTCGACGATTTCGACGCCGCGGTTGTTCACGGCGTACGGGTCCAGCCCGATCTCGTTGAGGAACGTCTTGTATTCGCGCTCACACTGTTCCCCGCGCTTTTGGGCCTCGCTGGCGTGCGAACAGAGCTCGTCCAGATTCTCGGGCACGTCGTTTTTATAGACAATCCAGTGGTTCACGAGGTCGCTCATCCGGCGGATCGGGCTGGTGAAGTGGCCGTAAATCTCGAAGTTCAGCGCGTGGTGTCCACCGAAGGGGTCGGACATGTACTTCGCCCGGGGCATCACCTTCATCACGGCGCGCTGGATCTTCGAGAGCTGGCGTTCCGGGGCGTCTTCGAGGGTCGCGTTCACGGCCTTCCGGGGGTCCTCCCAGCCGCTGCCCGGAATTGAGACGCCGTCCAGTTCTTGAATCTCCTGGAGCGCGTCGCTCCATTGGTCGGGCGTCGGCTGTGGGTGGACCCGATACACCGCTTCCACGCCTCTGTCCCACATCAGCTCGTGTGTGACGGCTTTGTTCGCCTTCAGCATGCACTCCTCGATGATGGTGTGCGCACGGTCGCGACGGGGATTCAGAACGAGGGAGCCGTCTTCCTTGCGCTGTTCGTGCATCCGGTCGGCGACCTCGTAGACGAGCGAACACACGTCGTGGAGCGGCGCGTCGGGGTCGTCGAGGCGGTCCTCGGCCTGGCTGTACGTCAGGCGTTCGTCGCTCCGGATAACCGATTTGTAGATGTCGATTTCCTCGTAGCCAAGCGTCTCCTTGTCCAACTCCATCTCGACGGTGTGGGCGAGGCGGTCCTCGTCGGGCACCAGCGAACAGACGGTCTCCGCGAGCACCGGCGGGAGCATGTGGACGGTGTAGGCGGGGAGATAGACGGTGTTCGCCCGCTCGACGGCCGACTCCCACATCGCCGTGTCGGGCTGGACGTAGTGGGTCACGTCGGCGATGTGGACCCACAGCGTGTACGTCTCCTCGTGTTCCTCGATGGAGATGGCGTCGTCGAAGTCCTGGGCGTCGATGGGGTCGGTCGTCCAGGTGGTCATCTCGCGGAGGTCCGCGCGACCGTCGATTTCGGCCTCGATTTCGGCCTGCACGTCCTCGGTGCGCGCCTCGGCCTCCTCGATGACTTCCGGGGGGAAGGCGTCGCTGATTTCGAACTTCTCGAAGAGCTCCTCGCGTTTGTTCTCCATGTGGCGAGCCATCTCCGGGGTAATCTCCACGGGACCCTGTGCCTCGGCCGTCCCGGCCGCGGCCTGCTCGTCGGTCATGCCCCTCGATAGGGGGGTTTCACGGAAAGTCGTATCGCCCTTGCTGTGCGTGCGACAGCCGCGCATCGTTGGAACATGGCGGTCGCGCGGACGGCGTCGGCCCTGGTAGAGTGGTGGACCGCTTCTACTGGGGCGCCAGCCCGCCGCTCGCGGTGTGCACCCGCCTCACACCCGTTCACCCGAGGAGTAAGACACATACGTCGTACCCCCCTCGAATCGGCCATGAAGGAGTACAAGATGCGACGGGGGGAGTACCTCGAAGAGCGCATCCCCGACCTGGAGGGGAAAATCGAGGAGTACTTCGGCTCGGTCACCGGCACCGAGGAGTACAACGGCAGCGACCTCTACGTCGTCGGGGACCCCGACAACCCGGTATTCGAGAAGATACTCGCGGGCGCCGTCGACTACGGCTCGAAGAAGGACAAGCTCGCCGTCGACTTCGAGGAGCGCGACGCCGCGGACGTCATCGCGGAGGGTAACGCCGACGCCGCCGCGGACGCCGTCTCGAAGAAGAACGACTTCCTGCTGGAAGTGACCGGTCGCGACGCGGAGTCCCGTCGGGACTCGATGAAGCGCGCCGTCGAGGACGACGCCGAAACGCCGGACGGCGTCGACGAGTAACGCCCTACCGATTCAGTTTCTCGCGGCTGACCTGTACGCCCGTCGGGACGATGAGTATCTCGTCGTCGCCCTTCTGGACGATGTCGCCGTCGACCTCGCGGGCGACCTGCCGGAGTTCGTTGAGAATGCGCTCGACGGTGCCGTCGCTCGTGGAGTGACGGGTGATGTCTGCGATGACCGCGTCGCCGTCGTAGACGGCGTCCTTGATGGCCATCACGTCCTGCTGGCCGCTGATTTCGGCGATGTGGACACGCATCGACGCCTCCTCGGCGGCGGCGGACACGTCTCCCAGATCGAGTTCGACGTAGTCCTCGGTGCTGCGGGACTGCTCGCCGAGGATTCGGTCCATGAAGCCCATACCCCTTCCCAGCGGCGAGCGCTCCTAAAGGTTTTGTGCCGCAGGTCTCACATCTGTGACAGCCGTGGGAGGACAGGGGGCTTCCGCGTGCGACAGCCGTGGGAGGACAGGGGGCTTCCCTCCTGCGACAACAGCGTGAGGCCCGGGGAACTTTGCCGACCCGGTCCGAGGGGGGCGCATGGACGACGGCATGGCGTCCGGAAAGGTCCCCTCGGAGTTCTTCGACACCCGCCTCGCCGGCCGTTTCGGCGCCGAGCGCGGCGACACGCTGCTGGGCCCGACCCACGGCGCCGACTTCGGCCTCGTGGACGCTCGCGGGGTGGCGCTCGCGATGGCCAGCGACCCGCTCTTCTTCATGCGCGCGCTCGGCGCCGAGCGCGCCGGCTGGTTCGCCTGTCACGTCCTCCTGAGCGATGTCGCGCTCTCGGGGCTGGCGCCCGCTCATCTCGCGGTCTCGGTGACCCTCCCGCTCGACGCTGACCCCGACGCGTTCGGTCGGCTCTGGGACGCCTTCGACCGGGCGGCGAGCGACGCCGGCGTCTCGATAACGACCGGTCACACCGGCGCCTACGAGGGGTGTTCCTACCCCACGGTGGGTGGCGGCACGGCGCTCGCGATGGGCGACCACGGTGACGTCGTCCACCCCACGGGTGCGGCGCCCGGGGACCGAATCATCGTCACGAAGGGCCCCGCCGTAGAGACGGTCGGAACCCTCTCGGTTCTCTTCGGCGACGCGCTGGAGCTCCCGTCAGCGACTGTCGAGGCGGCTCGCAGCCGGTTTCCCGAGACGAGTCCCGTCGCCGACGCGCTCGTCGCCGCCGGTGCGGGCCCGGTGACGGCGATGCACGACGCGACGGAGCGGGGACTGGCGAACGCCGTTCACGAACTCGCCGCCGCCTCCGATGTCGGCGTGGAAATCGAGCGCGAGCGAGTGCCCATCGGGGAAGGAGTCAGCGAGGTCTGCTCGGAACTCGGCATCGACCCGTGGGCCGCGTCGAGCGCCGGCACGGTCGTGATGGCCGTCGAACGCGACGGCGTCGAAGACGTTCTCGGCGCACTCC
>JBEQBK010000008.1:0-28760 GCA_041639855.1 Halobacteriaceae archaeon | reverse complement strand
CTTCGCTTTTCTTGTCGCCGCGATAGCGACGCCGCCAGACCCCTTCACGCAGGCCCTGGCCGTCGGGCTTCTCCTCCTCGTTTTCGTGCCGGTGAGCTACTTCGTGGACGCTGTCAGAACTGGGACTGCCGGCACCTGAGGCGACTCAGGGATAGGGATGGTGGGGCCGGTCCAATCGGGGTCGGTAGCCCAGTTCTTCGGGCACGTCCCGGGCGCGCGCTCCGAAGTAGGCGTCGTCGATGAACAGCGGTTGTGCGGCGGGGACGGCGACGCGGACGGCCTCGAAGCCGAGCTCGGCCACGTCGCGCGCGGTGACCCGCGCGGCATAGGCGTTCAGGTCCGCGGCGTCGACCCGGTCAACGAGCGCGTCGAGGGCAGCCTCGCCCGTCGGCACCTCGTCTGGTCCGACGTCGGTCGCCCGGACGGTTGTCTCGGGCGCCACGAAGTCCCGAACCTCCCGCGGGAAGTCGGCGTAGCGCGCGACGGCCACACCGGCTTCCGGGGCGCGCTCGGGCCCCATCGCCCGGAGTTCCGTCCAGTTTTGGAGGGCTTCACAGAGCGCCGACTCGGCGGCGGCCTCCGGGTCCAGCGCGGCCGCGGAGCCGACCGCGAAGGAAGGCCACGCCTCGCGATGCACCGCCACCGCCACGACCGGCACGTCCACGTCGGCGGTCACGAGCAGGGCCTGCACGGAGAGGTCCTCGCCCCGGGCGCGCCGCCGCAGAGTGTCGAAGCGTTCCGACTCCACGTCGAGACCGAGCGGTTCGTACGTCGAGTACCACGCGAGCATCGTCGCGTCGCGTTCGAGGACCTCCGTCAGCCCCGAGCGCACGGCGTCGACGGTCGAGGAGCCGAGCCCGAGACCCGTGGTGATCGACGGTCGGAGACGCTCCTCCTCGGGCGGGAAGCGCACGAACTCGGCGGGGAGCCACGCATCCGCGCCGCTCCCGAGTGCGAGCGCGGGCGTCCAGGACAGCTCCTCGGGAGTGGACGTGTCCTCCGGCAGGACGAACCGATCGGGCGCGACGGCGCCGTCGAGCTCGTCGGCGCTCGCCGTCCGTTCCCGGTCGTGTGGTATCCGGGCCGCGCTGTAGCGCTCGTATGCCTCGCCGAGCGCCTTCACGTACGCGCCGTTCCAGTCGGGGTCGACGCCGGCGGCCTGCTCGGGAACGCCCTCCTCCAGTTGGCGGAGCTGTGCGAGGTAGTACGGCGCCGGGAACGTATGCTGTTCGCCCGCGGCCGCAACGATGCCCACCCTGGGGTCGACACCGCCCTCGGCGGCGGTCGCGGTTTCGTCGAGGCCCCGCTCGCGGTGAGTGAGCGCCAGTTCAGCCCCCTCGGGCGCACACTCGCAGTCGGGGTCGCCAAGCAGCCGGCGCTCGCGGCCGGTCGGCACCTCCAACACGCCGGGCTCGAACGCCCCCGCCAGCGCCCGGACCGCCCGTCGCCCGGCGTGGGCGCCGGCGAGACGGACGTCCGCCCGCTCGGCGCTCGGGGTCCCTTCGGCGCGTTCGACCCGGCGCCGCAGACAGGTGTAGCAGGCGCCTCCGGGTGTGAAGCCGGTTACGGCGGCGCCGACGTCGTCGTGGGCTTCTCCGCCCAGCCCGCCGACCTCGACGGCGAGCCAGGGGAGCTCCGAGAAGCGGGCGACTCGGTTCGCCGCGGCGAAGCCGTCCGCGCCGGCGACCCCGACGACCACAGCGAGGTCCGGGTTCGGGTCCGCGACGCTTCCGGGCTCGGTTTCGACGAGTTCCGCATCGGTGTCGGCGAGCGCCGCGCGGACGGCCTCCGCGGCGGGGCCGCCGCCGGCGAGCGAGACGGTGCTCACGCTACCTCCTTCATGGTGGCGAGGCGGCGCGCGGCGAGAAAGGGTTTGGGTTTAGGAGGCGAGAACGGAGGCGGCGACGCCGGCGAGTTCGGAGGGGTTGGCGTCCGCCAGCCGGTCGTCAGCGAGGGTGAGACGAAGGCGAGGGCGCCCCACGTCGATTGGGACTTTCTCGGTCTCGATAAGGCCGGCCTCCTCCAGGCGCGTTTTCGTCCGCGAGAACGTCGCCTTCGAGGCAACGCCCGAGTCCTCGCCCCACTTCGAGATGTCGTAGAGGAGCTCGCGGTGTTTCGCGGCGGCCAGCAGACTCAGCGTCACCTCGTCGAGGCCGTCGCCGTCGCCGCGAGCGGTGCCGACGGAGGTGAGCATCGCGTCGAAGTCGGCCTCGACGTCCTCGCCGAGCGACTCGGCGAGCGAGGACTCGACGGCCGAGCGCGCCGGGGTCCGGAGGGTGAACGCCTCGGCGTCCTCCCACACGTTGTCGTACGCCTCGACGACGGTGTCGTGGAAGGTGCCGTCATCGGTGTCGATACCGCCGACACTGTCGCCGGCCGCCACGAGCGCGACCACACGCTCGTCGGTCACCAGCAGCGCGTTCTGCGGCAGGTCGTCCGCGGTTCGGAGCGAGAGCCGCTCCTCAGCGACGAGGTCGGCGGCGGCGCTCGCCACGGTGAACTCGTCACCCAACTCCTTCAGGGGGTCGGGGGCGGCGAGCAGACGTATCTCCGGCGGATTCTCGGCTCCGTCGGCCGTCCAGACGACTGTCTCGGCCGTCCGGGCGGAGGGGTTGACGACGAGCAGCTCCGCGGGGTCAGCCTCGAAGACGGTTTCGAGGACGTCGCCGACGGAGTCGCCCAGTAGGTTCGACGGCATTACCGTATAGTTCTCGCCTCTCCGACTTAATTTTGGTGTCCGAACACCGGTAATCAGGGGGCGAGTTCGTCGGCGAGCGCGCTCGCGCGCCGGTACTCCCCCTCGAAGACGACGGGCATCCGGTGCCGCTCGCAGAGCGACCGGAGCTGTGTGCGCGTGAGCGTGCGCACCGCGGTGTCCCCCCGGAGTCGGGGTTCGGCGTCCGCGAACGGCGCCAGATACCGCCGCCCCGCGGCGCCGTCGCGAACGGCGTCCACGGCCACGCGGAACCGCTCGCCGTCCCCCTCGACGGTGGCGACGACCGGCGACGCCGCGGGACGGACGACCGAGTGTGTGCCGTCGCCGACGACGGCGTAGTCCTTCCCCGTCATCACCCGCCGTCGGGCCAAATCCAGGCTGCGCTCGACGGGGAACCCCTCGGCTAGGAGGCGCGCGAACGTCGTTCCGACTTTCGCGGCCTGCTCGTCGAGGACCTGTCGGTAGGTAACACCCCCGGCGACAGCGCCCGCGGCGACGAGGTCGACGCCCTCGCGGTAGGAGCCACAGGCGTTCAGCAGGAAGACCCGCGCGCCCACCTCGCCTGCGTCGGCCGCGGCGAGCGGACCGTCAGCACAGCGCAGACCGTCCGGCTCGCAGTGGCCGACGAAGTGAACGAGGTCCGTCTCGGCCCGCAGAACGGCGGCGAGCTCCGAGCGCGTCAGGTTGCGCCGGAGGGTCACGTCGAGGCCGCGCCGGTCGTAGGCGTCCGCGGCGCCGTCGCCCTCCTCCCGCATTCGGTCCTCGTTGCAGACGACCGTCACCCGGAGCGGGCGCCCGGCGGAACCGCGTTCGAGTTCGTTCTCGTAGGCCGCGTGGTAACCGTCGTACACGTCGATGGGCGTCTCGGGGGCGTGCCAGCAGTGGAGTTCGCCCTCGGCGAGCGACGGTTCACAGACGTCCACCGGGTCGGGGGTGGCGCTCCGGTAGAAGCTGTCGAGCGAGCGCTCCATCAGCGCCTTCCCCGAGAGCGGCTCCGTCTCGGGGGTGTGTATCGCGGCGCCCCGCGCCAACAGATGGGGGAGCAGGGCGGCCCGTTCGAACGTGGGCTCGACGTACGCGGCCAGCGACCAGTCCGGGAAGTCGGCGACGCCCTCGGCGAGAAACCGTCCGACGCGCTCGGAAATCGGTGCGCCGGGGTCGAAATCCGCCGCCCGCTCGTCGCCCTCCCGGAGGAGACAGTCCGCGCGGAAGACTCGCTTGAACGCGGCGGGCGCGTCCGTTGCACCCTCGCCAAGCGGGTAGTCGAAGCTCGGCCCCGAGAGAACGGGCTCCCCCGGCCCGACCGAAACGTCGGCGCCGGTGTAGTAGGCGAGGGGAGCGGCGAGAAACAGCGCATCCAGGTCGGGAACCCGGAGTTCGAGGTCGCTCACGGGGGCCGCGTCGGGGACCGGGGCGCCCGCCTCGAAGGCGAAGCGCGGCGGGTACGGCCGCTCGCCGGGGTCGGAACGCGCGGGTGTGGTTGTCGTCGGCGTCCCTCCCGCGGCGACCAGCGCGGCGGCGACTCCCTCGGTCGTCGGGGGGACGGCGAGCTCGCCGGGGTCGGGGCGTTCGGTGTCGACGACGACGGTCACGCGGCGGCGCTCCGGGAAGGAGAGCACCACTCGCTCCCCGATGTCGACGCTCGCGGGTCCCTCGAAGCGGGCGACCGTCGGGAGCGCCGTCTCGACCGCCAGTGTCGCGGGACCGGGCCCGGTTCGGGCCGGCGCGTGGGCCCCTTCGGGTTCGAGCGTGGCGGGGGCCCGCGGAAACGCGAGCTCCGTCGCGGTGCCGACGACGACGCCGTTTTCGGCCCGTTCGGGGCGCCAGTCGGGAGCTCCGACCGGGACGGTACCCCGTCCGCGGCCGGTCGCTCGGAGTCCGTCGTCGGTTCTCTCCCACCGTGTCACGCGGGTACGTGGGGCGCGGTCGGGCTTAATCCCTGTCCAATTGCCCGTGGGTCATCGGGCGTGCATTATGACCAGTTCGCCGTTCCGTGCGGCCCCTCGCCGGCGCGTGTGCGCTGACGTCACACCGGTCCAGCCCGGCGTGTGTACGTCGGGTGGACCTGAACGCCAAGCGGTGTTGTTTTGTTCCGGGACCACACTCCATTCGAGTATGTTCGAGCACGTCCGCGATGAGGACCCGGCCGTCGCCGACGCCCTGACCGGCGAACGCGAGCGACAGAACACCACGCTCTCGATGATCGCCTCCGAGAACCACGCTTCCGAGGCGGTCCTCGAAGCGCAGGGCTCCGCGCTCACGAACAAGTACGCGGAGGGCTACCCCGGCAAGCGCTACTACGCCGGCTGTGAGTACGCCGACGACGTCGAGGAGCTCGCCATCGAGCGCGCGAAGGAGCTCTGGGGCGCCGAGCACGTCAACGTCCAGCCCCACTCGGGCACGCAGGCCAACATGGCCGTCTACCTCGCCGCGCTGGACCCGGGCGACAAGATTCTCTCGCTGGACCTGACCCACGGCGGCCACCTCTCACACGGCCACCCCGCGAACTTCGCGGGCAAGCTCTTCGAGGTCGAACACTACGAAATCGACCCGATGACCGGTCGGCTGGACTACGACGGCCTCGAACGGATGGCCGAGAGCTTCGACCCCGACATCATCGTCTCGGGCTTTTCGGCCTACCCGCGCAACGTGGACTGGGAACGCATCCAGGACGTGGCCGACGACGCCGACGCCTACCACCTCGCGGACATCGCACATATCACGGGCCTCGTCGCGGCGGGCGTCCACCCTTCGCCCGTGGGCATCGCGGACTTCGTCACGGGCTCGACGCACAAGACCATCCGCTCGGGCCGGGGTGGTATCATCATGACCACGGAGGAGCACGCCGACGACGTGGATTCGTCGGTGTTCCCCGGTTCGCAGGGTGGGCCCCTGATGCACAACATCGCGGGCAAGGCCGTCGGCTTCGGCGAGGCCCTCGAACCCGAGTTCGAGGAGTACGCCCAGCAGACGGTCGACAACGCCGTCGCGCTCGGCGAGACGCTCGCGGACCGGGGTCTCTCCTTGGTTTCGGACGGCACCGACAACCACTTGGTGCTCGTGGACCTCCGCGACTCCCACCCCGACACGCCCGGCAAGGACGTCGAGGCCGGTCTGGAGAAAGCGGGCGTCGTTCTGAACGCGAACACGGTGCCCGGCGAGACGCGCTCGGCGTTCAACCCCTCGGGTATCCGTGCCGGCACCCCGGCGCTGACGACCCGCGGCTTCGACGAGGACGACATGGAGCGCGTCGGCAACGCCATCGCCGACGTGGTGGACGCCCCCGAGGACGAGGAAGTCATCGAGTCGGTCGCGGACGTGGTGGAGACGCTCTGCGAGGAGAACCCCCTCTACGAGTAGAGCCATATCCACGTTCCTGTACACCTCCCTTCTTTTCCGCCTCTCAGTATGCATGGTCCGTTGCGTTGAAGGGGGACGGGAGCGCATCGCCGGTATGACCGACGTGATAGACGGCACCGCCGTCGCGGCTGACGTTCGAGCGGGTCTCGGCGACGCCATCGACACCCTCGCGGACGCCGGCCACCGACCCGGGCTGGCGACCGTGTTGATGAGCGACGACCCCGCCAGCGAGACGTACGTCTCGATGAAACAGCGCGACTGCGAGGAGGTCGGTATCGAAGGCATCCACGTCGACGTGGACCCTGAGGCGCCCGCCGAGGAACTGTACGACACGGTCGCGGAACTCAACGGCCGCGAGGACGTGAGCGGCATTTTGGTCCAGCACCCGGTCGCGGACCACGTCGACTACGAGGAGGTCGTCCGGCGCATCGACCCCGAGAAGGACGTCGACGGCTTCCACCCGAACAACGTCGGCCGCCTCGTGCGCGGCGACCCCCGCTTCCGCCCCTGTACGCCCCACGGCGTCCAGAAGCTCCTCGAACACGCGGGCGTCGAGACGGAGGGTGCCGACGCCGTCGTGGTCGGGCGCTCGAACATCGTCGGCAAACCCCTGGCGAACCTGCTGGCTCTCGACGCACCCGACGGCAACGCCACGGTGACGCTCTGTCACTCCCGAACCGAGGACCTGGCGGCGAAGACCCGCGCGGCCGACATCGTCATCGCCGCCGCGGGCGTCCCCGAACTCGTCGACGGCGAGATGCTGAGCGAGGGGGTCACGGTCATCGACGTGGGCTACAACAAGGTCGACGGCGAGACGGTCGGCGACGTGGCCTACGAGGGAGCGAAGGCGAAGGCCGACCACATCACGCCCGTCCCCGGTGGCGTGGGTCCGATGACCCGTGCGATGTTGCTGTACAACACCGTGAAGGCCGCCTCGATTCAGTCCGGCGTCGGCGTCGAACTACCCTGAGTTTCCGAGCGTGTCGAGCGCCGACTCCGCCGCGGCTAGCGACGCGGGGTCCTCCTCCCGGCAGGCCCGCCCGATGTCGCGCGCGACGGCGACGAGCGCGTCCGCCTCGGCGGGGTCGACGTTCCCGTCGAGGGCTTCGAGGCGCTTGACGTGCTCCCGAAGCCGTCCGAGCGCGGGTTTGGGGTCGATACCGGTCTCCGCGCGGTCGAGCCACTCCCGTAGCTCCCGGCTGTAGTCCTCGACCGTCTCGGCCGCCGCGAGGCCGTGGGCGCCGTACAGCGCTTCGGGGGGCGGGCCCGGCTCGTCGTCGCCCAGCAGGGCCAAGAAGCGTTCGACGACTGCCTCGGAGACGTCCAGCCGTCGCTCCACCTCGTCGGCGACGTAGCGGAGCTCCGCGGCGCGCCGATAGGTGGCGTCGAGCGGTCGGAGCTCCCCCCCGACAACGAAGCCCTTCCCCGCGAGGTACTCGCGGGCCGCCTCCCGGGCCAGGCGCGCGGCCTCGCGGAGCTCCTCGTCGGGGGCGGCGTCCGCCGACCCCGCCGCACGCTCTCTGGCCTCCGTCAGGTTCAACTCGGGGTCCGTGTCCGTATGGAGGGCCCTGTCGCCGACGCCGCGACTCCGCACGCTCCCGCAGGCCGGACAGCGCACTGCGCCCGTCTCGTAGTAGGACCACCGTTCCCCGCAGTCCCGGCACTCCCGCTCGCCGCGCACGTCCATGCCCCGGCTTGTCGCTTCTCCCCCTTCCCGGTTGCCCCTCCCGGCGACACCGAAACGCCGGGCCGGTTTGAAAACGTTTAACATCATGCGGTTCCTCGTGTCTGGTGGCGCTTCGTCTGGAGGGCCGAAGCGTCAGCGGGGACCAATTCAGGGCGGCGCGGCCCCACTTTTCCGGGGCCGCTCCCTTTTGATCAACCGACCAACAGCGTGCCTGTCGTTCCACGACGGATATAATTACGAATAATCTAGAGTCAGGTTGCTATTCGGCCGGTTTCCAACCCGTAGTGTTTATGATGGGCCCGTACTAGTCGCATAATTATACAGAGATGTACGACTTGACCGGTTTCCAACGTGATCTGCTGTACGTCGTCGCTGGGTTGGAGGAGCCCCACGGACTGGCGATCAAGGAGGAACTGGAGGAGTACTACGAGAGCGAAATCCATCACGGCCGCCTCTACCCGAACCTCGACACGCTCGTCGAGAAGGGGCTCGTCGAGAAGGGCGAAATCGACCAGCGAACCAACTCCTACTCGCTGACCAGCCGCGGACACCGGGAGATAGAGGCGCGCCGGGAGTGGGAGTCGCAGTACGTCGACCTTTAGCCGCCCGCAGCGTCCCCTTCGGTTTTCTCTTCTTCTACGTTCGCTTCCTCGGACACCGACTCCGCCTCCGACTCGCCCGTCGTTACTTCCTCGCCGACCGGCTCCGGCTGGAGGGGCGTCCCGGCCATCAACTCCGGCAACACCAGCCGCGTGAAGTGGACGATGGCCACCAACAGCATCGGGCCGAGGAAGATGCCGTACCAGCCGAACAGCAGCGGTCCGAAGATGTACGCGAACATCACCATCCCGAGATGCATCCCCCGCCCGGAAACCCACGGCCGGAGGACGAAATCGGGAATCGCGTCGACGATAACGAAGGACACGACGACGAAGAGCGCGGGGAACCAGAGCGCCTCCGGGGCGGTCTGTGCGGTCGCGACGCCGATGTACGCGGCGACCGGCACGTACACGACCTTCATCCCGACGATGGGCACTAAGCTCCCGATGCCGGCGAGCAGTCCGACGAGCGTCGGGTAGGGAACCGCGATGCTGGGCGGCGCCACGAGGTTGAGCAGGTTGTAGGAGAGCGCGCCGATGGCCCCGGTGATGGCGGCGTTGACGATGTTGCCGAAGAAGATGCGGCTGTAATCCCGGTCCACATCGTCGAGGAACTCCTCGACCACGCCGTCGGAGTCGGAGAAACGACGCCGGAACCACGAGGAGAGACGACGGTCGTCGCGGAGCAGATAGAACGCGATACCGAGCATCACGAACAGATGCAACGCGGTGGTAGCGATGAAGCCGAGATAGCCGAGCGCCTCGCGGAGCCCCGCCTCGACTGCGCCCCGGACGCTCGGCTCGTTCAACAGGGAGCGGGGGTCCTGCACGATTTCCGAGATGTCGAGGTAGATGCCGAACGTGGCCTCGATTTCCGCGGGGTCGAGGGCGCCGAGCGCCTCGGCGACGCGCTGGGCCTCTTGGAGACCGATAGCCAGGGTGTAAAAGACTATCAGCAACGCCGGCAGCGCGAGGAGCGTTAGGGAGAGTCCCGCCGCCAAACTCGCCGGCCGGACGCGCTTTCGGACCCGGCGGTAGACGGGTCGGGTGGCGTAGTAGAGGAAGACGCCGAAGACGAACGTCCCGATGAAGGAGTGAACCACGTACGCGAGCGTCGCGGCGAGGGCGGCCCCGACGGCCCACCACGCGACGCGCGCCCGGTCGACGTCCATGACGGCCATACCCGTTCGGACGAGCCGAGAGACAAAAGCGTTGGTGTCAGTACTGGTAGCGACGGTTGTCGTCGTCGTCGGCTCCCACAGAGGGTCCGCCGGTCATCTCCTCGTACGTCATGCCGGAGAGGTACTCGTCGTAGGTCACGTCGAACTCGCTGCGGAGGTGGAAGTCGAGCTTGCCGGACTCGACAGTGCTCTGGAAGAGGAGGTGGATTCCGCGGCGCATCAGCTCCTCCGAATCGGTGTCGAGGGCGGCCGCGAGCATCGCGAGTTCCGTGCGTGCCTCCCGGTCGAGGAAACCGGTGTCCTTTAAATTGCCGTTCGCGTCCGCGACGGCGCTTTCGAGGTCGTCGAGGCTCATACTCGCGGGTGTGGCGGGACGGGGATACGCCTTTCCACGCGTCGCGGACCACCACCCCTAAACCGGCCCCTTCCCGAGAGAAGGTATGGACGACGGGGCTTCCCTCCCGGAAGACGTGGACGGCGTTCGGGACGCCCTCATCGAGTGGTACGAGGACGACCACCGGTCGTTCCCGTGGCGCCGCACCGAGGAGCCCTACGAGATTCTGGTCTCGGAGGTGATGAGCCAGCAGACCCAACTCGGCCGGGTCGAGACGGCCTGGGGGGCGTTCCTGGAGCGGTGGCCGACGCCGGAAGCGCTCGCGGACGCGGAGCGCGGCGACGTGGTCGGCTTCTGGTCCTCGCACTCGCTGGGTTACAACAACCGCGCGAAGTACCTCCACGAGGCCGCGACGCAGGTCGTCGAGGAGTACGGCGGCGAGTTCCCGGAGGAACCGGCCGAACTGGAGGAGCTGATGGGCGTCGGTCCCTACACCGCGAACGCCGTCGCCTCCTTCGCCTTCAACAACGGGAACGCCGTTGTGGACACCAACGTCAAGCGGGTTCTGCACCGCGCGTTTGGGGTGCCGGACGACGAGACGGCCTTCGAGGACGCCGCGCAGGCCCTGATGCCCGCGGGGGAATCCCGGGTGTGGAACAACGCCGTGATGGAGTTGGGCGGTGTCGCGTGTCAGAAGGCGCCCCGCTGTGACGGCGCGGGCTGTCCGTGGCGGGACGTCTGCGAGGCTTACGAGTCCGGGGACTTCTCCGCGCCGGACGTCCAAGCGCAGTCGGCTTTCGAGGGGAGCAGGCGGCAGTTCCGCGGCCGGGTCGTGAACGCCCTCTCCGAGCGCGACGCGATGGCGCTCGACGCGCTCGGTCCGGTGGTCAGGGTTGATTACGTCCCGGACGGCGAGCACGGCCAGGAGTGGCTGCTGGACATCCTCTCGGACCTCGAATCCGAGGGGCTCGTCGAAGTCGAGGGCGACGGCGGCGACGCGACGGTCCGGTTGGCCTAACTGTCTACGAGCATCGTCACGTCGAGGACTGACGCCGAGTGGGTAAGACTCCCCATCGACACCACGTCGACGCCCGCGGCGGCGTACGCGCCGACGGTTTCCTTCGTGATGCCGCCGGAGGCCTCGGCGACGACGTGCTCCGGGAGCTTCTCGGCCACCGTGCCGGCCTCCTCGGGCGCCATGTTGTCCAGGAGGACGATGTCCGCGCCGGCGTCGGCCGCCCGGAGCGCCTCCGCTTCGGTCTCGGCCTCGACCTCGATTTTGGTCGTGAAACTCGCGCGCTCCGAGGCCGTCTCGACGGCCTCCTCCAGGCCGACGACGGCGATGTGGTTCTCCTTTATCAACACCGCGTCCGCGAGGTCGTAGCGGTGGGGGTCCCCGCCGCCGAGTTTGACAGCCTTCTTCTCGAAGTGCCGATAGCCGGGGGTCGTCTTTCGGGTCGCCGCGACGCGGGTGTCGCCGGCCTCCTCGACACATTCGCGGGTGACGGAGGCAATACCGCTCATGCTCCCCAGCAGGTTGATGGCCAGTCGTTCACCCCGGAGGAGGGCCTCGGCGTCGCCCGAGACGGCGAGGAGTTCGTCGCCCGCCTCGATGCGCTTGCCGTCCGCGACGAGCGGGGTGGTATCGACGCCCAGGTAATCGAAGACGGCCGTCGCTTCCTCGACGCCGGCCGCGACGCCCGTCTCTCTGGTTTTGACCGTCGCCTCCGCCTCGTGGCCCGCAACGAGAGAGCTCGTCACGTCCCGCCACCCGACGCCGTCCTCGTCCAGGAAGCGTTCGATGGTTCCCGTTCGCATACGCCACCCACTCGCGGCCGAGGTTTAGAAGCGCCGGGTTTCGATGGGTCCCGGCGTCGAGGTTGCTCCCGCCGTGTCGCGTTCGCTCCCGGCGTCGAGGTTGCTTCCGCCGTGTCGCGTTCGCTCCCGGCGTCGAGGTTGCTCCCGTCGTGTCGCGTTCGCTCCCGGCGTCGAGGTTTCTCCCCGGCGCCGCGCGAGCGGAACCGACATAGTCGCCCACTCCCAATCCCGGCGTGTGACACAGTGGGTCGAATCGCCGTCCGGCGGCCGCGAGCGGGGACCGAAGGCCCTCGTCCGGGCCTGGTTCGAGGCGATGGTTCGCCCTCGGCGCTTCTTCCGGGCGGCCGTCGCGCCCGCTGACCAGGCGCCGGGGCTCACCTTCGTGATGGCTGTCGTCGCCGTCGCGGCCGGCACCAGAATCGCGCTCGTTCCCGGTACTGCGCCGGTTTATCTGGACTCCCCGGCGCTGTCCGCCCTGTTCGTCCTCGCGGCGTTCGTCCTCGTCATCGGGCCCGTCACCCTCCACCTGGCTGCAGCCTTCCAGACCGTGTTGCTCATCCTCGTCGTCCGGGAGCGAGCCGGCATCAGCGAGACGGTCCAGACCGTCGCCTACGCCACGGCGCCCTGCGTCTTCGCCGGAGTGCCGATGCTTGAGGTGCAAGCGCTTGCGGGCGTCTACGGCTCGGTGCTCCTGATAACGGGACTCACGGTCGTCCACGAAACGTCCCCGATTCGGGCCGCCCTCGCGGGGCTCCCGGTCGCTGCCGCCGTCTTCGGCGGGGCGTTCGGCGCCGCCCCGGCGTTGTCGGCCGTTCTCGGATAGGGCTGTATCCGCGGCCGCCGTGTCGTGTTCACTCCCGGCGTCCCGTTTCGGCCGCCGTGTCGTGTTCACTCCCGGCGTCCCGTACCCGCGCACTCGCTCCCCCGAATCGACAGTCGTTTCAAACTGCCGTCGCTCATTAACACTTAATGGGTACGTGTATCATCTGCGGCACGTCGACTAACGGCCGCATCTGTTCGAGCCATGAAGAGGACGTCGCGTTTCGATTCGAAGGCGAGCACGCAAATCAGCTGGGCGAGGGCCGCTACTACGAGGGCACCGTCGACGGGTTCGCCGAGTTCGGCGTGTTCGTCGATATCGGCGACTCCGGAAAAGTGACGGGGCTGCTCCACCGCTCGGAGCTTGACCGCCGCCTCGAATCCCTCGACTGGGACGCCGGCGAAACGGTGTTCGTGCAGGTCACCGACGTACACGACAACGGCGACATCGACCTCGGCTGGTCGATCCGCCAGGCGCCCGCGGAGTTCCGCGGGTTCCTCGTCCACGACCCGAACGCCGACCCCGATACGTTCGAACCCGAAACCGGTGAGGAGGGAAACGCGAGCGCTGAGGCCGAGCCCGAAGCCGAATCAGTAGCCGAGTCGGAGCCGGAAGAAGCGGAAGCTGAGCCGGCGTCCGAGCCCGAGGAGTCCGAAGCGGAAGAGTCGGAGCCGGAAGCGGCCGAGGCCGAAACGGAGGAGACGGAACCCGAACCGCACGCCGAGGAATCCGAGCCCGAAGCGGAGGGAACGGAAGCCGATGAACCCGATGTCGAGCCCGCCGAACACGTTCCGGTCGAGGACCTGGAGGACCACTTCGGGGAGCGCATCCGCATCGAGGGTGAGGTCCGGAGCGTCCACCAGACGGGCGGCCCCACCGTGTTCGAAGTAGGAGACGAGACCGGCACCGTCGAGGCCGCGGCGTTCGTCGCCGCCGGCGAGCGAGCCTACCCCGAGGTAGAGGCCGAGGACACCGTTGCCGTCATCGGCGAGGTCGAGCGCCACCGCGGCGACCTCCAGATCGAGTCCGAGTCCGTGGTTGCCCTCGAAGGCGACGCCGCACGGACGGTCGAGGAGCGCCTGAACGAGGCGGTCGACGAGGAGGCCGCACCCCCGGAGACGGAGCCGCTGGCCGCGACGCCCGAAATCGAGTCGCTCGGCGACGAGCTGACTTCGGTCGCGACGGCGCTTCGCCGCGCTGTCGTCGAATCCCGTCCCGTCGTCATCCGCCACACGGCGACCGTCGACGGCTACGTCGGCGGCGTCGCCCTCGAACGCGCGGTCCTCCCGCTCGTCGAGGAGGCCCACGCGGGCAGCGACGCGCGTTACCACTACGTCTCCCGGCGCCCGATGCGCGACGAGTTCTACGACGTCGGCGCCGCGACGGACGACGTGACGTCGATGCTCAGAGACGAGACGCGCCACGACGAGAAACACCCGCTCTTCGTGCTGGTGGGTGCGGGCCACACCGAGGAATCCGTCGACGGCCTCGGACTACTGGAGACGTACGACGCCGAGCGCGTCGTGTTCGCGACGGGCAACGCCGACGACGAGGCGCTGGCCGCGGCCGACGAGGCGCTCGTGACGACGGGTGTTACGACGGCGACACTCGCCGCCCACGCGGCGGTCCGAACGAACCCGGACGTCCGCGAGGACATCGAGCCGCTCCCCGCCTTCTCCTACTGGGAAGAGGTCCCCAAGGCGTACGCCGACCTGGCCGCCGAGCACGGCTACGACGACGAGGACGCGGCCGCCGTCCGCGAGGCCGTCGCGCTCGCCGCCTACTACCAGTCCTACGAGGACAAACGCGAACTGCTGGAGGACCTCTTCTGGGGCGAGGGCAACACCGGTCTCGCCGGCCACGTCAGCGACCAGTTCCGCGAGAAGCTGGAAACAGCGCTTGAAACGGCCCGTCCGCACGTCGAGGAGCGCACCGTCGCCGGCACGACGGTGTCGGTGCTGGATGCCGAGGCGTTCACCCACCGTAGGGAGTTCCCCACGCTGCCGCTCATTCTGGACGCCCTGCGCCGCGAGGGTGACGCTGACACGCTGCTCGGCGCCGCCGACGACGAACTCCACGTCCGCGGCGACGGCGTCGACCTGCGCGAACTCGCGGCCGACATCGAAGGAGCAGTCCCCGAGGGTGGCGTGTCGGCCCGCGGCGCCGACGCCGATTCGGGCTACGTCGAGTTCCTCGTGGGTGCCCGCGAGGAGGTCATCGACGCCGCCGTCGAGGCCGTCGGTGAGCAGGTCGCCGAGCCGGCGATGACCGAGTAGCGCGCTTATTCTTCGTCGTCGAACGCGTGCGATTCCGTCGGGAACGTCTCGGTTTCGACGGCCGCGAGGTACGCCTCGACCGCGTCGGCCATCACCGCGGGCACGTCGGCGTACGCCTCGTTGAACGTCAACTCGGGGCCGAAGCCGAGCACGTCGTTGATCGTCAACACCTGTCCGTCAACCTTTCTGCCGGCGCCGATACCGACGGTAGGGATGTCGAGCGCCGCCGTCATGTCCGCGGCGACGGGCTCGCTCACGAGTTCGATGACTAGGGAGAAGGCGCCCGCGGCTTCGAGGGCCTCCGCGGTGGCGACGAGCTCGGCGGGCGACGCGGAGTAGTCGGTGTCCCGGCCCTGCACGACGTGGCCGCCGACCTCGTTCACGCGCTGTGGAGTGAGCCCTGTGTGTGCCATCACCGGCACGCCGAGTTCAGTGAGCCGCTCGATTTCCCCGATGGTGTGTTCGCCACCGGGTGCCGTTTCGAGCTTGACGGCGTCGGCGCCGGCCGCCTTCATCAGCCGGGTCGCGTTGTCGAAGGTGTCCTCGAAAGACCCCCCGTACGCGCCGAAGGGCATGTCGGCGACGACCATCGCGTCCTCGACGGCGCGCGCGACGGCCGCGGTGTGAGACGCCATCTCGTCCATCGTCACCGGAATCGTGCTTTCGTGGCCCAGAACGTTGTTTCCCAAGCTGTCGCCGACGAGGACGACGTCCACGCCCGCCTCATCCTCGATGCGCGCCGTGGGCGCGTCGTAGGCTGTCAGCATCGTTATCGGCTCGTCCGCGTTGGCCTTCGCGCGGAGGTCACGTACGTCGATTCGGTTCATACCCCGAGGGGGCCCGCCGGCGAAAAAAGCCTTCCCACGCGTCCGACACGCTTAGGGGCGCGCCGACGTACCCGAAGGTATGGCAGAGGCGGCCGACGCGTCCTTCGAGCGGGTCTGTGAGGAGCTAGTCGAGCGTATCCTCGCCGGCGAGGTCGAGCGCGACGAGGTCGAGGCCGCCAAACTCGACGTCTGCTCGGAGTTCTCCGCGCCCAAGGTGCCGAAAAACTCCGAGCTGTTGGATTACGCGCCCCAGTCCAGACGGGAGGAGTTGGAGGAGGTCCTCCAGCGCAAGCCCGTTCGCACAGCGTCGGGCGTGGCGCCGGTCGCCATCATGACGAGCCCGCATATGTGCCCCCACGGGAAATGTCTCTACTGTCCGGGTGGGCCCGCAAGCGAGTTCTCCTCCGCACAGAGCTACACGGGCCACGAGCCCGCCGCCGCCCGGGGCGAACAGAACGACTACGACCCCTACGGGCAGGTCACCCTGCGGCTCAACCAGCTCCGGCAGATCGGCCACCCCGTCGACAAGGTCGAGCTCATCCTGATGGGCGGGACGATGACCGCACGGAGCCACGACTATCAGGAGTGGTTCGTGAAGCGCGCCTTGGAGGCGATGAACGACTTCGACGCCGGCGCCGAGCCCAACCCCAGCGAGGAGAAGTCGTTCGCGGAGGACGACCCCGACTTCGAGTATTTGGAGGATGTCAAAACCGCGAACCAGTTCGGGGACATTCGCAACATCGGAACGACCTTCGAGACCAAGCCCGACTGGTGTGACCCCGAGCAAATCGACCGGATGCTCCGGCTCGGCGGGACGAAAGTCGAAGTAGGCGTGCAGACGACCTACGAGCGGATAAACCGCGAGATGCACCGCGGGCACGGCGTCCAGGCGTCCATCGACGCGAACAAGCGCCTGAGAGAAGCGGGTTTCAAGGTCGGCTTCCACATGATGCCCGGCCAGCCCGGGATGACCGAGGAGATGTGCCGCGCCGACTTCAGGGAGATATTCGAACACAGTGACTGGCGACCCGACTATCTCAAGATCTATCCGACGCTCGTCGTCGAAGGAACGAGAGTGTACGACATGTGGCAACGCGACGAGTTCGAGCCGCTGGACAACGAGTCGGCCGCGGAGCTCGTCGCGGAAATCAAGCGGGACATTCCCAAGTACGTCCGCCTCCAGCGAGTACAGCGGGACATCCCTGCCGACTTCATCGAAGGGGGAGTCTGGAAGTCGAACCTCCGCCAACTCGCCCGCCAGCGCATGGACGAGCACGGCTGGACCTGCGATTGTATCCGCTGTCGCGAAGTGGGCCACAACGACGAAACCCCCGAGAACGTCGAACTCGACGTGCTGGAATACGAGTCCGCGGGCGGCACCGAGCAGTTCATCAGCTACGAGGACGCCGAGAAGGACCTGCTGGTGGGCTTTTGCCGGCTCCGGTATCCGGACGCCCCGCGCCGGCGCGAGCTACAGAACGCCGCGCTCGTCCGCGAGCTCCACGTCTACGGGCCGATGGTCGAAGTCGGGGACGAATCGGCGGACTGGCAGCACAAAGGTTACGGCGAGAAACTCTTAAGAGAAGCTGAGGAACGGGCCGCGGACGCCGGCTACGACAAGCTCAGCGTCATCTCGGGTATCGGCGCCCGCGAGTACTACTTGGAGAGAGGCTACCACCAGGACGGGCCCTACGTCAGCACGTCGCTGAACTGACTCTCAAAAGTCCTAACCCGTCGGCCCTCGCCATCCGTTCCATGGAGAAGAAACGCGAGATGACCAGCGTCGACCTGGTCGCCTTCGTCCGCGAACTCCGGGGCTACACGGGCGCCACGGTCGACAAAGCCTATCTCTACGACGACGGGCTGGTCCGCCTGAAGATGCGCGACTACGACCACGGGCGGGTCGAGCTTCTCGTGCAGGTCGGTGACACGAAGCGGGCCCACGTCACCCGTCCCGAGCGGGTGCCCGACGCGCCGGGGCGGCCCCCGAACTTCGCGAAGATGCTCCGGAACCGCATCGCCGGGGCGGATTTGGCTGAAGTACGCCAACACGGCTTCGACCGCATTCTGGAGTTGGAGTTTCGCCGCGGCGATATGGACACCACACTCGTCGTGGAACTGTTCGGCGAGGGGAACGTTGCCGTCCTCGACGACCACGGCGAGACGGTGGACGCGCTCGAAACCGTCCGCCTGCGCTCCCGAACCGTCGCGCCGGGTGCCCCCTACGAGTTCCCCGCCGCGCGGGCGGCGCCGTGGGAACTCGACGCGGAGGCGTTCGCCGCCAAGATGCGCGACTCCGATACGGACGTGGTGCGGACCCTGGCGACGCAACTCGACTTCGGCGGCCTGTGGGGTGAGGAGCTCTGTACCCGCGCCGGCGTCGAGAAGGAAACCGACGTCGGGGACGCGACCGACGAGGAACTCGCCACACTCCATCGGGAGGTCGAGCAACTCTTCGAGACGTTGGCGGAGGAAACCGACCCGCGGGTCTACTTCGAGGACAACACCAGGGTGGACGTGACGCCCGTCCCGATAGAGGAGTACGCGGACATGGAGAGCGAGGCGTTCGACTCCTTCAACGCCGCGCTGGACGACTACTTCACGAACCTCGGCAGCGAGGAGGAGGAGCCCGGCGAGGGCGAGCCCGACCGGCCGGACTTCGAGGCGGAAATCGCGAAACAGGAGCGCATCATCGAACAGCAGGAAGGTGCCATCGAGGATTTCGAGGAACAGGCCGAGGCGGAGCGGGAGAAGGCTGAGGCGCTCTACGGCCACTACGACCTCGTGGACGAGGTGCTCACCACGGTCCGCGAGGCCTTGGAGGCGGGCCGCGACTGGGAGGCCATCGAGGACCGGTTCGCCCAAGGCAAGGAGAAGGGCATCCCCGCGGCCGAGGCGGTGGTGAACACGAACCCGAGCGAGGGGACGCTCACGCTCGAACTCGACGACTACCGCGTCGGGGTTGACCCCGACGTCGGCGTCGAGCAGAACGCCGACCGGCACTATCAGGAGGCCAAGCGTCTCGGGGAGAAAAAGGAGGGGGCCCAGCAGGCCATCGAGAACACCCGCGAGGAACTGGCGGAGGCGAAGCGACGCAGAGAGGAGTGGGAGGAGCCCGACGAGCCCGACATCGAGACGGAGGGTGAGACCGACTGGCTCTCGATGCCGTCGGTGCCCATCCGCCAGCAGGAGCAGTGGTACGAGCGTTTCCGCTGGTTCTTCACGAGCGACGGCTTTCTGGTTCTCGGTGGCCGGAATGCGGACCAGAACGAGGAACTCGTCGAGAAGTACATGGACCGCTACGACCGCTTCCTCCACACGCAGGCCCACGGCGGCCCCGCCACCGTGCTCAAGACGTCGATGCCGAGCGAGCCAAGCGAGGAGGTCGACGTCCCCCGAACCTCCTTGGAGGAGGCCGCGACCTTCGCCGTCTCTTACTCCTCCGTTTGGAAGAGCGGCCGCGGCGCCGGCGACGTGTACATGGTCGACCCCGAACAGGTCTCGAAAACGCCGGAGAGCGGCGAATTTCTGGAGAAGGGCGGCTTCGCCATCCGCGGCGACCGGACGTACTTCGAGGACACGCCCGTCGCCTGCGCCGTCGGGGTAAAATGCGAACCCCAGACGCGGGTCATCGGCGGCCCGCCGAGCGCCATCGAGGACCGCGTCGAGACGAGCGTCCATGTGGAGCCCGGCCGCTACGCGCAGGGTGACGTGGCCAAGCGGATTTACCGGACGTTCCGCGACGCCTTCACTGACGAGTCGCTCGTTCGGAAGGTGGCCTCGCCCGACCGGATTCAGCATTTCCTCCCGCCGGGAACGAGCCGCATCGTCGGGGAGTAGTTCCCGACGTCTGAGAGCACCCAGTAGACGTTTGGGCGTGTCGGCTGACCCCCGAACGTGGAGGTTCGAATCGACAGGCTCGGCGTCCTCGGCGTCTTTGGGGTGCTTGGCGTGTTCACGAACGATCCGTCGCTGTTCGGTCTCTTTGCGCTGTTCGCGCTGTTCGGCGTGGACCGAACGGTTACACTCGGGGAGTAGCCGGTCTGGTCCGAGGCCGGAAGGGATTTTCCCCTCCGGTTTGAACGCGGGCTATGAGCGAGGACGGAGACGACGGGGAAACCGTTCGCGAGGCGATCGAGCAGTCCCAGCACGGGGCTCCCGCCGCGGGCGCCGTCATCCACGACCGTTTCGAGACCCACGAGGTGTTCCAGCGTATCGTCGTCGCCGCCGACGAGGAGGCGACTATTGGCCGCCGGGAGCTGTTCTTCAGCGCGCTCGCGGCGGGCTTCGCCATCACGGTCACGTATCTGCTGTACGCCTCGCTGACCGCGGCGACCGGGAGCGACCCGATACTGAGCGCGCTCCTCTACCCGCTGGGCTTCGTCTTCATCATCCTTGGCGGCTACCAGCTCTACACCGAGAACACCCTCCCGCCGGTCGTGCTCCTCCTCGAACGGCTCATCAGCGTTCCGCGGCTGTTGACCATCTGGTCGGTCGTCGTCCTCGGGAACTTCGCCGGCGGCGCCCTCGGCGCGCTCGTCCTCGCTCGGGCCGGCGTCTTTTCCGAGGACGCGGCGGGCGCGGCGTCGTACATCGCGAGGAAGGGCTTCGAGACTCCTTTCTGGGGCCTGTTCTTCAAAGCCGCCTTCGCGGGACTCATCGTCGCGGGCGTCGTCTGGGTCGTCTACGCGGTTCGGGACAACGTGACCCGCTTTCTGGTGGTGTACCTCGCCTTCCTCGCCATCCCCTTTGGCAACCTCTTCCACGTCGTCGTCTCCTTTACGGAGGTAATGTACGTCGTGTTTCGAGGGTCCCCCGAACTGTTTCTCCCGGGGATGACCGGCTTCGTTTTCCCGGTCCTGCTCGGCAACACCATTGGCGGCTCCCTGTTCGTGACCGTCGTCAACTACTTCCAGACGACCCAGGAGCGACTGGACATCGCGCGCGAGGACGGCTTCAAGCGGAAGCTCACGGCCCGGGAGTGGCTCCTCGGGCGCGCTTACGTGCCTCGGCGGGCGGCGAGCCAGGACGACGACTGAGCCCCGAAACGAAGACCCATTAATCCCGCCCCCGGAGTCGGGGTATGCGCGTTCAGGACCGCCACACGGTCGAGGGGGGGAACGAGCGGGTCACGCTCGTCCCAGAGAGCCTCGACGACCTCTGGCACCTCCACTACATCATCGAGCCGGGGGACCTCGTTTCCGGCGACACCACGCGGCGCATCCAGCGCAACGACGACCAGATGCGCGACACCGGCGGCGAGCGCGAACACGTCCACGTCACACTGGAAGTAAAGGACGTGGAGTTTCACAAATTTGCCAATCGCCTCCGGGTGTCGGGCATCATCGTCGACGCCTCCAACGAACAGGTCCTCAAGGAACACCACACGCTGAACGTCGTCGAACAGGAGGAAATCGAGGTGGAAAAAGACTGGAAGCCCGACCAGAACCAGCGCCTCGAAGAGGCCGTCGAGGCGACGGACCAACCGGACGTCGTCATCGTCACCGTCGAGGAGGGCGAGGCATACATCCACGAAGTTTCTCAGTACGGCGTCGACGAGCGCGCCAGTTTCAGCGGCCCCTCCGGCAAAGGCGAGTACGCCCGCGAGCGTGACCTCCTCTTCGAGCAACTCGCCGACGCCCTCGCGCGCACCGACGCGGACGCCATCGTCCTCGCCGGGCCGGGGTTCACCAAACAGGACGCCTACGACTACATCGAGGAACAGGTCCCCGACGTAGTCGAGAAAATCACCACTGTGGACACATCCGCCGCCGGCGGGCGCGGTGTCCACGAGGTTCTCAAGCGCGGTGCCGTCGAGGACATCCAAGAGGAGACCCGCGTCGCGGAGGAGGCCGACCTCATCGACGAGTTGATGGAGAACATCGCGAGCGGCGAGAAGGCGACCTACGGGGTCGAAGAGACGGCCGAGGCCGCCGAGTTCGGCGCGGTCGAAACCCTGCTCGTGCTCGACGAACGGCTCCGCCAAGAGCGCGGCGAGGACGGGGAGTGGGAGTCCGACGTGGACGATATCGTCCGGAACGTCGAGCGTCAGGGCGGCGACGTGGTCGTGTTCTCCCACGAGTTCGAACCCGGCCAGCAGCTCGCCAACTTGGGTGGCATCGCCGCGATACTCAGATACCGGCTCTCCTGAGGTTCATACCGGAGTAGGAAGGACACCCGCTATGCGCTGAGAACCGCCGCGCGGCGCACAGCGGGTGTGCGACGCGACGCCGCGCGGAACGAATCTGTGTCGCCTGCTCGCTACCTGTCCGCCCACTCGACCATCCGCCCGTAGACGGGGTCCGTCGTTAGCGCCTCGCGGTCGCCAACCAACACGAGTGCCTTCTTTGCCCGCGTGAGCGCGACGTTCAGTCGGCGGTAGTCCTCGAAAATCGGGCCGTCCAGTTCGCCGGTGGCGACGAAGGAGACGATGACTACCTCCTCGCTGGAGCCCTGGAACCGGTCCACTGTATCGACGGTCACCCTTTCCGGCACGCGTCTGGCTATCTCCCCGACCTGCGCCCGGAACGGCGCGATGACGCCGATGTCGGACACCGGGACGCCCGCATCGGAGAAGCGCTCGACCAGCTCGCCGACCCGCTCGGCTTCGGCGGCGTCGGTGTGCCGGCCGGCGTCGCCGGGGACGTCCACGAACGATACCGGGTCGGAGCGTTCCTCCGGGAGCCCGTCGGCGATGTCGCGCGGGTGTTGTCCCGCCACCTCGCCCGTCGCCGGCCGCAGGGCCCCGTCGTAGAACTCGCTGGAAGGAAAGGCCTGAATCCGTTGGCTCATCCGGTACTGGCGGTCCAGTAGGACGCCGGCTTCCGGATACGATTCCATCAGGCGCTCGAACAGCGACTCGCCCATCGACTCGGTTTTCACGACGGGCGGGAGCTGTTCGTGGTCGCCGACGAGGACGAAGCGCTCGGCGCGTGTGAGCGCCGCCAGCGTGTCGGGTTCGGTGAGTTGGGTCGCCTCGTCGATGACGGCCACGTCGAACGTCTGTTCGCGCATGGCTCGCGAGCCACACGTCGCCGTCGTCGCGGCCACGACGCCCGATTCGTTCAGCGTTGCGGCCTGCTCTCCGGGGGGTTGGTCCGTATCGAGGGTCAACTCGCGCATATCCTCGCGGACCCCGGTCTCCGTCCCCATCCGGAGCGCCTCGATGCCGCGTTCGCGACAGGCCTCCAGACAGTTGTCCACCGCTCGGTTGGTGAACGCCGAGAGGAGGACGCGTTCGCCACGCTCGCGGAGTTCTTCCACGAGGCGGGCGATGGTGTAGGTCTTGCCCGTGCCGGGCGGCCCGTGGATCAGCGCGAAGTCCTCCGCGTTCAGCGCCCGGTTTAGCGCCTCGTTCTGAGAGTCGTTGTTCGGGACGATGTCCCGTTGTTCGTCGCCGAACGCCGGTTTTTCCCGTCCGAACAGCACGTCTTTTCGGCGGGAATCGCCTTTTAGGACGAAGTCGTGGAGCGCGGTGAGCATCCGGTCCACGGAGAGCTCCGAGGGGTAGACGTCCACGCGGCGCAGCTCGAGTGGTTCCTCGGCGACCACGACGACCTCGTCGGCGTTGAGTTTCCGCACGCGTCCGAGGTCGGCAGCGCCCCCGACCGGGTCGCCTTCACTGGCGAGTACCGTATCCCCCGCCCGGATTTTCGAGGTCGTCGGTTCGGGACGGGTGGCGAAGAGGCGCCAGCGCCCGTCCTCAGTGCGCTCCCTCCCGGCGGGTTCGAGGTCGATTATCGCGCGGTCGTCGTCGGCCCGTTGCTCGGGGGTCTGCTTCCAGAGCTTGTGATACTCGTCGTGGACGGCCCGCCGCTCCGATTCGATGCGGCCGTACCACGTATCGAAGTACTCGCGCTCTTCCTCCGGGAGGGCTGTCCCGATTCGTCCGGCCTTCGATTCCTGGTCTAAACGTCCCGAGACGACCATACAGGTGTCCTGTTCGAAGCAGTACTCGCAGGTCGCGTCGGCTTCGAAGCCCGTCGGAACTTCTCCCTCGAACTCCATCGCGGCGAGGTGGTTGCGGGTGCGGACAACGAACTTCAGGAGCCCGCCACCGATGGAGAAGTCCTTGGCGGGCGAGAGGTCACCTCCCTCCTCGTTGCGCTCGACGGCGGCGTTCTTCGTGTACAGGAGCGTCCCCGTATCGGCGGCCGTCGCGCCGGCTCTGGGGGCCCCCTCGGCCTGTTTGTCCGAGAGGAGCAGGGCGTAGCAGGCCGCCTGAATCTTGTCCTGGAAGCGTGGGTCGCGGCGGGTGTTCTTCCCCGTTTTGAGTTCGACCGGCGCCCCCCGTCTGAGGGCGTCGGCGCGGCCCTTCACTCCGAACGTCGGGCTGATGAGCGTCTGCTCCGAGCGCCACTCGTCCTCTTCAGTGAGCGCTCCCTGCTGGAGCCACCCCTCAATAGCGCCCGCGTGTTCCCGGACCGTCTCGGCGAGTTCGTCGGAATCGATACCCAACAGCCCGAGTTCGAGGCCGGCCTCGGCGACGCGCTCGTCGATGGCGGGCGTCAAATCCCGCCCGCGGAGGAGGTCACCGAACACCTCGTGGACGACCGTCCCTTTCGTGACCGGCTCGGCCAGCGGGACGCCCCCGAGTTTGTTCAGATAGTACATCCGCGGACACTGCACCCACGAGCGCAGCGCCGTCACGTCCACGAGGAAGTCGGGTTCGAGAACGACGTACGTCTCAGGGCCGGTGGCGTAGCCGCCATCGCCGTAGTCGTCCTCCTCCGGATGGGCGACGAGGAGCTCCATTCCGATGTCGGCGTACGCCGCGGTTTCGGCCCATTTCCCCCAGAGCGTCACGCGAACCGGGTCAGCAGCGCCCCCTTCGGGGCGCAGGCGGAGCTCCGCGAGCTCGCGCTCGCCGTTGGCGGTCGACACACTTCGCTTTTCGTCGACCTCGACCAGCGGCCCCCGGAGGGTGTTCACGCCGAGTTACTGCGCCCGGACGCGAAAAACGCTGTCGGTGCCCGCGGACCTTTGGGGGTTCGCTCCGAGGGGGACGTATGGGACAACGGGTACTGTTCGATACGGACCCCGGCGCCGACGACGCGCTAATGTTGACGATGGCTTTCGGCCACCCCGACATCGACGTGGTCGGACTGACGACGGTCGCGGGGAACACCACGGTCGAGAACACCACCGAGAACGCACGGCGCATCGCCGCGCTGGCAGGTGCGGACGTACCGGTCGTAAAAGGCGCTGGACGCCCGCTCGTCGCCGAACTCTCGACTGCGGAGTGGGTGCACGGCGAGAAAGGGCTCCGGGGGCGGACCCATCTCCCGGAGGCCGACCCCGATGTGGGGGACCGCCACGCCGCCGAGTACATCGTCGAGGCCGCCCACGAGCACGGCGACGAGCTGACCGTCGCCGCGGTCGGCCCACAGACGAACCTCGCGCTCGCGCTCGCACTGGAGCCCGACCTCCCCGACCTCGTCGGCGACGTGTACGTGATGGGCGGGTCGACGTTTTCGGGTGGCAACGTCACGCCCGCCGCCGAGGCGAACGTTCACAACGACCCCGAGGCGGCCGCGCGGGTGTTCCAGGACTGCGAGGTGAACCTGGCCGGGTTGGACGTGACGATGGACGCCACGCTCCCCTTCGATTTGGGCGACCGCATCGAGGACACCCATCCGTGGAAGGACGCGGTGACGGCGTGGATGGACTATCCCGAAGGTATCAACGACTTCGTCGAGGAGGAGGGGTACGCCGTCCACGACGCCGCGGTGACGGCGGACATCATCGACGGAGTGCTCACTTACGAGCCGTACCACGTCGAGGTCGACACCTCCGAGGGCCCCTCGCGGGGGTCGACGATCTGCGATTACCACGGCATCGGCGGCGAGGACCCGAACGCACGGGTCGCGACCGATATCGACACCCTCGCGTTCCGGGAGTGCTTCCTGGAGAGTTTAGACGGCTTGCGCTGACTACTCCTCCCGCGCGGCGTCGATTCGCCGGGCGATGAGTCCGGCCTGAGTGCCGGCCGTGAACCCCGCGTCGATGTTCACAACCGAGAGCGCCGTACACGACTGGAGCATCCCCGACAGCGCGGCTTCGCCTTTCCCGGCGTGACCGTATCCCGTCGAGACGGGGAGCCCGATGACGGGCGTGTCGACCATCCCAGCGATGACCGTCGGAAGCGCGCCCTCCCGTCCCGCCGCGACGATGAGCACGTCCGCACCCGTGAGGGCGTCGCGCTGGTCGAGCGCACGGTCGATGCTCGCGACGCCCACGTCGTTGATTCTGACGACGTCGGCACCCATCTCGCGGACGACCGCCGCCGCCTCGCCGGCCGCGGCCGCATCGGAGGTGCCCGCGGTGACGATGGCGACCTCCGCGTCGAGGTCGGGAAGCTCGAACTCCGGCGTGTGGACCGCCGCGGTGCCCGCGCGCTCGTCCAGCGAGAGGTCCTCGCCGAAGCGCTCGAAGAGGGCCGCCGCGGTGTCCCCGTCGATGCGAGTGACCAGGGCCCGCCCCGTCGATTCGACGGCTGCCGCCGCGAGCGTGACCGTCTCCTCGGGCGTCTTGCCCTCCGCGAGTATCGCCTCGGGTACCCCACCCCTGCTCTCGCGGGCGGCGTCGAAGCGCCCGGCCTCCGTCGTAACGTACCCCGCGAGCTCCGCCTCCGCCGCTTCGGGGGTCATCTCCCCGGCTGCCACGGCCTCCAAGATGTCGCGCATAGAAGCGGGTGAGGGTCCCCGGTACTCCTGTCTTTCCGTCCGGCCGCTGCTCGCAGCGACGGTCGGAGACGGCATCACCGATACGTTCAATCCCGTCGAGTGAGAACAGACGGTCATGCGCGTCCGGAACTGGGACGACATCGTTGCCGACGTGACAGAAGGGGACGCCGACCCGGAAGGCTGGCGCGCCGCCGGCGGGGACCGCGCGTCGGGCGTCGGCGAGGACCTCTACCTCGGACACCCCGATGTGGGGCTCTACCAGCTGAAGACGTACGCGAAGAACCCCTACGAGGTTCGGGGCGTCGGCGCCCGCATCGCGCGCAACCTCGACGACGAAATCGGTTCCGTCCTCCCGGAGTCGGGGACGGGTCGCTTCGCCGTGCGCTCGCCCGCCGAGGACGAGGACGCGGCCGAGGAACGAGCGAACCGCCTCGAGGAAGTGCTCAAGGCTCACTCCGACGCCCCCACGACCGGTGAGGCGCTCTTCGACGACGTCATGGAGGCCGTCGAGAGCCCCGCGTTCGGCCCGATGGAGTACGATTCCCACGGTAGGCCCGAGGCGCTGGCGGAGCTCTCGACTACCTTCGAGGACGCCGAAGACGTTCTCGAAACCGAGCTCGACGATCTGGTTCGCGAGGACGAAACGGACCGGGGTTTCCAGTAGTTCCCTCGGTATCCGCCCCTGCCCGCAGGGTTTTGGTGCTCACCTCCGTAGTTGTGGTATGGCCGTCTACGAACGCGAGACGCGGGTCCGTGCTCCCTTCGAGAAGGTCTGGGAGTTCCACAGCGACCCCGCCGGGCTCGAGGCGCTCACGCCCGACTGGATGGGGCTCCGCGTGGAGTCGGTGACGGGACCGGACGGCGAGCCCGACCCGGAATCGCTGGTCGTCGGTTCGCGCATATCGATGGCAGTCGAGCCGTTCAACGCCGGCGTCGGCGAGTCGTGGATCTCCGAAATCGTCGCGCGGGAGCACGACGGTGACAACGCGTACTTCCGTGACGTGATGGAGGACGGTCCCTTCGAAACGTGGGAACACACCCATCTCTTCTACCGGGACGGCCCGGACACCATCCTCCGTGACCGCCTCGTCTACCGAACGCCGGTCGGCACGCTCGACCCGTTCGCGAAGGTGGGTTTCGAGGGGATGTTTCGCCAGCGCCACAAGCGCACGCGGAAGCTTCTGGAGGACTAGCGGTACGCCTCGAACTCCCGCCCGAAGAGAAGGAAGTAGCAGACTCCGACGAGGCCGACCGCGGAGGCGACGCCGAACGCGACGGTCGGGCGCCAGCCGTAGAGCACCCCGCCGAGCGCCGCGCTCGGGATGACGACGGCGTTCCTGACGAGGTAGTACGCCCCCGTCACCCGGCCCCCCGCGTCCTGCTCGGCCGGCCCGACGATGAGCGCCTTATGTGCGGGCAGCCCGGCGAAGCGCAGCCCGGAGAACGCGAAGAGCGCGAGGAGGGCCCACTGCACGCTTCCGTCCCCGACCGGCAACGCGGGCACACCGATGAGGAGCGCCGGGAAGACCGCGTACACGAAAAAGCCCAGCGCGACGACCGGTTTGAGCCCGACGCGTTCGGAGAGTCTGGAGACGGGGACCATCGAGACGAGCGCGACCGCCATCTCGACGCCCGAGAGGACGCCGAAGAAGGCCGCGGGGCCGATGTCGAAGCCGAATCCGGTGAACCCCGCGTCGAGGAAGTCGGTGATGACGATGACGAAAAAGACGTACACCATCCCGTTGGCGAACCGGACGAGCGTGTCCGCGACCAACAGCGGGCGGAGCGGCTCGGGCAGGGAACGGAGGTCAGTGGCGATGTCGCGGACCCCCTCGAAGGAGGAGCCGAGCGAGTCCTCCCCGGCGTCGTAGAGGAACTGCTGGGCGAGCGTGGCGACGAACGCGAGGGCGAAGGCGAGGCCGAGGACGAGTTGGAACCCCGGCACGAAGTCGTTCGTCGAGGCCAGCACGGCGGCCGCGACGAGCGGCCCCACGAGAAAGCCGACCCGGCGAAAGGTCTCCGTACTCGCGAACCCGCGGGCCAGCTTGTCGGGGGCGCTCGCCTGTTTCACGACGGCGAACGTCGCGCCGAGGCCGAAGGACTTCCACGCCTGCGAGAGGAAGAGCCCCGCGAAGACGACGAGCACCGGACCGGTCAGCATCGGCGCGAGCGCCCACACCAGAAAGCCGGCAGTCGAGGCGACCGCGAAGAGGGTCAACGCGACCCGGGAGCCCACCCTATCGGAGAAGGCTCCCCCTGGGTAGGGGTAGACTGCGCTGATGAGGTTGCCGACCGTACCGTAGAGGCCGATGACGCCCGCCCCGGCGCCGAGCACGTTGAGATACTCCGGGATGTACCGGCCCGTCATCTGGAAGGCTAGACTGAACCCCAGCATCGCCAGCGAGAGCACCAGTACGTCGCCCGGGAGGCCGAACACCTGCCGGTACGTACTCAGGG
>JBEQBK010000007.1:0-29268 GCA_041639855.1 Halobacteriaceae archaeon | reverse complement strand
ATCGGCGGGAACCACTTCATGCACTCCGCCCGGGAGAACCACGACATGACGTACATCGTCTTCAACAACGAGGTCTTCGGCCTGACGAAGGGCCAGTCCTCGCCGACCTCGCCGAAGGGTCACAAGTCCAAGACGATGCCCGAGGGCAACGCGAAGGACCCCGTCCGGCCGCTCTCGATGAGCCTCTCCGCGGGGGCGTCCTACATCGCCCGCACCGCGGCGGTCAACCCGAATCAGGCACAGGAAATCATCAAGGAGGCCATCCAGCACGACGGCTTCTCCCACATCGACTTCCTCACGCAGTGCCCGACGTGGAACAAGGACGCGCGCCAGTACGTCCCCTACGTCGACGTGCAGGACTCCGACGACTACGAGTTCGACAACTCGGACCGCCGCGAGGCGGCCGAGATGATGTACGAGACCGAGGACGCGCTCCACGAGGGAACGGTTCTGACGGGCCGGTACTTCGTACAGGAGGGCCGCAACTCTTACCAGCAGGAGAAGCGTTCGCGGGGGGCCATCCCCGAGGAGCCGCTCGCGGAGCGGTACTTCGACGACGACGCGGAGTGGGAGCGTTCCTACGACCGCCTCGACCCGTTCAAGTAACCAGGGGGTTCGTTCGACCCCACTCCGTGTTTCCGGTTCGGAAGATATTTTTCCCGGTGCGCCAAAAGAGCGGATAGCGAGGACCGAGTTGTGAGCTCAGAGTCGACACAGGACCGGATTCTGGACGCCCTGGAGGAGAACGCACAGGCCTCCTACGCGGAGATAGCCGACCGTGCGGGCGTTTCCAAGCCCACGGTCCGGAAATACATCGACCAGTTGGAGGAGGAGGGCGTCATCGTCGGCTACTCCGCCGACGTGGACCCGAAGAAGCTCTCCGCACAGAGTATTGCCGTCGTCGGCATCGACGTGGCGAGCGAGCGCTACGTCGAGGCAACCCGGGCGCTCCAAGAGCTTGATTCGATTCACGAGCTCTACACTTCCTCGGGTGACCACATGCTGATGGCCGAAGTCAGAGCTGAGGACGGCGACGCCGTCGGCGACGTTATCAACGACGAGATACTGGGCATCGAGGGCGTTACTGCGGCCCATCCGTCGTTTCTGCAGGAACGATTGAAATAGAACGCCTGATGTTCGCGGAGCCTTTTCGGTCCGCGCGACCCCCGCACTCGAATCGCGTCGTGCCGTCCCCTACCGCCGCACCCTGAACCCCTCGATACCCTCGGGCTCGCCGTACTCGGCATCGACACCTTCGACACGGGCGCGCTCCGGCCCCTCGTGGCAGAATTCGACTAGTTCCTCGACTGCGCCTTCCGGTCCCTCGAAAACCGCCTCCACGCGGCCGTCATCGAGGTTTCGGACCCAGCCGTCGATATCGCGCTTTCGCGCCGTTTCCTGAGTGGTGTTCCGGAAGAAGACGCCCTGCACTTTGCCGGTGACAAAAACGTGCGCTCGGGTTCGCTCGCTCATAGCGGTGAGGGGGCGCCCAGCCACAAAAATCACTCCTCGTTGCGTAGGTGGTGGAACAGATACGTTTGGGTGTAGCCGGCGTACGCGCCGCCGAGACGCTCGCGGAACGCTGCGGACGTGTCCTCGTAGTTGCCCTGCTCGCACTCGGGAAAGTGTTCCTCGATGGCCGTGTGCATCCACGTATCGAGGGGGACTGCCTCCAAACAGGAGAGACTGAACAGACAGACGCAATCGGATACTTTCTGCCCGACGCCGACGAACTCAGTTAGTTCCTCGCGGACCGCGGGGTAGTCCGCCCCGGTCACATCGCTTTCGGTGAGTTCACCGTCCGAGACCATCTGAGCGGTCCGTTGGACGTAGGGCGCGCGGTAGCCCAAGTTGAGCTCCCGCAGTTCCTCCTCGGTGGCCGCGGCGAGCGCGTCGGGCGTCGGGAAGTCGTAGTACGTCTCCCCCGTCACGTCGATTTCCTCGCCGTACGTCCTTCTGAGTGCCATCTGCATCTCGAAGATGCGCGAGACGTGCATCTGGGCGGAACAAATAAACGAAATCAGACAGGGGAAGAAGGGGTCCGCGACGATACGCAGGCCGGCGTAGCTGTCGTAGGCGTTCTGCACCACGTCGTCGTCGGCGGCCGTCGCGCGGATCTCGTGGAGGTCATCGTCGAGGCGGAGCAGCTCGTACAGTAGGGGCTCCGCGTCGGTCGTCGCCTCCCAGCGGAGCTCGTCGCCGGTCTGGCGCGCGCGCAGGAGCTCACCGTCGACGACGGTTTCGTACCAGCCGTCGTCGCCGTCGGTCCCGGCGTCGTAGGTGCGCTCGTCGGCGCGCCACCAGCAGTAGCTCTGGCCGCTCTCCAGCGTTGCTTGCAGGTCGAGGCCGCCGGAGAGCTCGGAGAGCGGAACGCGGCCGCGCGACAGTCCGTTCGCCATACCCCGGTTTTGGGTCGGCGGCCGCCTGAGGGTTCCGGTCCATGTTGGGCGAAGGTACTTCTATCTCGCTTACATAGACAACGATACCCATGGACTGTCGCGTCGTCGTGGAGGCCGCGGTGCCGGTGTACGACGTTTCGGAGCCCGACGAGGCCGTGCGAATCGCGGTTTCGAAGACGGGGAAAATGCTCAATCCGGACCTGAGCTACGTCGAAATCGAGATGGGGACGCGACGCTGTGGCGACTGCGGCGCGGAACGACAGCCGGCCTTCATCGCCGCCGACGAGGGGTTGGTGGCGCTCGAACTGTCGATGACCGTGTTCAACGTCGAGGGGGAGGAACACGCCTCCCGGGTCGCGCGCAAGGAAATCGGCGGCCAGCTCTCCGAAATCCCGCTCGAAGTGCTGCGCGTCGAGCCCGACAGTGAAGAAGCGGAGAGCGAGGAGCCAGCGAACGCGGAGGCCGAGCCGACGCCGGACACCGAGGAGGACCTCCTCCCCGAGTTCGACGAGCTCATCGAGGACAGTTAAGACTGGGCGTGCGAATGCGGTCCGCAGGATACGGGTCGCGCGTTCAGTCGGCTTTGGCGGGGACGGTTTCGACCGTCTCCTCTTCTACTATTTCGTCCGTCAGGCCATCGGCGAGTGCGAAGACGGCGGCCTTGTGGTCGGTCTTGGACTTGTGAATCGACGTGGGTCGTACACCCATTCGCTCGTACTCCTCGAGGGTTGGCGTCTCTCCGGTGGACGCTTCGTAGTGATTGCCTACCTCCGCGAGAAGGCCGTGCAGGTGGATGAGCTCCTGCTTCTTCATGGGACGCATTTCTCTAACGACCGGAGGGTCTTATTCTTATCTTGAGAGTCGTTACCAATAGTACTGCAATATATTCGTACGCATCGAGCCCGAAACTATCGTGCTGAGCACCCACCGACGGTCAGCCTTTTAGGCAGCCCGGCGTAATTAACGGTATGGATTACGAGGACCAACTCGACCGTGCGCTCGAACAGGCGCCGGACAGCGAGGCCTCGGGGAGTCGCTTCGAAGTCCCCGACCCGGAGGTCCGCGACGAGGGCAACGTTACAGTTTACGAGAACTTCCAGGACACCCTGAGCCGACTCAACCGCGAGCAGGACCACGTTCTGAAGTTCCTTCAGGATGAGCTGGGCACCGCGGCACAGATCGACGAGAGCGGGCGCGCCCGACTGACCGGGTCGTTCAACACGCGGCGCATGGAGAACGTCCTGGACACGTATATCGACCAGTACATCACCTGCCCCGCGTGTGGCTCGCCGGACACCTACATCGTTGAGGAGGGCGGCGCGGAGAAGCTGCAATGCGAGGCCTGCGGCGCGCGCTCGGCAGCCGGCAGTTAATTACGCGGGGAGGGCGGCCGTCACACGTCCCACACTTTCAGGCAGGACGGCTGTCGCACGTCCCACACTTTCACTCTTCGAACTGTTTGACCGTCTCCAGGTCCCGGTCGGTGCGCATAAACTCCGAGAGCCGGCGGGTCGCGTGGCAGTCCGGACACGAGAAGTTCTCCGTGTGGTTCGGGAGCTCGGAGGGGCTACTCTCCCAATCCTTGTTACACTCGGGGCAGAGCAACTGCACGAACGCTTCGTTTGCCATACGCGGAAATGCAGCGGGTATGAAAAAAGGCTACCGGCAGTTACGCGACGCGGTCGTGGAACACTTGCCGTCGTTCGTACAGGGACGAAACGAACAGCTACGAAAAAACGGTAGCGCCCGTTATTCCCGTCGGAGCGCGAGCGCGCCCGCCGCCAGGAGCGCAACGAGCGCGGCCGCGACGCCGAATCCGGGCGTGCCGCCGGACTCGCTCGTCGTGGAGCCGTCGCCCATCGCTTCGGTGGTCTCCATCGCCTCGGTCGTCGTCTCCATCGTCGTCATCTCGCTCGTCGTCGTCATCGCCGGCGCGTCGACCTGCGCGTTGTCCATCACCGGCGCGCCGGCGGCAACGTAGGGGCCATCGGTCTCGCCGCCGCTCTCGACGAAGGTGTACATCTCGTCCCCGTCGGTGTCGTAGTGGGCCATCGCGTGGACCGTCGACATACCCTGTAGCGGCTCGTCCAGCATCACGGTGACGTTCGTGTGCGTGCCGGGCGAGAGGTATTCCGACGTGCCGCGCACGCTGTCGAGGACGGCGCCCTCGGTGAGCGTGTCGTCGTGAATCGTTACGAAGCCGCCGTCGGAGAGCGTGACCGAACTGACCGTGACCGATGCGCCGTCCTCGCTCTCCTGCATGTCGGCGACGACGGTGGCGGGCACGATTGTCTTCGCGCTACTCACCACGGCGCCGCCGTTCGCGACGAAGGGACCGTCGGTCTCGCCGCCGCTCTCGACGAAGGTGTACATCTCGTCGCCGTCGGTGTCCATGTGAGGCATCGCGACGACGGTTTGGGACTCGTTGAGCGGCGTATCGAGTGTCACCGTCACGTCCTCGTGGTGTCCGGCGTCGAGGTAGGCCGAGTGCCCCACGACGCTCCCGAGCACGTTGCCCGCGCCGAGAGAGGCGTCGTGAATCGCGACGAAGCCGCCCTCGCTCAGGTCGACGGAATCGACCGTCACGGTGTGGCCACCGGACTCCTGGACCTCGTACTCCACCGAGGCGGAGACGGTCTGGTAGGTCGTGTCGATGACGGCGCCGCCGTCAGCGGTGTAGGGACCGTCCGTCTCGCCTCCGCTCTCGGGGAACGTGTAGTTCATGTCGCCGTCCGTGTCCATGTGGGCCATCGGAACGACGGTCCCTGAGTCGTTGAGGGGGTCGTCCAGCGCGACGGTCACGTCGCGGTGCAGACCGGGTGCGAGGTACTCGCTCGTCCCGCGAATGCTCTCGAAGACCGCGCCCTCCGTGACGGAGGCGTCGTGAACCGTCACGAAACCGCCCTCGGGAACGAACACCGAGTCGACCGTGACGTGATGGCCGCCGGTCGTCGCGTTCATCGCGGAAACGGAGGCCGGACCGCCCGCGTTCACGGTCGCCGTGTCGAGGACGGCGCTCCCCTCGGCGTTGATGAAGGGACCGTCGGTCTCGCCGCCGCTCTCGACGAAGGTGTACATCTCGTTTCCGTCCGTGTCCATGTGGGGCATCGGGATGACCGTCTCGTTACCGACCGACTCGTCCAACTCGATGCGGACGTTCTCGTGGACGCCCGCGGAGAGGTACTCGGAGTGACCGACGACGCTCCCCGTCACCTCGCCGTCGAGAAGGGTGCCGTCGTGGACGGCGACGAAGCCGCCCTGCGAGAGTTCGACCCGGTCGACGACGACGTGGGTGCCGTCGGTGGGTTGCTCGCTCATCGACACGGCCGCGGAGACGCTGACGTTCGCGCTGGCCACGACGGCACCGCCGTCGGCGGTGTAGGGGCCGTCGGAGCCGCCGTTCGCGGAGACGAACTCGTAGACGCGGTCTCCGTCATCCGTGTGGGGCATCGCGACGAGCGTCCCCGTCTCGGAGAGCGGTTCCTCCAGGCGGACAGTCACGTTCTCGTGGGTCCCCGATTCGAGGTACGAGGAACTCCCCACGACGCTCCCGAGGGTGTTACCCTCCGTGACGGAGGCGTCGTGAATCGTCACGAAGCCGCCGTCGGGGAGCGACACCGACTCAACGGTGACGGTGTAGCCGCCGCTCGTTTGGTTCTCGAAGGCGACGCTCGCCTGGTGGTCCGACGCCGTGACGGGCACGGCGGCGACCGCCAGGAGCGACCCGACGAGGAGTGCTGTCAGCGTCAGTGCGCGGATTGATTGGCGCATACCGAGCACGAACACGGATACTTAAAAGAGGATTTTCCGAACTACGGCCCCCCTCTCACCCAATTCCGTTCGGAGTCGGACCCGGAAAGGCGGGACGGAGCGAAGAGCGGCGGCTACCGGGCGCGATAGAACCGAGAGGAAAGGGAAGGGGTCGTCAGTCGAAGGTGACCCACGCGAGGAAGCTGATGGCGAACGTCTCGCCCAAGCGGAGGGCCATCATCGCGCTCGACGCGATGTCCGGGAGACCCGCGAACCACGCCGAGAGGTCGGCGTGCCACATGAAGTAGTAGAGCCCCAACACGTTCTCGCCGAGCAACATGAGGCCGAACAACAGCAGACCGAGCGTGTGCTTCGAGCGCAACTCACGGTAGTTGCGCCCCCACACGCCGACCAGAGCCAGCAACAGGAGCACGTTCACCCCCATCGCGACCCGCGTGATATCGACCCAGAGGCTCATTCGTCTACACCTTCCGGACTGACGCCGTTATACTCTTTCCCAAATTCAACCATACTCATTACCCCCTCTCTCCCCCGTTCCCGCCGTCGGCCTCGATAGTCTCCATCTGCTCGGCTACCTCCTCGACCACGTCCCAGTGCTTCTGGAGCCGGTCGGTAGGGAGGTAGACGGCGCCGTAGTCGTCGCCCGAGGAACGCACCATGTCGTTGTCGACGAGCACGTCGAGGTGATGGCGGACCGTCTTGTAGTCCAAATCCAGTGCGTCCGCGAGTTGGTTCGCGTTCCGGGGGCGCCGGTCCACGGCCCGCAGGAGCCGGACCCGGTTCGGCCCGCCCCGGGTCCCCGTCAACACGTACCAGATGGCGCCCTCCATCGTACCCTTCGACGTTCGGGCCCCTTGTAAACCAACCGACGCGCACCGCTCGAGGAGTAGGTCGGCTGTCGTCAGCCGCTCGTTAGCGCGGCCGACATCTTCGTCGCACGACCGGCACCCCCGAGTGGGACGGCTGTCGCACGTCCCACACGGTCACTCCGTAAACAAATGCCCCTCCGTCGGCACGTCGAAGAGGCCAACGCGGGCGCCGGCGTCGAGCCACGCGTGGCCGTAGGAGAACGCCGCGAGCGCGTTCACGGGGTCGTCGTTCGCCCGGAAGTGCCGGCCGTCCTCCAAGTAGGAGCGGGCCATCTCCTCGCACTCCGCGGCCGCGTCCGCGAGCGGGGTATCCTCGGGCGGGGCGACTTCCGCCGCGTCGAGCGCCTCCGCCAGCAGTCCCTCGTATCGGTCCGTCTTCTCCTCCAGCTCGGCGGGCATATCTGGGTTCTTGTGGGGTGGTGGGAAGGTCTTTCGCTGGCCCGAGTCCGCTGTTCGTCCACGCTCGCCCGCGCCGGGCCCGTCTGTAACCGGCGAGCACAGTCGGGTGCGCAAAGTAATTAGGCCGCGCTACCCCACCGTTTCGTATGAGCGAGGACACCGAACCGACCCCCAAGGTCGAGATATACACCAAGACGAACTGCTCGTACTGCGAGAAGGCGAAGGACCTCTTCGATTCGAAGGGTGTCGACTACGTCACGTACAACGTGACGGGCGACGAGGAGCTGTTCGACGAGATGACGGAGCGCGCGAACGGCCGCGAAACCGCCCCCGAAGTGTTCATCGACGACGAGCTCATCGGCGGCTGGGACGACACCAGCGAACTCGACGCGACGGGCGAGCTCGACGAACTGCTGGGCATCGCCGACGAATCGGATGACGAAATCGTCGAGCACCGCAAGATGATTATCGCCGGGACGGGCATCGCCGCGCTCACCGCCGGCATCTACGCCGCCCGCGCGAACAACGACCCGCTGCACTTCGAGGGCGGCGAGCCCGGCGGTCAACTCACCCTCACGACCGAGGTCGAGAACTACCCCGGCTTCCCCGAGGGCATCTCCGGGCCGGAGCTCATCAACAACATGAAAGAGCAGGCGACACAGTTCGGCGCCGAGACGAAAAACGGCGTCATCGAGAACGTCGATGACTCCGAACGTCCGTTCCGCGTCGAACTGAAGAACGGGGACGTCTACACCGCCGACTCGGTCATCGCCGCCTCCGGTGCCTCGGCCCGAACCCTGGGCGTTCCGGGCGAGGACGAGCTGATGGGCTTCGGTGTCTCGACGTGTGCGACCTGTGACGGCGCGTTCTTCCGCGGCGAGGACATGGTCGTCGTCGGGGGTGGCGACGCCGCGTTCGAGGAGGCCGCGTTCCTCACGAAGTTCGCCGACACCGTCTATCTGGTCCACCGCCGGGAGGGCTTCCGCGCGGAGGACTACTGGGTCGACCGCCTCCAGAAACACGTCGACGACGGCGACATCGAGATTCTCACGAACACCGAGCTCACCGAGATTCACGGCTCCGAGCAGGGCGGCGTCGACCACGTCGATTTGGTCCGGAACCCCGAGGGCTACCCGGCCGAGAAGCTCGACGACCCCGCAACCGAAGCCTTCGAGATGGACGTCGGCGCGGTGTTCGTCGCCATCGGCCACACGCCGAACACCTCCTATCTCGAAAATACGGACGTCGAACTCGACGACGAGGGCTACATCGTCACGAAGGGCGGCAAGGGCGGCGGCCAGACCGAGACCGGCGTTCCGGGCCTCTTCGGCGCGGGCGACGTAGTGGACTTCCACTACCAGCAGGCCGTGACGGCCGCCGGCATGGGATGTAAGGCTGCCATCGACGCGGACAACTACCTGGAAACCGACCCGCTGGCGGAGGCGAGCGAGAGCGGCGAGGCCGCGCCGGCGGACGACTGACGAACGCGGACTTTTTATTGGGCTGTTGAGAAAACCTTGTATGAAGAAACCGATAGCCGCCGTTGTGTTCGTCGCGCTCGTCGCGCTCGCCGGCTGTAGCGCCGTGACGGGTCCGAGCGAGACGGCGAACGCCGACCTCCCGAACGTCACCGAGCAGTCGTGGGCGGACGCCGACGGCCAGGTCAACTACACGCAACTCTTCGAGCAACACCGAACCGCGCTGTCGAACGCGTCCTCGTACACGTTCAACCAGCGCATCGCGTCGAACACCGGCTCGACGACGAACACGCGAATCGCGGTGGACCACGGCGCCGAGCGTGCGAACCTCACGATTTCGACCGTCCAGCGAGGAACGGAGGAGAGACAGGAGACGTTCGTGGCGAACGGTTCGGTGTACGCGAAGTCCGTGGCCGGAAACGAAACCCAGTACTCCAGCTCCGATCAGAACCTCACCGGCGCGGCCTTCGACAGATTCAGCCGCGACCTGACCACGATTCAGGTCCGCGGCGGGGTCCTCCCGGCGCTCGACTTCGAGCACACCGGCATCGAGAACGGCGCGTACGTCTTCGAGGCCGACAGCATCAGCGCCTCGGAGGAAACGAGTTTCGACGCGGAGAACGTCACGCAGGCCACTTCCCGGCTCGCGATTGCCCCGTCGGGCTACGTCAGCGAGCTCACGCTGACGTTGGTCGTCGAGCAGACGGACGGCGAGCAGCGAGCCGAAGCGACGGTTCGGACCGAGGGGGTCAACTCGACGACCGTTACGGAGCCGGCGTGGACGGACGAGGCCGCAGCGGCGTAGCGGTTTCCCACGCCTTTTAACCCGCGGGGTCCTCGGTGCGATATGGACGACGCCACGTTCACCGTCACCGGTCCCGAAGGCGAAGAGGAGGAAGTCACCCTGCCCGCCGCCCTCGTCGACGCCTTCGCCGAGGAGGGCGACACCGACACGGAGGTCGTCGCCGACGTGCTCCAGATGGCCTTCACCCAGCGCGCCCATGCTATTGTCCACCACAGCGAGGGCGACGTGCCCGAGGAACTCGAAGAGGCAGAGGAGCGAGCGGCCGACCTCTTCGAGGAGCGCTTCGGCATGACCTTCGGCGAGGCGACCGGTCACGCACACTAACTTCGGACGGGACAGCGAATCACGACCGGAGCGTGCTACGCCACGTCGTACTCCAACAGGACGCCGTCGTCGTAGCGCTCCACGCGTTCTAGCTCCAGTTCGACGAAATCGGCGGGGTCCGCGAACCCCTCGCCGTCCGCGAGCGTCGGGGCGTCGCGCCCACCGATGATTTTCGGGCCGACGAACGTCAGCAACTCGTCCACCTCCCCGGCGTCGAAGAGGGAGAAGATGACCTCGCCGCCGCCCTCGACGAGCAGGCTGTCGACCCCCCGCTGCGCCAGTGCATCGAGCGCGGCGGGCAGGTCCACCTGTGACTCGCCGGCGACGACGACCTCGGCGCCCGCGGCCCGCAGGGTGTTGACGTGCTCGGCGGGCTCGGCCTCGGAAACGAGAACGAAGGTCTCGGCCTCGTCGCTCAACACCGAGGCGTCCGGCGGCGTGCGGGCGTGCGAGTCGGCGACGACCCGCGCGGGGTGGGCAGGCTCGTCGCGCGCCTCGCGCGCTTCGACTCTGTTCGTGTCCTTCACGGTCAGCGAGGGGTCGTCCGCGAGGACGGTGCCGACGCCGACCATCACGGCGTCCACGGTGGCGCGCAGTTCGTCCACCCTATCGAAGTCCTCCCGGCCGGAAATCCGCACCTGTTCGCGGCGCCGCGAGGCGAGCTTGCCGTCCGCGCTCATCGCGGCGTTGACGACGACGCGCATACCCGTTCGCGGGGGCGGATTTATAAGGGAATTGCGTTCGGCGGCAGGGTTTAATCCCGGGCACTCGAAGGCCGGGACGAAATGGAACTCGACGACCATGCCGAGGAGCTCGCCTCCGACCTCGGCGTAGACAAAGCGGAGGTCAAAGCGGACCTGAAGAATCTGGTGGAGTATTCGGTGCCGGTCGAGGAGGCCAAACAGAGCCTCCGGCGGAAGCACGGCGGTGGCGACGGTTCGGACGGCGGCGCGCCCACGGCCGTCGACATCGCCGACATCGGTCCCGACTCGGGCAACGTCACCGTCACCGTGCGCGTCCTGACCGCGGGCACGCGTTCCATCCGGTATCAGGGCGACGACCAGGTCATCGGCGAAGGCGAACTCGCCGACGGGACCGGAATCATCTCCTACACCGCGTGGGAGGACTTCGGCATCGAACCCGGCGACACCGTGACGATAGGAAACGCCGGCGTCCGCGAGTGGGAGGGAAATCCGGAACTCAACTTCGGCGGCTCCTCGACGGTTTCCTTCGAGGACGAACCCTTGGAGGTTCCCTACGAAGTCGGCGGCGACCGAACGCTCGCGGAGCTCGAATCCGGCGATAGGGGACGGAACGTCGACGTGCGGGTGCTCGAAGCCGAGGAGCGGACCATCGACGGCAGGGACGGCGAGACGACCATCCTCTCCGGTGTGTTGGGCGACGAAACCGCCCGGCTCCCCTTCACGGACTGGGACCCCCATCCCGAACTCGCCGAGGGGAACTCTGTCAGGTTAGAAGACGTGTACGTCCGGGAGTTCAGAGGCGTCCCCTCCGTGAACGTCTCGGCGTTCTCCGCCGTGCACGCGCTCGACACCGACGTCGAGGCGGGTGGCCCGACCCGGATGACCGTCGGCGAGGCCGTCTCCAGAGGCGGCGTCTACGACGTCGAACTCGTCGGCAACGTCATCGAAGTCAGAGACGGCTCCGGGCTCATCCAGCGTTGTCCGGAGTGTGGCCGCGTCACGCAGAAAGACCAGTGCCGGGAACACGGTCAGGTCGACCCCGAGGACGACCTCAGAATCAAGGCCATTCTCGACGACGGCACCGGTACCGTGACGGCCATCATCGACCGCGAACGCACCGAAGAGATTTACGGCGGCACCTTGGAGGACGCCAAGGAAGCCGCCCGAGAGGCGATGGACCAGTCCGTCGTCGCCGAGGACATCGCGGCCGACCTCGTGGGCCGCGAGTTCCGCGTCCGCGGACACCTTTCGGTAGATGAGTACGGCGCGAACGTCGAAGTGACTGAGTTCGACGACCCCGACGAGTCCTCGACTGCGCGTGCCGAGGCCTTCCTCGCGGAGGTGGACGCATGAGCGCCGACGAGAACGACTCGGAGGGGAACGATTCCGGGCCCGGGCGCCGCGAGACGGCCCAGCGACTCTTCGCCGCCGAGTTCGAGGACGCGACGTTCTCCTACGCCGAGTCCGACGAGGAGCGCGCCCCGAACTACGTCGTCGCGCCGAGCGGCGCCCGCGTCAACCGGCTGTTCGCGGTGGGCGTCCTCACTGAAGTGGAAGCCGTCTCGGAGAACGTGCTCAGGGGCCGCATCGTGGACCCCACCGGCGCGTTCGTCACCTACGCCGGCCAGTACCAACCCGACGCACTGGCCTTCCTCGAACGCACGGACCCGCCGGCGTTCGTCGCGGTCACCGGGAAGGCCCGGACCTTCGAACCGGAGGACTCCGACGTGACGTACACCTCCGTCCGCCCGGAGACGATGAACGAGGTGGACGCCGAGACGCGGGACCGGTGGGTGGTAAACGCCGCCGAACGAACCCACGAGCGCATCGAAACCCTCCGGGACGCGAAGGCCCGCGCGGAGTCGGGCGACGACCTCGAAGCGAGCCTGCACGCGGAGGGCGTCCCCGAGGCGCTGGCGGCCGGCGCACCCCGGGCACTGGAGGCGTACGGTACGACCGACGACTACCTCGACGCGCTCGCGGACCTCGCGCGGGACGCGGTCGGCGTCGTCGCCGGACAGCGCGAGGAAGCGGGGCGCCTCGATATCGCGCCCGGCGAGGGCGAGGACCGTGATGTAGAGCCCGTCTCGCGCGTCGAAGAAGAGGCCGGCGAGCGCGAATCCCGCGAGCCGGACCCCGTCGGAACCGAGGAGTCGGCAGGGCAGCCCTCGGCGCCCGAACCGGCCGAGGAGCCCGGTGAAACCGTCGAGGAGGAAGCGGCGGAGACGGGCGAGTTCGACGAGCCCGCCGCCGAGAACATCGAGAGCGACGACGGGACGGCCGCCGATGCTGACTCCGAGTTCACCCCGAACACGGAGGAGCCGGAGGCGTCCACGGAGCCGATGGGTGACGAGGAGCCCGAACCCACGGCCCGCGTCGAGGAAGAGCCCGACGAGCGCGAATCGGAGCTGGGCGACCCCGTCGGCACCGAAGCGTCCGCCGGCCAGCCTTCGACACCGGAGCCCGCCGAGGAGCCCGGCGAAACGGCCGAGACGGAAGCGGCCGAGACGGACGAGTTCGACGACCCCGCCGCCGAGAACGTCGAAAGCGAGTCCGGCGAAGAACCGCCCGAGACGGACGAGATGTACGAGTTCGACGACGAGGAGCGTCAACAGGTCGAGGAGGAACACGGCCTGGAGTTCTCCACCGGCAGCGAGGTCGAGCCCGCTGAGGAACTCGGAGAGTCCGCTCCGGAGGAACCCGATGCGACCGGCCCGGAGTCCGGCGACGGCGCGTCGGAGGGGGGTCTCGGCGACTTCCAGTCCGGGCTGAGCGAGTCCGAAGCGGAGGAGGAGAACGATTCCGACGGAAACGGCACCGACTTCGACGACCCCGAGGGGGCGGCGGTCGAAGCGATGGCCGACCTCGGCGACGGCGGCGCCGTCGAGCGCGACGCCCTCGTCGCGGAGCTCGTTTCCCGACACGGCGTCTCGGAGGACGAAGCCGACGACGCCATCGAGGAGGCGCTGATGAGTGGGCGCTGCTACGAGTCCGGCGACGACGAGCTCACGCCGATCTGAATGCTCCTCGAGCCCGTCCCGAATGAACCGGCCGCGACGGCTGACCTCGGGGACGAGCGCGCCCTTGTCGTTGCGGACTACCACGCGGGCATCGAGACCGCGCTGCGCTACGACGGCGTGGAGGTCGACTCACGAGCGGAGACACGCCGCGACCGTCTGCGCTCGCTCGTCGAGCGCATCGGGGCCAGCCGGGTCGTCGTAGTCGGGGACCTGGCTCACGACATCGGTCGTCCCGCAGGCGAGGAGCGCGAAGAACTCGCCGCGCTGCTCGACGCGCTGTCGGTTCCGCTCACGCTCGTCCGCGGGAACCACGACGGCGAAATCGGGGAGGCCGTCGACATCGACGTGACCGACGGTGCCGGGGTCCGGATGGGCGATATCGGGTTTGCGCACGGGCACACTTGGCCCGGCGAGGCGGCCCTCTCGGGCGAGGTGCTCTGCGTCGGTCACGAACACCCTGCCGTCAGAATCGAGGACAGCGTTGGCGGAAGTCGCATCGAGCGGGTGTGGCTCCGCGGCGAGCTGGACCCCGAGGCCTTCGACGGACCGGTGTCGCCATCCGAGATTGTCGTGTTTCCGGCGTACAACGACCTCTCGGGCGGAACGTGGGTGAACACGGCCGGCCAGGAGTTCCTTTCGCCTTTCCTCCCCGAGGCCCTCGCCGACGCCCAGGCCTACCTGCTGGACGGCACGCGGCTGGGGGACTACGAGACGGTCTGAGTGGGTTCCCGACGGGCCGCGCGGAGCGTCGTGGCACCGAATCGGGGTTGTTGCTGAACCACCACCGCTTTGCCCTCCCTGCTCGAAAATCCGTTAATGAGCGAGACGGACATCTCGAAGCGCCGCGCGTGGGTGATGGCCGCGCGGCCACAGACGCTCCCCGCCGCCGCGGCGCCCGTCGTTGTCGGCGTCGGCCTCGCGGTGGCGGAGGGCGTCTTCGCCCCCCTGCCCGCGCTGGCGGCGCTCGTCGGCGCGGCCCTCATTCAGGTGGGGACGAACTTCGCGAACGATTACTACGACGCCGTGCAGGGCGCCGACACCGAGGAGCGCGAGGGGTTCACCCGTGTCACGGCGGGCGGCATCATCGAGCCCGAATCGGTGAAACGGGCGATGTGGCTCACCTTCGCGCTGGCGATCGTCGTCGGCGGCTATCTCGTCGCCGTGGGGGGTGTGCCGATTCTCGTCATCGGCCTCGCGAGCGTCGCCGCCGGCATCGCCTACACCGGCGGCCCCTACCCGCTGGGCTATCACGGGCTCGGTGACGTCTTCGTCTTCGTCTTCTTCGGCCTCGTCGCGGTCGCCGGCACCTACTACGTGCAGGCGGCCGCGGCGGCGCCCGGCCTGTTCCCGGTGTGGCTCCCCCCGGGTTCGCTCCCGACCGCGGCCGTGCTCGCGGGCGTTCCCGTGGGCGCCATCTCGACGAACATCCTCGTCGTGAACAACGTTCGGGACCTGGAGGAGGACCGGGAGACCGGCAAGCGGACCCTGGCGGTGCGCTTCGGCTACAGCTTCTCCCGCGCGCAGTTCCTCGGCCTTCTCATGGTTGCCTACGTCGTGCCCTTCTACTTCGCGTTCCCGGCGGGGTACGGCTCCGCCGCGCTCGCGCCGCTGCTCACTCTCCCGCTGGCGGGGCTCGTCACCCGGACCGTTCTCACGGAGACGTCCGGCGCGGCGCTCAACCCGGCGCTCGAACGCGTCGGGCAATTGCTCGCGCTCTACAGCCTGCTGTTCGCGGTCGGGGTGGCACTGTGAGAACCGAACCGTTCGCCCTGCCCCTGAAACACCCACTCTCGACGGCGGGCGGCGATATCGAACGCCGGGAGGGCTTTCTCGTCCGCGAGCGCGGCGGTCTCGGCGAGGCGACGCCGCTTGCCGGGTGGACGGAGCCCTACGCGGCCTGTAGCGAGGCGCTCGCGGAGGGCGACCCGGGGGACGACACGCCCGCGGCGCGCCATGCCGTTTCGCTCGCCGGGGCGGACGCCGACGCTCGGGAGGCGGAGCACTCGCTCGCCGCCAAGTTGGGCGGGGTCGAACGCCACCGCGTGCCGGTGAACGCGACAATCGGCGACGGCACACCCGAGGAGACGGCCGCCGCGGCCCGCGACGCCCTGAGCGAGGGGTTCGACTGCCTGAAGGTGAAGGTCGGCGCCCGGGAGCTCCGAGCGGACTGCGAGCGACTCGGCGCGGTCCGCGATGCCGCGCCCGACACCGAACTCCGCCTCGACGCGAACGCCGCTTACGACCCCTCCGAGGCGGCCGAAGCTTTGGAGCGGTTCGCGGCCTTCGACCCCGCCTACGTCGAACAGCCGGTCCCGAGCGGCGAGTTGGGGTCGGTCAGGGGAGCGCCGGTCCGCATCGCGGCCGACGAATCCCTTGCCGAGCGCCCGGTCGAGGCCGTCATCGAGGACGGTGCCGACGTGCTGGTGCTCAAGCCGATGGTTCTCGGCGGTCCCGACCGGGTCGTCGCGGCCGCCGACCTCGCGGCAGAGCACGGCGTCGACGCGGTCGTCACGACGACGGTCGACGGGGTGGTCGCCCGCCTCGGCGCGCTCCACGCGGCGGCGACGTTCGAAGGGCCTGCCTGTGGACTGGCGACGGCCGACCTGCTCCAACGCGACCTGGGCCCGGACCCCGCACCGGTGCGTGACGGCGCGATGGAACTCCCCGATGGCGACGGGTTAGGAATCAACCCCAAGGGGGTGGGCACGGATGCGTGACCCGCTCGCGATGCGGACCCGCGCGACGCCGGACCGGGAGCTCCTGATCGACGCCCACACCGACCGCCGCTGGACGGCGGCCGAGCTGGACGAGGAGGTCGAAGCGCTTGCCGCGCGCCTCGCGGGGGACGGCGTCGGCCCGGGGGACCGAGTGGCGCTGCTGGCGGAGACGAGCCCCGACTTCGTGCGGACCGTCTTCGCCGCTGCCCGCGTGGGCGCCGTTCTCGTTCCGCTGAACGCCCGCCTCGAAGGACCGGAACTACGGGCGCAACTCGACGCGGTTGAACCGGTGTGTCTCCTCTGTGTGGAAGCGACGGCCGAGGACGCCCTCGCCGCCGCGGATGGCCTGCCGGTGCGCTCGCTGGACGACTCGGCCACGCCGCTCCGGAACGTTGTGCCGACGGCGTTCGACGCGTACGAGTGGGGGTACAGCGAGGACGCCGCGTTGCTGTTCACCTCCGGGACGACCGGCGACCCGAAAGCCGTGCGGTTGACCGTCGGGAACCTCCTCGCGAGCGCCGCCGCGAGCGCCGCCCGGCTGGGGGTGCTCCCCGGGGACCGCTGGCTCTGCCCGCTCTCGATGTACCACACTGGTGGGCTCGCCATCGCCTTGCGCTCGGTCTACTACGGGACGGCCGCGGTCATCGAGCGCACGCCGGGGTTCGACCCGGAGCGGAGCCTGACGAACCTCTCGGAGTACGAGTGTACGGGCGTGTCGGTCGTCCCGACGATGCTCTCGCGGATGTTGGACGCGGGCACGTTCCCCGACTCGATGCGCTTCGTCCTGACGGGCGGGGCGCCCGCCGATAGTTCGCTCATCGAGCGCTGCGAAAAACGGGAGGTGCCGGTCTGCCCGACCTACGGGATGACGGAGGCCGCCTCCCAAATCGCGACGGCGCGGCCCGAAACGGCGTTCGCCCACGAGGGGACCGTCGGCCAACCGCTGCTGGGAACGGAGCTGACGGTCGTCGGGGAGGAAGGAGAACCGCTGCCCGCGGGCGAGCCGGGGGAACTCGTCGTCCACGGGCCGACCGTGACGCCGGGTTATCTGGATGCCGACGCGACCGCGGAGGCCTTCGGGCCCCACGGGTTACACACCGGCGACGTGGGCTATCAAGACGGTGACGGTCGGGTCTGGGTGCTCAACCGGCGTTCGGACCGCATCGTCACCGGCGGCGAGAACGTCCATCCCGGAGAAGTTAGGGACGTGCTCAGAACGCACCCGAACGTCGCCGACGCGGCCGTGCTCGGCCTCCCCGACGAGGAGTGGGGCGAGCGCGTGGCGGCCCTCGTCGTGCCGTCGGGGGAACTCGCCCCCGAATCGGTGCGCGACCACTGTGAGGGGAAACTCGCGGGGTTCAAACACCCGCGCACGGTCGCGCTCGTCGAGGCGCTCCCCCGGACCGCGTCGGGCACGGTCGACCGGGAGGCCGCCCGCGACCTCCTTTCGAGGCACGGAACCGAGCTCTAATCTTCCGGGCGACCCTTCCCCCGGTATGTGCACCCTCGCGTTCGCGTGGGGCGTCTTCGACGGCTTCGCGGTCGCGGCGACCCGTGAGGAGGCGTACGGCCGCCCCTCGGAACCGCCCGCCTATCGGGACTGGGAACGCCGGACGCTCGCGCCCCGGGATAGGGAAGCCGGCGGAACGTGGCTCGGCGTCAACGACGCCGGCCTGTTCGTCGCGCTGACGAACCGGCCCGCCGGAACGGAGGGCGAACGCTCCCGGGGCCTGCTCGTCCGGGACGCGCTCGCCTCGCCGAGCGCCGCGGACGCGCTCCGAGTGGTCGAGAAATCGCTCGCGGAGCGGCCCTACTCGGGGTTCAACCTCGTGCTCGCGGACGCGGCGAGCGGAGTGGCGGAACCGGCGTGTGTGCTTCTCACCTACGACGGCGAGGCGACCGTCCGCCGCTTGGGTTCAGGCGTTCACGTCGTCGTCAACGAGGGCTACGACGGCGAAACCGACAAGTCCCGTCGGATTCGCGCGGCGCTCGAATCGCTCGGGGCCCGGGACGCCGACGAGTGGCGCCGGCTCGCCGGCGAGCGCCTCGCGGACCACGACCTCGGGGCCTGCATCCACGGCGAGCGCGGGGGAACGGTCTCGGCCTCGCTGCTGACGGTCGCTCCCGATGGGAGTATCGTCTACGAGTTCGCGCCCGGCCCGCCCTGCGAGACGGCCTTCGAACGCGCGGAGGGTCATTCTTAAACGGCTCCCACTCACAAGGCATGGTATGAGCGCCGACGAAGCCGACCTCTCCGAGGACCAGCGCCGCGGGCTCGACCTCGTCCGGGAGACGGGCGGCATCTACCAATCCGAGTTCTGGAAGGAACTCGACATCGACTCCCGGAAGGGCTCGCGCATCGCCGCCAGACTCGAAGAACTGGGCCTCGTGGAGCGCGAGGAGGCGGTCCACAACGGCAACACCACCTACCACATCACGCCCGTCATCGACGAGACGGAGCTGGACTTCTCGCTTTTGATGGCCGGCGACATGCTCTCGCCGTTCGTCGGCGAGGAGGAACTCGACGCGCAGAGCGACGCCTTCTCGCAGTGGATCATGACGCTGGCTTTCGAGGACTGAGTTCGAGAACCGCTCAGGCCAGCGCGCTGCCCGCCCGAATAATCGCTTCCTCGCCGAACGCCGGGCCGACGAGCTGCAGCCCCACGGGGAGTCCCTCGGCCTCGCCCGCCGGCACCGAAATCGCGGGCAGGTTCGCGAGGTTCACCGGCGTCGTGTTCGCGTCCGCGAGGTACATCTGGAGGGGGTCTTCGAGCCCTTCGCCGTTCTCGAAGGGCAACACGGGCATCGTCGGGGAGGCGAGCACGTCGGCCTTCTGTAGGGCCTCCTCGAAGTCCTCTTTCACCCACGCGCGGGCTTCCTGGGCCTGTTTGTAGTACTTGTCCTGGTAGCCCGCGGAGAGGGCGTAGGTCCCGAGGAGAATGCGGCGTTTCACTTCGTCGCCGAAGCCCTGCTCTCTCACGTCGGCGAAGGCGTCGTTCCAGTCGCCCTCGCTCTCGGTGGCGGGACCGTAGCGCACGCCGTCGAAGCGCGCCAGGTTCGAGGACGCCTCGGACATCGCGATGACGTAGTAGGCGGCGACCGCGTACTCCACGGACGGTAAGGAGACATCGACCGTCTCGGCGCCCTGCGCCTCTAGTTCGGCGATGGCGCCCTCGACCTCGGCCACGACGCGCTCATCGGCGCCGTCGAAGAGCTCGCGGGGCACGCCTATCGTCAACCCCTCGACGTCGCCGTCGGCCGCGGCGGCGTACTCGGAGTGCTTCCCTGCCTCGCGGGTCGTCGCGTCGCGCTCGTCCGGACCGGCCAGCACGTCGAGCAGTTCGGCCGCGCCCTCGACGTCGGGGGCGATGGGACCGACCTGTTCGAGCGAGTTGGCGTAGGCGATGAGGCCGTAGCGCGAGACGAGCCCGTAGGTGGGTTTGATGCCGACGACCCCGCAGAAGGCGGCGGGACAGCGGATCGAGCCCCCCGTATCGGTACCCAGCGCGTAGTCCGCCTCGCCGGCGGCGACCACCGCGGCGGAGCCGCCCGAGGAGCCGCCCGGAACGCGGCTCTCGTCGACGGGGTTCGTGACCGGGCCGAAGGCGGACGTTTCAGTCGTGGTTCCCATCCCGAACTCGTCCATGTTCGTCTTGCCCGGAATCGTCGCGCCGGCCTCTTTCAGGCGCTCGACGACGGTGGCGTCGTAGGGTGGGACGTACTCTTCGAGCATCGCGGACCCGCAGGTCGTGCGCACGCCCTCCGTGGAGATGTTGTCCTTGACGGCAACCGTCTTCCCCGAGAGGTCACCCTCGGAGCCGGGTTCGATGACTTCCTCGGTGATGTAGGCGTTGTGCCCCATCTACCCCACCCGTGGGCCCTTGAACTTCCCGTCCTCCGTCTCGGGAGCGTTGGCGAGGGCGTCCTCTTGGGAGAGGCTTTCCCGTTCCTCGTCGGCGCGCATCACGTTGACCAACTCGGGTTGGCGCTCGACTTCTGGCACCTCCTCTAAGGCCTCGAAGTGGTCGAGGATTTCGCCGAACTGCTCCGCGAAGCGCTCGACCTCGTCCTCCGAGAGGTCGATGCGGGCGAGTTCGGCGACGTGACGGACGTCCGATTCCGTCGCGCCGTCTCCGTCTGTCATACCGGAAGCAGCGCCACCGCGCGAGTAAGGGTTTCGGTCCCTACGACAGTATATAACCGTTTCGAGAATCTGCCCGGAGAACGGGTCGAAACCCGCGTTTTCAGGAGTCTGAGGGGAGGAAACCCCCGCCGGAGCCGCATTCTTTATATTCTAGCGGCACATCAGTCTGTACGCATTCGACGTTCTCCGACCGACGGAATCCAACACACAGTATGAGTGACACGCGAACCCGGCACCACGAGCGGGAACGGCAAAGCGAGACCGAACAGGAGGAATCCGATGAACAGACCCGCTGTCCGGAGTGTAGCGGCAACCTCATCGTTGACGAGGAACGCGGGGAGACGGTGTGTGCGGAGTGTGGCCTCGTCGTGGAGGAGGACGAAATCGACCGCGGGCCGGAGTGGCGCGCGTTCGACGCTGCGGAAAAAGACGAGAAGAGCAGGGTGGGCGCCCCCACGACGAACATGATGCACGACAAGGGGCTCTCCACGAACATCGGCTGGCAGGACAAGGACGCCTACGGCAACTCCCTCTCCAGTCGCCAGCGCCAGAAGATGCAACGGCTGCGCACCTGGAACGAGCGCTTCCGCACCCGAAACTCCAAGGAGCGCAACCTCAAGCAGGCCCTCGGCGAAATCGACCGGATGGCCAGCGGACTGGGCCTTCCCGACAACGTTCGGGAGACGGCTTCGGTCATCTATCGCCGCGCGCTCGACGAGGACCTTCTTCCGGGGAGGTCCATCGAGGGCGTTGCCACCGCGTCGCTGTACGCCGCCGCCCGGCAGGCCAACGCGCCGCGCTCGCTGGACGAGGTCGCGAACGTCTCCCGGGTCGAGAAGGACGAGATCGCCCGCACATACAGATACGTCATCCGGGAACTGGGCCTCGAAGTTCAGCCCGCGGACCCCGAGCAGTACGTCCCACGCTTCGCGTCCGAACTCGACCTGCCGGAGGAGACGACCCGGCGGGCCCGCGAACTCTTGGAGAGCGCCAAGGAGGCGGGCATCCACAGCGGCAAGTCCCCGGTCGGCCTCGCGGCCGCCGCGGTGTACGCCGCTTCCCTCCTCACCAACGAGAAGGTCACCCAGAGCGAGGTCAGCGAAGTGGCGAACATCTCGGAGGTCACCATCCGCAACCGGTATCACGAACTCCTCGACGCCGAGGGGTCGATGCAGATGGAAGCCTAAATCCGGCTCCGAACCCCGGGTCGCGTATGGCCCCGGAGACGACGCGACACTTTACTGCGACCGTGTACACCGTCAACGACGGCGAGACGCTGCTCCACGAGCACGAGCGGCTGGGCATCACGATTCCGCCGGGTGGGCACGTCGGCCGCGACGAACTCCCCCACGAGGCCGGCCTGCGGGAAGTCAGAGAGGAGACCGGGCTGGATGCCGAGCTCCTGACCGGGGACCAGCCTGACCCCGTTGACGCGCCCGCGGGCGAGGAACTGCCGAAACCCCGTCACCAGATGTTGTACGACGTCGACGTATTCCCCGATGGGGAGGTGGGCCACCAGCATATCGACTTCGTCTACTTCGCCGAAAGCGATACGCGCGAACTGAACCCGGCCGACGGTGAAGCCGACGCGGAGGTGTGGGAGTGGTACGCGCCCGCGGAACTCCGAGCCAGCGCCATCGACCCCGACACCGTCGCAATCGGCATCGAGGCTATCGAGGCGGTCGCCGAACACGGCTAACTCCCCGAGTCGACGCCCCCGCGAGTTCTTGTATCAGCACGGAGCAAGACGCCCCGTGTACTGACCGATGTCCGCAGGGAAACTGGGCGGTCGCGCAGTCGCCTCCCTGCGAGCCGTAGACTGCCTGTTCGCTACAGCCGCGATTCGACGTAGCGCTCCACGTTTCGCTCCTCGCGCGACTTAAAACCGGCTTTCCGCGCCAGCCGGTCGAGCTCGCGGGCCACAAGGCTCCCGTACTGAACGGCCTTCTTGTCCCGGAAGGCTACCCGGTCGGGAACGAACGCCCGCGCCGCGCGGCGAAAGCCTGCCTTGCGCTCGCCGCGGCCGTCCACGAGAAGTTCGGGCGGCAGGCGCAGGGCTGCGTCCACGACCCGGTCGTGGAGGAGCGGCGCGACTACTTCCACGTTCGCCCCGGTGAGCGCCCGCACGTCGCGCCCCAGTTGGTCGGGGAGCGTCCGAACCATCTCGTCTCGGGCTGCCCTGACCGTTTCGGCGTCGACGCGCGGGTCGTCCGGTGCCCGAGCCACCTTCTCGTAGCCGCCGAACAGCTCGTCCGCACCCTGTCCGACCGCCAGCCGGTCGTAGCCGTCGGCGCGTGCGCGCTCCGCGACGAGAAAGAGCGGCAGAGTGATGGCCACGTCCATCGGGTTCGTCCGCCCCGTCGCTCGCGCGACCCGGGGGACCGCCGCTTCGAGTACACCCGCATCGAGCTCGACCGTTCGCACGTCCGCCTCGCGGTCCATCGCAATCGCGCTCTCCCGGGCCGTCCGGCGGTCGGGGCTGTCGGGGAACCCCGCGACGTACAGCGGCGCGTCCACCGCGCTCGCGACGACCGCCGAATCGACACCGCCGGAAAAGGCAACGGCCAACCCGTCGTCTTCGACACGTCCGAGCACCGTTCGCAGCGCGCGCCGGAGCCGCGCGAGCGCCACCCGCCGCGGGAGCGCCGGCGGCGAGGGGAGCGTCCACTGCCGTTCGCTTCTTCCCGGTGTCCCGACGTGGCCCGCCGGAAAGCGCTCGGGTCGGTCCAGTTCGCGGGCGTCGAAGGACCACTCTGCACCGTCGACGAACAGCGGAATCCGCCCGAGCACGTCGCTCACCAGTCGCCCGTCCGGAAGCGCACCCGCAAAGCCGCCGGTGCCGGGGAGCGTAACCCCTCTCTCGACCGCCCACGCGGCCCGTCGAACGGACGTTCCGCGAATCAAAACAGCCGGTCCAACCGTGAGCGAACCCGCCGCTTCACGCCGCCGGCCGCCTGCCGGAAACTGATGCGCCACGGCGTGCGCTTGCCTTCGACGGAGGTCTTTCCGGCACGGATCGCGTCGAGGATTGCGCGCTCGGAACGCTGGTCGGTCCCGACCAGCGTCGGCGCCTGGCCCACCATCTCCGAGATGTGGGCGTCGCTCCCCGCGGTCATCGGGACACCGTGTTCGCGGGCGAACGACTCGGCCTGTCGGTTCGCGCGGCCCGTGAGCAGGCGGGAGTTGTACACCTCGATGGCGTCGGCGCTCGCCAGTTCTTCCGTCGATATCTTGTGGGCGACGCCGCTCCGGGATTTCTGGAACGGATGGGGTACGACGGCGATACCACCCTGCTCGTGAATCCTGTCGAGCGTCTCCGAGAAGGGGAGTCCGGGCTCGATACGCTCGCGCACCCCGAACGCGAGAACGTGGCCCGCGGCGGTCGTCACCTCGGTTCCGGTGATTCCGACGAGGCCGTACTCGGACGCCTTCTCGGCGGCTTCGAGACTTGCCTCGATGGCGTCGTGGTCGGTCACCGTCAGGGCGTCGAGGTCCACGGCGGCCGCCTGTTCCAGGAGGAGGTCCACCTCGTCGCGGCCGTCGTGGGAGAGCGCCGAGTGTGAGTGTAGTTCGACCGCCAGCACGGGTCTCGATTGTGCGGGCAGGGGCAAAAGCGGCGCGGTCCGATTGGGATGCACGTTTGTGGGTATAGAAACCCATTTGAATGCTCCCGATGACCACCACAGTGAATGCCACTCGCCGATGCGGACCGCGAACTCGTGGAGGCGGAGCTCGGACGCGAGGTCACCGCGGCCGAGGACGCCCTGTTCGAGAACCTCTGGAGTGAACACTGCGCGTACCGTTCCTCGCTGCCGCTGCTGGGCGCGTTCGAGTCGGAGGGCGAGAACGTGGTCCTCGGCCCCGGGGACGACGCGGCCGTCGTCCGCGTCGGCGACGGGACCTACGCCACGATGGGCATCGAGAGCCACAACCATCCCTCCTACGTCGACCCCTACGACGGCGCCGCCACCGGCGTCGGGGGTATCGTCCGCGACACGCTCTCGATGGGCGCCTACCCTATTGCCCTCACCGACTCCCTGTACTTCGGCGACTTCGACGCCGAGCACTCGCGCTACCTCTTCGAGGGTGTCGTCGAGGGCATCTCGGACTACGGGAACTCCATCGGCGTCCCGACGGTCGGGGGAAGCGTCGCCTTCCACCCGGACTACGAGGGCAACCCCCTCGTGAACGTCGCTTGTGTCGGCTTAGTTTCCGAGGACCGCCTCGTGACGGCGGACGCCAAGGAACCGGGCAACAAACTCGTCCTCGTCGGCAACGCGACGGGCCGCGACGGCCTCGGCGGAGCGTCCTTCGCCAGCGAGGACCTAGCGGAGGACGCCGAGACGGAGGACCGCCCCGCCGTGCAGGTCGGCGACCCCTACACGGAGAAACTGCTCGTCGAGGCTAACGAGGAGCTCGTGGATTCGGACCTCGTGCTCGCCGCGCGGGACTTGGGCGCCGCCGGGCTGGGCGGCGCGTCCAGCGAGATGATTGCCAAAGGGGGTCTCGGCTGCGAAATCGAACTGAGTCGGGTGCACCAGCGCGAGCCCAACATGAACGCCCTCGAAATCCTCCTCGCGGAGTCCCAGGAGCGGATGTGCTACGAGGTCGCGCCCGGAGACGTCGAGGCGGTCGAGGAAATAGCGGACAAGTACGATCTGGGCTGTTCGGTCATCGGCGACGTCACCGCGGGCGAGCGCTACGTCTGTACCTTCGACGGCGAAACCGTCGTGGACGCGCCCGCGGAGTTCCTCGCGGACGGCGCGCCGCTCAACGACCTGCCGACGGCGGAGACGCCGGCGCCGGAACGTGACCTCCCCGCCCCCGACCTCGCTGAGGCCTTCGATACGGTGGTTGCCTCCCCGAACTGTGCGAGCAAGCGCTGGGTGTACCGCCAGTACGACCACGAGGTCGGGGCACGAACGTCGGTCAAACCCGGCGACGACGCCGCCGTCATGGCGATCCGCGAATGCGAAACCGGGCTCTCGCTCTCGGCGGGAGCGATGCCCAACTGGACCGACGTCGCACCCTACGAAGGCGCCCGCGCCGTCGCGCTGGAGAACGCGACGAACCTCGCGGCCAAGGGAACGGAACCCCTCGCGGCGGTCGACTGCCTGAACGGCGGCAACCCCGAGAAGCCCGAGATATACGGCGGCTTCAAGGGCATCGTCGACGGTCTCGCGGAGATGTGTGCCACGCTCGATGTGCCCGTCGTCGGCGGGAACGTCTCGCTGTACAACGACTCGGAGGCCGGCCCCATCCCGCCGACGCCGACGCTGATGATGACCGGCATCAAAGAGGGGTACGACGCGCCGCCCGCGGCGCTCACCGCGGGCGAGTACGACCTCCTGCTGGTCGGCGGGTTCGCGGAGGAACTGGGCGGCTCGGAGTACCTCGCGCGCCTCGGCGGGAGTGACGTGTTCCCCAGTTTGCCTGACGACCCCGCAGCCGCCGTCGAGTCGGTGCGTTCCGTCGCCGAGTTGGACTCGACCGCCGCAGTCCACGACGTGAGCGACGGCGGGCTCGCCGTGACGCTCGCGGAGATGGTGACGGAGGACGCGGGCGCCGACGTGGAACTCGACTCTCTCGCCGGACTGTTCTCGGAAGCACCCGGTCGGGCCGTCGTCGCGACGAGCGACGCCGAGGCCGTCCGGGCCGCCTCGGAGCTGCCGGTCTCGGAGCTCGGGGCGGTCACGACCGACGGAACGCTCTCGTTGGGCGTCGATGGAAAAGAACTATCGCGCGGCGCCGACGAAATCGCAGGGCTGCGCGGCACCCTCGACGAACTCGATTAAACGAGGAACGGGACGGCGTAGGCGACGAGAAGGCCGACGACGGCAACGGCGGCGCCGATACCGACCTGCCGGTTGGTGAACTCCTGCATCGGGGAGGTGACACGCTCTGTCTCTTCCTCGCCGTGCCCGTCGTCGTGGCCGTGGTCGTCTGTCATACACCCCGATTCCGGGGCCCATCCCTTTTAGGTATCGCCTTGGATGCGCGGCGCGTCCTCGGGTACGTGGCGGACAATATGCACGTCGTAGGTCTCTTCGCTGGCCGCGACGCGCTGGCCGACCGAGGAGATGCCGCTGACGACGTGGCCGGCGTTGTCGCTGCCCAGAAAGACGATTTGCGAGCCGGCGTCGCGGGCCAACTCCCGCAGGCGCTCCGCGATGGCGCCCTCGGGCGCGAAGCGGTCGACGGTCGCGAGGTGGAACGTCGCTTCCGGCGCGATGGTCTCGACCTCCTCGGCGACGGTTTCGGCGACGGTGTCGGGGTCGAACGTCTCTTCGTCCGACAGCCACCCCTGTTCCCGGGCGTACTCTCGGTCCCCGACGGGCACGACCGTCGCTACGCGCAGCGGCGCGTCGAGGGCGTCGGCGTACTCCGCGGCGCGGGCCAGCGCCGCGCGGGAGAGCTTTGAACCGTCGTAGGCCACGAAGTGGGTCACACTCAATAATAAGGCTCCGCATTTTTAAATACGCCCGATACGGCAGGCAGCGCCGCGGGGACCCGGAGCCTTTTGGTGTCGCCTCGCCCACAGTCGGATATGACTCTCACGAAGCGAATCATCCCCTGTATCGACGTGGACGTCGACGACGAGGGGAACGCCGCGGTCTACACCGGAACGAACTTCGAGGACCTCGAATACACCGGCGACCCCGTCGAGATGGCCAAGGAGTACAACGTCGCGGGCGCCGACGAGTTCGTCTTCCTCGACATCACCGCCAGCGCCGAGGGGAGAGAAACGATGCTCGATACGGTCTCGTCGGTGGCGGACGAGGTCTTCATTCCCCTGACTGTGGGCGGGGGCATCCGCACCCGCGACGACGTCAAGGAGACGCTGCGGGCGGGTGCGGACAAGGTCTCGATCAACACCGGCGCGCTCGAACGCCCCGAACTCATCACGGAGGGCGCCGACGCCTTCGGCTCGCAGTGCATCGTCATCTCCGTCGACGCGAAGCGGCGCTTCGACGAGCGCGGGGAGCACTACCGGGAGGTCGACGGGGAGTCCTGCTGGTTCGAGTGCACAGTGAAGGGCGGGCGGGAGGGAACGGGAACCGACGCGATCGCGTGGGCTGAGGAAGCCGAAGCGCGGGGCGCGGGCGAGCTCTTCATCAACTCCATCGACATGGACGGCACGAAGGACGGCTACGACATCCCCCTGCTCGAGGGCGTGTGCGACGCCGTCTCGACGCCGGTCATCGCCTCCTCGGGCTGTGGCGAGCCCGAACACGCCTACGAGGCGTTCGCGGCCGGCGCCGACGCGGCGCTCGCGGCCTCTATCTTTCACTTCGACGAAGTGAGCATCGAGGAGATGAAAGCGTATCTCAACGAGCGCGGCGTGCCGGTACGGCTCTAAACGGCGGTCTCGAAGGCGTCGCGGAACGTCGAGGTCTGATCTTTCACGCGGCCCGCCGCCGCTTCGAGCGTTTCGAGGGGGTCGACGCCCGCCTCGGTCTTGACCGTGAGGATGGGCTCGGTCTGGCCCCCGGACTGCTCGGGGTTCATGTCGTAGGTGGCGGCGGCGACACCCTCCGTTTCGAGGAGGGCCCCTTTCAGGACGTTCATGAAGGTGTGGTCCTCACCCTCGATTTCGATACGGAGTTCCGTGTCCTCGTTCTCGATGACCCGCAGGTCCATGGGGGAAACACGGGCGAGCGCCGTTTCAACGTTGCGTTACGGAGGGCGTCCGCGGCCACCGGCAGACGCCGCACCCCTTCGTCGGCATTTTTGTACCCCCGACCGGATGATGGCACACGTTAATGACAGACACCGTCCGCGTCCACACGGGAGAAGCGATCGACACCGTCAATCCCGAGGTCCACGGCCACTTCGCCGAACACCTCGGCCGCTGTGTCTACGGGGGAATCTGGGTCGGCGACGACGACCGGGTCCCCACGACCGACGGGATTCGTGAGGACACCGTCGAACTCCTCACGGAACTGGGGTTGAACCAGCTCCGCTGGCCCGGCGGCTGTTTCGCCGACGCGTACCACTGGGAGGACGGGGTCGGCCCCCGCGAGGAGCGCCCCGACCGCCCCAACGACTTCTGGGCACAGGGCCGCGAGGAGGACTTCGAGGAGTCCAACGCCTTCGGCACCGAGGAGTTCATGCGCCTCTGCGAGCTCGTGGACGCCGAGCCGTTCCTCGCCGCGAACGTCGGCTCGGGTGCGCCCGACGAGGCCAGCAGCTGGGTCGAGTACTGCAACAGTGACGCCGACACCACCCGGGCCCGGGAGCGCGCCGCCAACGGCTCCGAGGAGCCCCACGACGTGACCTACTGGGGCGTCGGCAACGAGAACTGGGGATGCGGGGGCCGCTTCGACCCGGAGACGTACGCCAACGAGTTCCGCCGCTTCGCCCACTACATGAAGCTCTCGGGCGCCGAAGAAACGATTGCCTGCGGGCACATCCAGGAGGACTGGAACCGCCGCTTCCTCGCGGAGCTCACCGAGCCCGACCTGATGGACCACCTCTCCGTCCATCGCTACTTCGGGCGCTTCGGCCCCGAGTGTGGGAGTCCGACCGAGTTCGACGAGGAGGAGTACTACACCCTCTTCGCCCACTCGATGCAGGTCGGCATCGACGTCGACAACGTGGCGGCCGCCCTGAACACCTATCTCTCGACGGACGACGT
>JBEQBK010000006.1:0-29603 GCA_041639855.1 Halobacteriaceae archaeon | reverse complement strand
CGCAGTAGTCGGCCATCGCGTCCAGCAGCTCGTCGGGGTTCGTCACGCGGACGCCGGTGTGGATGCCCAGCCCGAGTTTCGCCTCGAAGAAGTGATTGCGCTCGATGCGCTCGCGGCGGTTGATGGCGTCGTCCCACTGATAGCGGATGTCGTCGGCCTCGACGGGCTTGTACGGCGTCCAGTGGTAGCCCGACGCGATCATCACCATCGCCCGACAGCCCGCGAGGGCGTAGCGCTCGCGGTCCTCCCAGGAGAGCGTGTGGGCGTGGTTGTGGGCGTCGACCCACGGCAGCGTCAGCAGTTCCCGCGGCGGGTCGAACGCCTCGCTGTCCACGTAACTCGCGTCGGTCGGCCGCCTCGTGGGGTAGTCCCGGACCATACCCCGAATCCGCGAGTAGCGAACTTGAATCTTTGGAGCACGGCGAGTGTGGGCCCCGAGCATCCGCTTCGCCTACTGATAAACAAGTAAACATAATTATAGATTGGTAAAGTGTTTTGTCCGCGCACGACGCAGAGAGAACCGATGAGTTCAGACGAGAACCCCGTCACCGACAGCCAGTACGGCGTGCTCAAAACCGAGGACGACCCCCGGGAGAAGGAGGAAATCATCTCGACCATCGCCCGGCGCCACCCCATCGAACTCGAAGAGCGCATGGACACCCTCTCCAAGCCGCTCATCATCGAGTGTGCGAGCCCGGGCTGGCAGCCCGACACATGGCCCCCCGAGGACGCGTACTCGGAGCTACCGCCCAATTACACCGAGGCCGGGGACACCCGCTACCCGGCGGTTCCCTGCTCGCTGGCGGACCAGGCCGAGGAGATAATCAAGGCCAGCGAGGCGGGCTGTGCGGCCGCCCACATCCACCCGCGCGACCCGGAGGACTGTCTGGGCACCGACGACGTGGAGATGCTCGCCGATATCTATGGACGAATCTTCGACGAAACCGACGTCGTCTCGGTCCAACACTCCTGGCAGATAACTCCCGACAACAGCATCGACTACATCGAGATGGCCAAGGAGAAACTGGAGGCCGCGGACGGCTCCAACAGGTACATCCAGGGGAGCGTGATGCTCTGGCCGCCCTTCGACTCCTACCCCAAGGAGTACACCCAGAAGATGCAGGAGGGGGTCGAGTTCTACCGGGAGCACGGTATCAAACCAATCCACAAGGTCCGCAGCTCCTACAACACGCGCCGGCTCCACCGGGACCTCGAATCGACAGGCTTGCTGGAGGGCGAGGACCCGCTCTGTGTCTTCCACGACATGGGCCACCCCTTCGGCTGGCCGCTCGACCAAGACCCCTGGATGCCCATCGAGATGATTTCGAGTCTGGAAGGGACGAAACAGCGTTTCCCCGACGATACGGTCATCGGCGTCTGTTCGGGCGGGCGCAACTGGCTGCCAATCACGATGGAGGCCATCCTCCGGGGCGTCGACTACGTCCGCGTCGGCATCGAGGACTACTACTGGATGTACCCACACAGGGACGAGGTCATCCAGGAGAACATCGACGTCGTGAACAAGATAATCGACTTCTGTAACCTCATCGGCCGGGAGGTCGCGGGGCCCGAACAGGCCCGGGATATTCTGGGAATCGAGTTGACCTAGTCACTCGCCTTTCCTCGCCCGGTCGAGGAGGGCGACGGCGCCGCCGATGATGATGAGGTTTTTGCAGAAGTTGATTTTGTTCGCCTGTCGCTCCTCGCCCTCCATCTCCCAGAAGTTATGGATGGCGGGCGTCGTCCCGAGGAAGAAGACGATGACCGCACCCAGCGCCGCGACGGGGAAGCGCCACGCGAGCAAGCAGACGTTCGCGACCAGTAACATTCCCGTGGTGAATGGCACCATGAACTCGGGCAGCGGGACGTCCTTCTCCCGTGCGAGCTCGACGCGGTAGTCGTTGTGCCGGAAGCCGTCGACGGACATGTAGAACAACACGCCGCTGAACAGCAGCCGACTCAGGAACGGCGGCGCCGAGTCGTCCGCGGCAGTCATGCTCGTCCCCCGCTGCGCAGCGTCGTTCGCGTCCGTACTCGCATGGTTCTTGGTGACATATTCCGTATAGAAGGCGACGCCGAGAGCATATATTAGTATCGGGGCTACGAGCGCTCCGGCACCGCGCCGGCCGCGACCAGCTCCGCGATGTCGTCCTCGTCGTAGCCACACGCTTCGAGCACCGAGCGGGTGTGCTCCCCCAGCAGGGGTGGGGGGCGTCGGAAGCCCGACGCCGACTCGCTGTAGTTCAGCGGGTGTTCGATGACCGGTATCTCCCCGACCGTCGGATGTTCGACCGACCGAATCGTCCCGCGGGCTTCGGTCTGGGGGTTGTACAGCGCCTCCTCGACGGAGTTGATGGGGCCGACCGGCAGACCCCGCTCGGTGAGCTCCTCGACCCACTCCTCGGTGGACTTCTTCTCGAACTCCTCGGTGAGCACGTCCTCCAGCTCGTCCATATGCTCGACGCGGGCGCCGTTGGACGCGAAGCGTTCGTCCTCGAGGAGATCCTCGCGGCCGAGCGCCGCACAGAGCTCCTCCCAGAGCTTCTGGTTGCCACAGGCGACGTTCAAGTGGCCGTCCGCGGTCGGGTAGCTCTGGTAGGGCGCGAGCACCGGGTCCTTCGTTCCCATCCGGCCCGGCTCCTCGCCGGCGAAGACCTTCCCCGCCTGCTTGGTGAGCCAGGGGAGCGTCGCGTCGAGCATCCCGAGCTCCACCCGCTCACCCTCGCCGGTCCGCTCGCGCCGGTAGAGCGCGTTCGAGATACCGAAGGCCGCCCACATCCCCGTGATGAGGTCCGTCTGCGGGAGTCCGACCTTCACCGGCGGGCCGTCCTCCTCGCCGGTGACGCTCATGATGCCGCTCATCCCCTGTACCAGCAGGTCGTAGCCCGGGCGGGAGCCCCACGGCCCAGTCTCGCCGAAGGCAGAAATCGAGCAGTAGACGACGTCCTCGTTGTGCTCCTTGATCGACTCGTAGTCGACCCCGAGCTTTTCGGCCGTGCCCGGGCGGAAGTTCTCCACGACCACGTCCGCGTCGTCAACGATGTCCAACAGGGCGCGCAGCCCCTCTTCGCGTTTCAGGTTGAGCTCGACGCTGCGCTTGTCGTAGTTCACCGTCCAGTAGTAGGGCGACTCGCCCTCCGGAACCGTCGTCCCCTCGCCGTCGTTGGACTCGGCGTCGGGCGTCACGAACGGGGGGCCCGAGTGGCGGATGCTGTCCCCCACGTCCGGGCGTTCGATTTTGATGACATCCGCGCCCTGGTTCGCGAGCATCAGCGTCGCGAAGCCGCCGGTTACGAACGTCGTGAGGTCGACGACGGTGACGCCGTCGAGTATGCGCGACTCACTGTCGGTGGGAGAACTGGCCATGATAGTAAGTAACGCAAGCGAGAATATAAAAACATGCAGGGGGGCTACACGACAGCGATGAAACCGACGTTCGCGGGCACGCGGCCCACGTCGTGATACGTCCCCTCGTCGTCACGGCGCATGATACAGCCCTCGATGTCGTCGCGCTGGTCGGGCACGTCGTAGAGACCCGACCCGCATATCACGTCGCCCTCGTAGACGTCCCAAGTCTCGATGACCTGGTTAGGTTCCGTCGGGTAGGAAACGCGTTCGAGGTCCCGGCCGAAGTTCGTGGACTCGAAGAGCGCCGCGGTGTGACTGTCGTCGACCCACGCGGGCGGCGCCTCCTCGCCCCCGCCGAAGTGGAGGCGGCCGTCGTGGGCGAAGACGTTGCGGATGTAGGAGTAGTCGTTCCCGACGTCGATGCGCGTCCACGAGTCGCCGCCGTCGACCGTCCGATGGAGGCCCCCCTCCCCGACGGCGTGGCCGAGACCCAGATTTTCGAGGTTGTGGTCGAGGTAGCCCGTCGCCGCGAGCCAGACGTCCTCCGAAACGGGGACGACCTCGTGGATGTCGTCGACGATGGTGTCCCGGCGGTCGTGCCACGTCTGCCCCCCGTCGCGGCTGACGTGGATGCCGCCGGCCTCGACGCCCGCGATGAGCTGTTCGGGGCGCCCCGGGACGGATTTCAGACAGCGCAACCGCGCGTAGTGGGGGTCGATGGGCGACTCCCAGTGGCCCCGAGAGGGGAGGTCACGAAAGCCCTTCATCTCGGCCCACGTCTCGCCGTCGTCCACGGAGCGGTAGACGTAGGGGTCGTTGGTCCCCGCGTAGAGGGCCTCGGGCGTCGAGAGCACCGACCAGACCTCGCTCGCCCCGGCGTGCCAGAAACGGCTGCCGGTGGGCACCGCCAGGTCCTCCCACGTCTCGCCGCCGTCCGAGGAGCGAAAGGCCCCCTCCGTGGCCGACACGAAGACGTCGTCGGTGTGGTCGAACGTCTCCACGCCGGTAACCATCCCACAGTCCAAACGGAGCTCCGCCGACTCGAAGGGGAGTTTCCCGGCCGCGTAGAGCCCCTCGTCCGTGCCGATTAACAGCGTCATGCGTTCGTTGTTTCGTCAGTGTCGATAATAAACGTTCGTGGGGGAGGGAACGGGCGGCACGCTTACGGCCGTCCGCGCCGCGTAATCGCGTCTTCCCACGTGTCAGATGCGCTCGACAACGCTTATACTATCATGATAGAGAGTGATAGTATGGGTCACGAAAAGAGGGCGGCGAGCAGTCTCTCGAGTCGGCGTTCCGTCATCAAAACAGTCGGCGCATCCATCGCACTGACCGGGCTGGCCGGGTGTAACAGCAACGGAAACGGCAACGGCACCACCACGACAACCACGAACGGGGGCGGTTCGGGGAACGCCGTCCACGTCGGCTCTCCCGTTCCGCTCTCGGGCCCCCTCGCCTCGCTGGGGACAACGGCCCAGCAGGGCGTGGAGTCCGCCGTCCAGTACATCAACGAGGAACAGGGCGGCATCAACGGCCGACAGGTGGAGGTCACCTTCGGCGACACCGAGACCGACCCCGCAGTCGGGCGCGAGGAGGCCAGACGCCTCGTCGAACAGGAGAACGTCGACGTGCTCGTGGGCAGTGTCTCGGGGGCCGTCACCAACTCCGTCGCGGAGTACGCCTACTCGGTCGGTGTTCCCTTCTGGCCGTACGGCGGCGCCGAGTCGACCACGGGGAGCAACTGTGCCCCGACGACGTTCCGCTACGTCTTCTCCGCCCAGCAGGACGCGCTGGCCGGCGCGCCGTGGTCGATCGAGAACCTCGGCGACAAGGTCTGGATTCACTACGCCGACTACAGCTACGGCCAGTCCATCCGCGAGGAGTGGGGTCGGCTCATCGAGGAGTCCGACAACGGGGAGATAATCGGCGAGACGAGCACCCCGCTCGGGACGAGCGACTACGCCTCGTACATCAGCCAGATACAGGCCTCCGACGCCGACTGGGTGTTGATGGGCCTGACGGGCTCGGACCTCATCGCGATGATAAACCAGGCGAACTCCTTCGGGCTCAAAGAACAGAAGGACCTGGTCAGCCAGAACCTCACCATCCCCATCCGACAGGCGTTGGGGTCGAACGTCGTCGGGGTCTACGGCAACATCCGCTACCCCGTCAAGGACCCGAGCGAGGTGAACCAGCAGTTCGTGGACTACTACGCCGAGATGCACGGCGCCCCGCCGGACGAGCCGGCGATGGTGATGTGGACGAGCCTGATGCTCCACCGGCAGGCCGCCGAGGAGGTCGGCTCGGTCGCCACGGCGGACATCGTGCCCGCCCTCGAAGGTATCCAAGCCGATACGCCGATGGGCCAGACCACCATCCGGGAGTGCGACCACCAGGCCGAGCGGCCGTACCCGATGGGTCGGATGACCGCCCCCGACCAGTACGACTTCCCGAGCTACGAGATCCTCGACACCCGCTCCGCCGAGGACGTCATCGAGCCCTGCAGCGAAACGGGCTGTGACATGCCGTCACTGTAGGACCCACATGACAGCATCAATCTCCGCCGTCCCACTCGCCATCAGTCCGGAGCTCCTGTTCACGCAGTTCCTGAACGGGTTGGGCCTGGCCGTGCTCTACCTCTTGATGGTCTCCGGGCTGTCGGTCATCTTCGGCATCACCGACATCATCAACTTCGCCCACGGCGCGCTCTACATGGTCGGCGCCTACCTCGCGTACACCATCGTCGGCGCGGGACAGAGCTTCTTCGTCGCGCTGCTCATCGCGCCCCTAGGCGTCGCGCTCCTCGGGGCCGTCATCGAACGCTTCACGCTCCAGCGGATATACGACCGCGAGCCGCTGTATCACATCCTCCTCACCTTCGGGTTCGTCCTCATCATCACGGACCTCGTGGAGCTGATATGGGGCGAACAGCCACAGCAGCTCCCCACGCCCGACATCCTCGCCGGCGCCGTCGAGCTCGGGCCGATATTCTACCCGAAGTACCGCCTCTTCCTCATCGGCGCCGGGTTGCTCATCGGCGTCGCGACGTACGCCCTCTTCCGGTACACTACCTTCGGGCTCATCGTCCGCGCGGGGACACAGGACAAACAGACCGTCCGGCTGCTGGGCGTCCGCCTGGGGCCGTACTTCACCCTCGTCTTCGCGCTCGGCGCGTTCCTCGCGGGGGCCGCCGGCGTGCTCGCGGGACCGTTCACGACGGTCGACCCCTCGATGGGGAACAGCATCCTCATCACCGCCTTCATCATCGTCATCGTCGGCGGGATGGGGAGCTACCTGGGCTCGGCCATCGCCGCCTTCGTCATCGCGATGATGGAGACGCTCTCCGTGGTGTTCTTCCCGGACATCACCCAGTACCTCATCTACCTCCTGATGTTCGGGATTCTCCTCGTCCGGCCACAGGGGATTCTGGGCAGCTACGAGATACGCAGCGAGGCCGCGAAGATATCCTTCTCCGAGACCATCTCCCCCGTGCGGCTCACGAACCCGAAGGTGCTCGCCGTCCTCGGCGCGCTCGCGCTCGTCCCGCTGGGGGTGGAACGGCTGTTCTCGACCTACGTGCTCGGGCTGCTCGCCCTGATGTTCATCTGGGGGCTCTTCGCGTTGAGCCTCGACATCGTCATGGGCTACCTCGGCCTCATCTCCTTCGGCCACGCGGCCTTCTACGGCGTCGGCGCCTACGCCGTCGCGTTGACGGTGGCGCACGTCTCGAACTCCTTCCTGCTCGCCATCGCCGTCGCGGTCGCTGTCACGACAGCGCTCGCGTGGGCTATCGGCGCGCTCTCCGTGCGCTTCTCGGGCGTCTACTTCGCGATGATAACCTTCGCGGCCGCCCAGCTCATCTACCAGTTCGCGGTCTCGACGCCGGAGCTGACGGGCGGCAGCAACGGCATGTCCGTGCAGGCGCCCGAACTGTTCATGACCATCGACGTGACCAACCCCGTGGTCTTCTACTACCTCGCACTCGGGGTCCTGCTGGGCTGTTACTACCTCGCGGTCCGGACGATGGACTCGCCCTTCGGGCGCGTCCTGACCGCCATCCGCGAGAGCGAGCGCCGGACCTCCTTTTTGGGGTACGACGTGGACAAGTACAAGCGCCGCGCGTTCGCGCTCTCCGGCGCCATCGGCGGGCTCGCCGGCGCGCTGTTCGTCACCTACCAGCAGTTCGTCAGCCCGAACAGCCTCTACTGGTTCGTCTCGGGCGACGTGCTGTTCGCGATGATTCTGGGCGGTATCGGCACCCTCTACGGACCGATAATCGGCGGCATGACGCTCATCGGTCTGGAGAGCCTCCTCTCCGATTACACCGAGCAGTGGCGCCTCGTCTTCGGCGTTATCCTCGTGCTCATCGTGATGTTCGCGCCGCGGGGCCTCGTCAGCGTCTTCGGGCGGATACAGAGCACACTGGACGGCGGCCGGTCGGCGGACGCCGCGACGGCCGGCGAACCGAGTGACGAATCCGGTACGGAGGACGAGCAATGACGATACTCGAAACCGAGACCCTCACGAAGCAGTTCGGCGAACTCGTCGCCGTGGACGACATGGACCTCGCGGTCGAGGAAGGCGCCATCCACGCCGTCATCGGCCCGAACGGGGCCGGGAAATCGACGCTGTTCAACCTCATCAGCGGGCTGTTGCGCCCGACGGAGGGACAGATCTACTTCAAGGGCGAGGACATCACCGGACTCTCGCCCGACCGGATAACGCGGAAGGGTATCGGCCGCTCGTTCCAAATCGTGGACGTCTACGAGGGGCTGAGCGTCCACGAGAACGTCCGCATCGCGACCCAGATACACGACGAGAACCACGACTCGATGTGGCGCCGCGCCGACACGCTCACCGAACCCGTCGAACGGGCCGAAGAACTCCTCGCGGACATCGGCCTCGCCGAGCTGGCCGACCAGCGCGCGGACGCGTTGAGCCACGGCGACCGCCGGCGACTCGACATCGCGTTGACGATGGCTGGTGAGCCCGACTTGGTCCTCCTCGACGAACCGACCGCGGGGATGGGTAAGGAGGACTCCATCGAGACCATCGAGATGATCCGCGAACTCATCGTCGAACGCGACATCACGCTCGTGTTCATCGAACACGACGTCGAAATCGTGCTCAGTACAGCGGATACGATTACAGTCATGCACAACGGAGCCACACTCGCGGAGGGAACGCCCGACGAAATCGCCGACGACGAGCGCGTCCAGCGCGCCTACCTGGGGTCCAGCGATGAGTGACCCCCTGCTCGCGATGGACGGCGTCGACGCCTCCTACGGCAAGAGCCAGGTGCTCCGGGACGTCTCGCTGACGGTCCAGCCCGGGGAGGTCGTCTCCCTGCTCGGACGCAACGGCGTCGGGAAGACGACGACCCTGCGCACCATCACGGGCGTCCTCGAACCGGAACGCGGCTCGATAACCTTCGAGGGCGAGGAGATAACGGGACTCCCCGAATACCAGATTAGCCGGCGCGGCATCAGCTACGTCGCCGAGGAGCGCTCTATCTTCCCGGACCTGACCATCGAGGAGAACCTCCGGATGGGCCAACTCAGGGGCGAGGGCGCGTTCACGCTCGACGAGGTGTACGACCTCCTGCCGCGCCTCGAGGAGCGCCGGTCCTTCGACGCCTCCGATTTGAGCGGCGGCGAACAGCAGATGTTGGTTATCGCCCGGGCGCTGTTGGGCCCGACCAAGCTGTTGTTGCTCGACGAACCCACGGAGGGACTCGCCCCCCAGATCGTCGAGCGCATCGTCGAGATCATCGACCACCTCCGCGAGGCGGCGGTGCCGCTCCTGCTCGTTGAGCAGAACCTGAACGTCGCACTCTCGACCGCGGACCGGTGTTACATCCTCGATAAGGGCGAGGTCGTTTACGAGGGGCGCGCCGAGGACCTCGACGCGGACGAGGCGGTCCAGCGCGAGCACCTCGGGATGGGAAGAACAATCGAGTAGCGGGGCGAGCGCGCCGCGTCAGGCGTGCTCGATATGCAGTTCCAGTTCGTTCGTCGCCGCCAACACCGCGTCCGGTATCTCCGTTTCCAGTCGCTCGCCCTTGAGCCGCGTCGCGGGTCCCGAGACGCTGAGCGCGCCGATGACCTCGCCGTTCGGGCGGGTGACCGGCGCGCCGACCGCGTGGACCCCGCCCGTGGACTCCTGTAAGTTGGTGGAGTAGCCCCGCTCGCGGATATCCGCGAACTCCGCCCGGAGCTCCTCGGGGTCGGTAATCGTGTTCGGCCCCGTCGTCTCCAAGTCGGTCTCGGAGAGGAAGCGCTCGCGCTCGGCCTCGGGGAGGTTCGCGAGGATGGCCTTGCCGGCCGCGCTCGAATGGATGGGGCCCCGGCGTCCGATGTGGGCGCCCGTCTGCACGGAGTGTTCCCCGGTCTCGGTGTAGAGATACACCCGTTCGTCGTTCTCGCGGACGATGAACTGGCCCCGCTCGTCCGTCTCGGCGGCCAGCGTGTCGACTTGGGTCTTGATCATCGGGTAGGCGGTGATGGTCCGCCGGAGCGCCCCACCGACGGTCAGGAACTGAAAGCCGAGGCGGTGTTCGGGGCCGTCCCTGACGACGTACCCGCGCTCGCGGAGCGTCGTGAGGTGGCGGTGGACCGTGCTGTTGGTGAGCCCCAACTCGGCCTCCAGCTCCTCGACGGTCATGGACCCCTGTTCGGTGAGCGCGTCGACGATGTCGAAGGAGGTCTCGGTCGTCGAGACACGCGATGCGGTATTATCTCCCATACAGTGGGTTACCGGCCGCGGACAATAAGCGTCCCGGATAACGGGAAACCGGCCGGAAAGCGCCTCAGCGATACGCGCAGCTGTTCGTCAGCTCGCCGAGCCCCTCGACGCCGATGGTGACCGAATCGCCCTCCTCCAGAAGGACGGGCGGCTCGCGGTAGACCCCGACGCCGGGTGGCGTCCCGGTGAAGAGGAGGTCACCGGGAGTGAGCGTGAACGCCCGGCTGCAGAAGGCGACCAACTCGTCGATGCCGAAGATGAGATTCGAGGTCGAGGATTCCTGCATGCGCTCGCCGTTCACTTCCGAGTAGATGTCGAGGTCGTGGGGGTCCTCGACTTCCTCTCTGGTCACGAGTTCGGGCCCGACCGGCGCGAAGGTGTCCAAACTCTTCCCGCGGACCCACTGGCCGTCGCCGTGTTGGAGGTCCCGAGCCGACACGTCGTTGCCGACGAGGAAGCCCGCGACGTGGTCCATCGCCTCGGCCCGGCTCACATCGCGGGCTTCCTCGCCGATGACCGCGACGAGTTCGGCCTCGAAGTCCACCTTCCCCGTGAGCTCGGGGTCCCACACGATGTCGTCCTCGGGCCCCGACACGCAGGTCGGGAACTTCGAGAACAGAACGGGGGTCTCGGGGATCTCGTTGTCCCCCTCCTCGGCGTGGTCGCGGTAGTTCAACCCGACACAGACGATTTTCTCGGGGTCGGTGACGGGCGCGTGCCGCGAGACGGCGTCCTCGTCGTAGAGGCCTTCGCCCGTCTCTTCGGCGTGTTCGAGCGCGAGTTCGGCCTTCTCGCGCCAGCGCCACGCCGCGAGAAGTTCGCTCGTCGAAGCGGGTATCGTCACGCCACAGGCCGCGCCGGCCTCCGGGAGGTTGACGACGCCGTCCGGTACCGAGGCGCCACACCAACGCTGTGCTGTCTCCGCCGTCGTGTATGTTCCAAGTCGCATAGATTATCTGTGGGTCCGTGTTCGGCTCCCGGCCGTACGTGGAGGTCGGACGGCTATATTTCTATCCCCGACTCCTCGACGAGCCGGCGGCCCGACTCGACGAAGCGGTCGAACTCGTCCTCGACGAGCGAGCTCACCAGCTTCCCGTCGCGCTTGCGGAACTCGCCGTCGACCATCACATGGTCGACGTGGGAAGCGTCGGCCTGGAAGACGACCGTCTGAATCGGCGAGTGGGAGGGCGCCGTCATGAAGTCGTCCGTCCGGACCATGACGATGTCGGCGCGCTTCCCGGGCGTGAGGCTGCCGATTTCGTCCTCCATGCCCAGCGCCTTCGCGCCCTCGATGGTCGCCATCTCAAGGGTATCCCGGCAGCTAATGCCGAGTTCCGTGACGTCCGTCTTGGTTTCGAGTGTCTCCTGGTTCTCGAACATCCGCTGGAGCTGGAGCCCGATGCGCATCTGGCTCCCCATGTCGCCGGTAGTGCTCGAACAGACGTCGACACCCCAGGCGGGCCGCCCGCCCGCTTGCAGGACCTTCCCCGTGACCGGGATGCCGTGGCCCATCTGCATCTCGACCTCCGGCGTTGAGGAGAAGGACGCGCCGGCGTCGACGGCGTGCTGGATATCCTCCTGGGAGAAGTGGTTGCCGTGGGCGATGTTGACGTCGGGGCCGAGCATATCGCGGAGGGCGCCGAAGCCCTGGTACTCCTCGTTGTACACCGAGGAGGGCCACGTCGCCGCGCCCATGTGGATGGTGGCGAGCGCCCCCAGCTCGCGCGCCAGTTCCAGATCGGCGCGGGCCGTCTCGTCAACGCAGAAATCCGGGCCCCGGAGCCCGAGCGCCAGGTTCAGCAGGTCGTCGTCGCGTATCTTCGCGTCGTAGAGCTCGCGGATGTTCCCCTCGGGGAGCCCGACGTCGCTCTCGAACCACCACTTCGCCGCGTCGTCGCCCGGCGGGCCGTAGGTGTACACCGCGCGCAGGCCGGCGTCCTGCAGCGCGTCGACGGCCCGTTCGCCGTGTTCGAGCGTGTTGGGGTACGACCAGTCCAGCGCCGTGGTCGTTCCCGTGTGGAGCTTCTCCAGCGCGCCGAAAAGCCCACCCAAGTACATGTCCTCGGGCCGGTAGAGCCCGGTGATGTTGCCGAGCATGTGATCGAAGTACTCGCCCATGAGCGACCAGTCGCCGGCGATGCCCCTGACCTGGGTCTGTGCGAGGTGGATGTGCGAGTCCACGAAGCCCGGCAGGACGATGTGGTTCGACGCGTCCACGACCTCGGCGTTCGGCGCCGAAAGGTCGGGCCCGACCGCGACGATTTCGCCGTCCTCGACGAGCACGTCCGCCGCCTCGAAGTCGCCCACCTCCGGGTCGAGCGAGACGACTTCACCGTTCCGTATTATAGTTCGTGACATACCTCGTGTGAGAGATTGGCGTACGAGGGCAAAAGGATATGGTAGCATCCGTGTAACCGGGGTTCCCGTTCGGCGCCGGGAAGCGAACGGACGGCGTCCGTCGCCGGAACAGGCACGTTTTTACCCACGGGCGGTGATAGCTAGTTACCCTCTAGCGAGCAGTCGGTCGCGGCGAGCGCGCCGTTCGGCCGACCCGTTCGCGGGGCGTAGCCATGCGTACAGACGACATCCAACGGCGGCGTACGGTCGGGTCCAGCGGGGTACCGTGAGATGACCGGCGTCCACATCGCCGGCGTCGGGACGACCCCCTTCCGGGACGAGAGCGACCGCTCGGTGCTCGAACTCGCGGCGGCCGCGGCCGAGGACGCCCTCGACGACGCGGGACACGGGACCGGAGCCGTCACGTCGCTCCACGTCGGGAACGTCCTCACCGAGGCCCTCAACTCCCAAGCCGGTCTGGCGAACGCGCTCGTCTCCGCGCTCGGCGTCGAGGGCGTCCGTGCGGACCGGGTCGAGAACACCAGCGCCACCGGCGCGAGTGCGACCCACCGGGGCATCGAGGCCGTCGCGGGCGGCGAGTCCGACGTCGCGCTCGTCGTCGGCGCCGAGAGGATGTCCGACGGCGACACCGCCCGCGTGACCGAAGCCATCAGCAAACTCACCCACGAGCGGGAGTACCTCCAAGGGCTGACCCTGCCCTCGTTCGGCGGGCTCGCGGCGGGGGCGTATCTCGACCGGTACGGGGCCCCGCGGGAGGCGCTGGCCGCGGTCGCCGCGAAGAACCACGCCAACGCCGCTTCCAACCCGGTCGCACAGTTCCGCAAGGAAATCAGCGTGGCGGACGCCCTCGACTCGCCGGTCGTCGCCCACCCCCTCCGGCTCTACGACTGCTGTCCGATGACCGACGGCGCGGCGGCGCTGGTCCTCACGCGGGGGGACGGCGTCCACGTCGCGAGCTTCGCGAGCGCGACCGACACCCACGCCGTCGCGGCCCGCGAGGACGTCCTCGAACTCGGGAGCGTCCGGGCGGCCGGCGAGCGGACGTTCGCCCGGGCGGAACGCGACAGGGCGGACGTGGACATCGCCTGTATCCACGACGCCTTCACCGTCCTCGAACTCCTAGAGCTGGAGGAGCTGGGCTTCTACGAGACCGGCACCGCCTGGCGGGCCACGATGGACGGTGAGACCGCCCTCGACGGCGCGTTCCCGGTGAATCCGGGGGGTGGGCTGAAGGCGCGGGGCCACCCGCTCGGTGCGACGGGAATCTCCCAACTGGTCGAGTTGGTCTGGCAGCTGCGCGGCGACGCCGAACCGGAACGACAGGTCGCGGGCGCCGACTGTGGCTTCGCCATCAACGTCGCGGGCTTCGGCAACAACAGCGTCTGTACGCTCCTCGAAACATGACCACACAACGCACGGAACCACACGCCGGCGAAGCCTTCGTCTGTGAGGACTGTGGCGCCCGGTGGTACTACACGCGACAGCGCTGTCCGGACTGCGGCGGCGGCGCCATCGACACGTACGCCCTCGGCGAGGGGGAACTCCTCGCCGTCACTGAGGCACGCGTCACTCCCGAGGACGTCCGGAGCCCCAACCATCTGGGGTTGGCCCGCTTCGGCGACGTGCGTCTCGTCGCGCAACTCGCCGACGGGTCAGGCGCAGTCGGCGACACGGTGGCGTTCGGCGGCGCACACGAGCTCCGGGGGAACCGGCCAGGCGACCACCCGCGGCTCCGCGTTGTTACCGCAACAAAGGAGTAGCACGGCGGGCGACGATACACACCCATGTACAGAGTTCTCGTACCCATCGACGACACGGACCGGGCGACAGAGCAAGTCGAGGCGCTTCTCGACATCCCCCTCCAGGCGACGGAGACGCGGGCGGTCCTCCTCCATGTGTTCGGGGAGAACCCCGAGGGGGCCTCGGTCGGCCAGGTTGAGGCCGTCCGCGAGGTACGCGACGAACTCGAAGTGGCGGGCATCGAGACCGAACTCGCCGAGCGCAGTGGCACGCCCGCACCCGAAATCCTCGCGGCGGCCGAGGAGTTCGACGCCGACCTCATCGTGCTCACCGGCCGGCAGCGCTCGCCGACGGGCAAGGCCGTCTTCGGGAGCACGAGCCAGCGTGTCCTCCTCGATTCCGAAATCCCCGTTCTCTTCCGGAGCACCGAATCGTCGTAGGCGGTGTGAAGGGCGTTCGAATAATAGTTTGTGAAGTGTCTTTTTCTATATCTAACCAGTATTCATATATTTCGTCGCGGTGCCCTTCAGAACGAGGGTAATACAGCATCTATACCACCTTTTAGGGCATTATCTCTCCTTTAAGCACGTTTGCGGCCGCTAATACCGGCTTGAATTACGCCCCTCCGAACCCCCGCGGCCTTCCGTTCGGTGTACGGGCCGTTTCGTCCGTTATAGCCAGTACGCGCGTCTTTTTCCGCCAATTGTGAAACGCGGAGCCCGTACTGACGGGTCCGAAATTGTAAACTTTCGATACTGTATTCCAAACCGGTTCGAAATTACCCGAATACCCGAGAAACGGACGCCGGACCCCCTGTCAGGCAGTCCGTGAATCCCTCGGTCGACACCGTTGTAGTTCCCCACGAGAGTACCCCGGTATGGACTGGCAGCGCATCGCCGGGGCCGGCATCATCAGTGTGACCGGTCTCGGGTTGCTCGCCGTCGTCGCGTTGAGCGCGGCGGACGGTGTGCACAGCACGTCCGGACTCATCGTCGCGGGCGCGAACACCGTCCTCGGCGTGGCGTTCGCCGCGGGTGGCGTGCTGGCCGCGCGGACGGACGTAAACTCCGAGCACCTGCTCCGCGTCGCGGGGTGGAACGTCTTGGGCGTCGTCGTCACGACCGCCGTTCTCGGGCTCGTTGCCTCCTTCCAAGCGGCCACCGGCGGACGGATAACGGAACCGCTCCTTTCGGGAGGCGTCGTCGTCGGCGTGAGCGCGTTCGCCCACGTCCTCATCGGTTTCAACGACGTGCGTCGCATCCGCGCTCGGACAGTGGTTAAACAGCGCCAGCGCGCCGCCGTGATGAACCGCTTCGTGCGCCACGACCTGCGCCACGCCGCACAGCTACTGCTCGGCTACGGCCAACAGCTGCGCGACGAAGGCAACGACCTCGGCGGGAAGGTCGAACGCGTCGGCGACGACCTCGCCGAAACGCAGGAGCGCATTCGCGTTCTCGACGACTTCCTGGAGGGCGAGCCCCGGACGGGAACCGTCGACGTCGAAGAACTCATCGCCGAGAACCGCGAGGCGTGGACGGCCGAGTTCCCCGACGCTGACCTCACCCTCGACGTGGCGGGCGACCTCTCGGCCCGGGCCGGCGAACACATCGAGCGGGCGCTCGGGGAGCTCGTCCGGAACGCGTGTCGCTACGGGGGCGACCCGCCGACGGTGACCGTCCGTGGGCGCCGCGAGGGGGACACCGTCCGTGTCGACGTCCTCGACGACGGCGAGGGCATTCCCGAGAGCGAACGCGACCTCATCAACGGCGACGGCATCGAGACCCAACTCGACCACAGCGGCGGGCTCGGTCTCTGGCTGACGAAGTGGACCGCCGAACAGTACGGCGGGGACTTCGCCGTCGAGACCCGCGCGGAGGGCGGCAGCAGGGCGACGCTAACGCTCCGCGCGGCGTAGACCGGAACGATGCCGCGTCAATATTTTTATACTGCCGTCGAATCGACGGTCCGATAGATGCCGAGAACGACTCGGAGTGACCTGTTCGTCGTCCTGTTGGCCATCTCGCTCGCGGCGGCACCGATTGCCGGCGGTACGACCGTCGGAGAGAGCACGCCACGGGGGGCGAACGCAACCGGGAGCACTACAACCGACGTCGGCACCGAGGCCATCCGGGACGAGCTCAACCAGAGCGCGCGCATCGCGCCGGGTGGTTCCGAATCGTTCGTCGACGGCGGCGTCTACACCGCCGTCGTGACGGTCGACGTGGGCAAGCAGGGGTGGTTCGACCTCCCGGCCGTTTCGGAGCCGCAACTCGAACTCGACCTCACGGGGAACGGCGCCCGCATCGTCTCGCTCGCGTCGGACGGGAGCGACTACGACGACGTGCCCGAGAACGTGGGCGAGGACTGCGCGAAGGGCTGTACGGTTTCGAGCACCACTCCGTTCTCGGCCCCCAACGAGACGTATGCGTCGAAGCACACCGTGATGGTCCGCTTCGCACTCAACCGGAGCGAACCGACCGAGGAAGTGACGCTCACAGCCGACCCGACGCCCGGTGCGGACAACGGCGACGGCGCGTCGGTCACCTACGAGGTCGCCGCCTCGGCCGATTCGGCGACCCAGCTAGCGCAGGCCGCTCAGGCGCAGGCCCGGCTGTCGGAGACGTACAACCGGAGCTACAACGAGTTTTTCCGAATCGACTGGGAGTCGAAAGCCGACCGGTACATGATGAAGGAGTTCACCATCGTCATCAACGAGGCGGCTACGTCGCTCGTGACGGCGTATCTCGACGAGGCGGTCGGGGTAGCCGCCGGACTCCGCGCGAACAACCTCGATACGCTGCAGAACGCGCAGAGCGCCTACGGCATGGCGAAGGGCTCCTTCGGGGAGGCCACGACGGTCGGGAAGATAACTCGGGTGAACCGTCGCCTGTACACCACCTTCGAGAACGCGATGGACGTCGAACCCATCGAGAGCGCGGGGAACACCTCGTATCTCCTCAGCGAACTCGCGGCCCTCTCGCGCGCGGAGGCGGAGGCGTGGCGCAACGGTGACCGCGAGGAGGTACTCAAAAACCTCCATCGCAAGCAGTACCTGCTGCTCGGCTACTCGGGGAACGTCGGCTCGAACTATCCGGAACAGCTCGGCGAGCACGTCGACCCGGAAGGCGTCTCCGAGGAGAACGTGAGTCCCAATCTCTACGCCCAGTCGAACAACCAACGCCGGGAGGCTGCAATACAGGAGCGGCCCACGTACGTGGACTACTTCGACGCGGTCAACGCCTACGCCCGCGAGGAGTTCGACCGCATCCGCGGCGTGTCGCTCCCCCTCGCGCGTGCCCCCGCGCCGAGCGTGCGCCTCGGTTCCTCCCGCAGCGAGCTCCGCGACCGGCTCGCGAAACTCTCGGTGGGCGAGACGACAACCGTCACTGTCCGGGCCTCGAACGGCGAGGACGCGGGCGTCACGTCCACGCAGGGGTATCTGAGCGTCGCCCACGCCGACACGCTGAACGTGACGGACGTCACTCAGACCGCGGGCGACGAGGACGTGTTCGTCGAGCACACGAGCGCGGGCGAACCGGTCGAGTACCGGAACGGCAGCCGGGCCCCCGCAACGGCCCCCCTCACCGATATCTACGAGCCCTACGACCCGGGCGAGAACAACACCTACCGGCTTACCGTCGAGCGAACGGGCGAGGCGGGCAGCGCCTGGCTGACCTACCGAACGGCGTTCGAGCCGCTCGTCCACGACGACACCGAGCCGGCATCCTTCGAGCGGTACCCGACGGCCGAGACGGTCACGAGCGCCGGCCCGCAGAACTGGGCCGCGTTCAACGTCTCGACGGCGTTCGAGACGAACGCGACCAACGACCCCCCGACGGCCCGCATCGACCTCTCCGCGGAGACCGTCACTCCGAACGAAACGGTCGGCGTCGACGGGGTGAACTCGACGGACCCGGACGGAACCGTCACGAACTACGAGTGGACGTTCGGCGATGGCACGACTGCGACGGGAGCGACCGCCGAACACGCCTACGACGCGAGTGGAACGTACACCGTCTCGCTGACGGTCACCGACGACGAGGGCGAAAGCGACACCACGAACCGGACGGTGACGGTCGAGGCACCCAAACGGCCGTACTTCGCCATCGAGTCGGTCGGAACGAGCGGTCCCGTCGAGACGGGAACGCCGTTGAACGTATCCGTCCGCGTCGGAAACACCGGCGAAGGCGGCGGGGAAGCGGCGACTACCGTACGGCTCCCCGGCTCCGCCTCCGCGTCGAAATCGCCGGTACTCGCTCCCGGGCGAGACACCTCGATTTTCTTCCAGTTCCCGACGGGGACGCTCGACCCCGGGAACCACACAGTAACCATAGCGACACCCAACGAGACGACGGACGCGAACGTCACCGTCGAACACGCGCGCCCGCCGACGTTCGACGTGTCGGTAGTGGACACGAAGGGCGACCCGCCGGGCGCGGGCGAGCACGACGTGTTCGCCGGCACGCCCCTCCGGGTCGTCGCCGAGATAACCAACACGGACGACTACGCCGGCGAGCAGAACGTCACGCTGTCGGCGAAAGACCCGAATCTCATCGAGCCCGTCCTCCGGAACGACACGAGCGTCGACCTGAAACCGGGCGAGACGGTCGAGCGAATCATCTCGGTCCCGACTGAGGAGCTCTACCCGGGGTACGCAAACCCCTACGAGGCGACCCTCTCGGCCGAGCGGCCGGACGACCCGGCGACCGTCACCGGAAGAATCGTCCCGCGGACCCGAGAGTTCGTCGTCAGCCTCAACGACACGAACCGGCCCGTCGAACCCGGCGAATCCTTCGAGGCGACGGTCCACGTCACTAACGACGGGTACGCCCCCGACACACAGGGCATCTCGTTGAACCTGGGCGGCGTCGGAACAGCCACGCGGACCGTCGAACTCGTGGGGGAATCCCAAGAGACGGTCGTCCTCTCCGTTCCCACCGCGGCGGGAACGACCGGCCGATACACGGCCGAGATAGCGAGCGCGAACACGTCGACGAGCGTGCGGGTGAACGTCTTCGAGACACCCGAGAAAGACATCGACAGCGAGCAGTTGTCCGGGAGCGGCACCCCAAGCGACCCCTACGTCATCACGAACGCCTCCGCGTTGCAGGCGATGGAGGACAACTACACGGCGTACGACCCCAGAGCGCACTACGTTCTCGGAAGCGACATCGACGCCTCCGAAACCGCGGCGTGGAACGGCGGGAAAGGCTTCGACCCCGTCGGGAACCCGGTGGGCTCGGGGACGGGCCCCTTCGACGGCGTCTTCGACGGGAACGGCCATACGATACGCAACTTGACCATCGACCGCCCTACCGCGAGAGGCGTCGGGCTGTTCGGCTACGTCGGGTTCGGGAACGAGGCCGTCGAGAACGTCAGCCTCGTCGGCGCGAACATCACCGGAGCCGAGACGGTCGGCGGCATCGCCGGGTTGGCCAACGCGGCGGTCAATAACTCCTCCGTCTCCGGAGACGTCGTCGGCGGCGACGACGTGGGGGGCCTGGTGGGGTATCTCAGCTACTCCGGGACGGTCAAGCGCTCGTTCACGCGGGGGACCGTCGACGGCGCCGGCCTCGTCGGCCATGTGTACGGGAACGACTACGTCGGCCGCGTCACCCAGTCGTACTCGCTGGCCGACGCCGAGACCGGCCTCGTCGGCACGAACGCGGGGCGAGTCACCGACTCGTACGCCGCGGGGAACGCCTCCGACGGCCTCGTCGGCACGAACGCGGGCGCCAGGAACACCGGGAAGTCGGCGGACCTCTACTGGGACACGTCCACAGTCGAAGCCGGGGGCGCGAACGGAACCGGCCTCACGTCGGCGCGGATGACCGGCGTCGCCGCGCGCTCCAACATGACGACACTCGACTTCGGGGACGTGTGGACCGTCCGACCGGGCGGCTATCCCGCCCTCGCGTGGGAGTCGGTGGCCACGAACGGAACGCCGGACATCGCCTACCGGAACCTCACGCACAACCGGAGCGACCCCCGCCCCGGCGACCCCCTCGCGGTCACTGCGACCGTCGTGAACCGCGGGACCGCCACGGGAACGTTCAACGCGAGCCTCTCGGCCAACGACACCGTGTTCGGCCAGCAGAACGGCACGCTCGCACCGGGCGAGCGCCGAACGCTCCGTTTCGTTGAGCGCGTCGAATCGGCCGGGCGATACGACCTCCGGGTCGGCGGCCCGAACGGAACCACCCCGACCCGCTCGGTGCGCGTCGTGCCGCCACACGCCGACCTCGGCTTCGGTCCGGCGAACGGGTCCATCGCACCGGCGGAGCCGCTCACGGTGAACGTGACTGCCGACCTGGGGGAAGCGAGCGTCACCGATGCGACGGTCGTTGTGGACTACGACGCCGACGTGTTGAACGCGACGGACGTCGGGGCAGGTGACGTCCTCGGAAACGAGACGTCGCACCGCGAAATCAACCCGGAACGCGGCACTGTCACGCTCGCTGTCTCGCGGCCGAACGCGACCGATGGGGTCTCCGGGAGCGGGACCCTCGCGACACTCACCTTCGAGTTGGCCCGGGATGCCCAGCGGAACGCGACGGCGGCCCTCTCGGTCGCCGACGCGACGGCGCTCACAACGGCGAACGGGACCGCGCTCCCCTACAACGCGACCGGCGGCAGCGTCACCGTCGCCGAACCGTGGCCCGAGGTCTCGGTCGCCGCGTCGCTCGTCGACCCGGTATTGAACGCGGGCGCGACGACGACGCTGACGGCGCGGGCGAGCGCGAACCGCCCCGTCGAACGGGTCGGCTACGACTGGCGGAACGACGCGTCGACACGGGCCTTCGAGGAATCGCCGATGGACACGACCGTGGCCTTCGAACTCGCGCCCGGTGAGAGTACGTGGAACGGCTCGGGGTACGGGACGCGCACCCTCACACTCACCGCGGCGGCCGGACCCCGCGTGGTGAACACGACCCTCTCCGCGCCGGTGTACCTCGGGGGCGACGCCACCGGCGACGGCGAAGTCGATGTCTTTGACGCCGTCGTCGTCGGCACCGCGTGGAACGGGAACGCGACGACCAGCCCCGGCCGCTACACACCCGGGGCCGACCTGACCGGCGACGGCGAGGTCGGTATCGCCGACGCTGCCGTTCTCGGGCGGGAATGGAACAGCAGCGCGGAGTGACGCGGACAACCGCCGTTCGCTTCGGCTAGGGGGCCTCGGTCCGGCGGAGCGTGACGGCGACGGTCGTCCCGTCGGGACCGGTGTCGGCGATTTCGACGGTGCCGTCGTAGCGCTCGACGAGCCGGGCGACGATCTGCAGTCCCAGTCCGTGGGTGGTGTCGTTTCTGATGTCGAGGTCGAACAGCGAGTCGCGCATGGACTCGGGGACCCCAGGGCCGTTGTCGCTGATTTCGACGGTCGCCGTCTCCTCCGTCGCCAAGACAGTCACCGAAATCTCCGGGGGCTCGGCGTCGTTGTGCTCGACCGCGTTCTCCAGGAGGTTCGAGAAGACCCGGCGCAACAGGGGGTCGGCCTCCACCCACACCGATTCGGGCGCCGAGAGGGAGGTCTCGACACCGTCGTGGCGGTCCCGGAGTGTGCGGAGCTCGCGTTCGAGCGTCGCGCGGAGGTCGATAGCCTCGGCCTGTCCGTCTTTGTGGACGACCTCAGTCAGGAACCGCACGTCCTCGATGACCGTCGTCAGTTCGTCGCTCTGGCGCTCGACGACGCCGAGGCGGCGTTCGAGTTCCGTCTCGTCGGCGGCCTCCGCCGCGAGCTCGGCGTGGCCCCCGATGACGTTGGCCGTGTTCAACACCTCGTGGCGGAGCAGGCCGTTGATGTAGGTGAGGAACTCGCGTCGCTGTTCGGTCTCCTCGGCGCGGACGGCGGCAACGCGGGCGGCGACGGAGCGTTCGACGCTTCTGGCGTGGAGGAAGCCCACGAGGAAGCCAACCCCCGCACCCACGGAGAATCCCCATCGAAGCGACCCCACGAGCACCCAGACGAAATCGGGGAGGACAGCCACACCGGTGAGGAGGGAGAACGTGCCGAGCACCGCGCCGCCGGCGAGGGTCAGGAGCCCGATGTGGCCGTAGGCGTCCTCGGGTACGACCGTCTCCGGGAGCCGATAGCCGCCGAGTACCAACAGGAGAGCGGCGGGGACGCTCATCAGGACGCCCACGACGAAGGAGGGCTCGAATATCGAGAGGACGAACCACCAGAGGACCGCCTCCGCGGCGACGACGAGGAGGAGACAGACCCCCATCGCGACGAACGCCGCGCGAACCCAGTTCGGCTTCACAAGCCCGTCCGCGGTAGACACGACTGAAAGTAGCCCGACAGCCGAATTAGGGCTTGCGGTCAGCCGGGAACGCCGCGGAGCGGGAACGTTTACGGGCCGCTCGGCCGACCGGACGGTATGTCGACCCTTCGAACCGTGCGCCGGCAGCTGGTAGCGGACCCTCGGACGCTCGCGGGCACCGTCTTCGTCGTGACCGGCGCCGGCTTCCCGCTTGCGCTGATGGTCTGTGCGGCGCTCGTGCCCGACTACGCGGTGCACGGCGACGCGATTAGCGACTTCGGCGTGCTCCCGGCGACGGCGCTCCTGTTCAACGCGACGATGGTGCTGACCGGCCTCGGCAACGCCGTCGGGGGGTACGCCTACTACCGGCTCCACGGGAGCCGCCGCCTGCTCGCCCTCTTCGGGGTGACGGCGGTCGGGAGCGCCGGCGTCGGGCTGTTCCCCTCCTCGGTCCCCGCACCCCACTACGCCGCCGCGCTCCTGGCGTTCGTCGGGCTCAATCTCCAGGTAATCGCCTGCTCCCGGCGCGCCCCGCGGGGGTTGCGCGCGCTCGGCGTCTTCGCCGGCGTGGCCGGCCTCGGTTCGCTCCTCCGCTTCGTCCTCGCCGAGAGCTACGGCGCGCTCGGCCTGGGCGGCGTCGAGCGCATGGTCGTCTATCCCGCGGTCCTCTGGCTGCTCGCGTTCGGCGGGACGCTCCTCGGAAGTGCGGGAAAAAGATAAATGCGGCGCGCGATACGGTGGTAGTGAAATAGTATCATGGGGGCGAGCGAGGACACACAGAACGCGTCGAGCCGGCCGACGGGCTACGAGCGCTCGGTCCTCGAAGCGGTCATCGAGACCGTCCCGAACGGCATCCTCGTCGTCGATGAAAACCGCGAGTTCTTCACCTACAACGAGCGCTTCGTCGAGATGTGGGACATCCCGGCGAACGTCGTCGCGGCCGGCGACGACCAGCGGGCCCTCGACTCGGTGCTCGACTCGCTGGTCGACCCGAGCGGGTTTCTGGACACGGTGGAGTACTTCTACGACAACCCCCGCGAGACGGGCGAGAGCGAACTGGAGCTCGACGACGGCCGGATATTCGAGCGCTACACCGCGCCGGCGCTCGACGCCGAGGGCGCCTACTACGGCCGCGTGTGGGTGTTCGAGGACGTGACCGAGCGCGTCCGGAACAGACGGGAGCTCCGGCGTACGAACGAGCGCCTGGAGGCGTTCATGAGCGTTCTCGCCCACGACCTGCGCTCGCCGCTCAACGTCGCCGCCGGGCGGACGGAGCTCGCCCGCGAGGAGACGGGCAACGACCACCTCGACCCGGTCGTGCGCGCCCACGACCGGATGGAGACGATGCTCGAGGACCTGTTGGCCCTCGCCCGCGGCGAAGAGGGCCCCGACGACGTGCGGGCCGTCTCTCTGGCGGAGCTGGTTCGGAAGGCGTGGGCGAACACCCCCACGGCGGACGCGACGCTCCGCATCGAGACGGAGCGCTCGCTGCGGGCGGACCCTCGCCTACTCCGGGAACTGCTCCGGAACCTGCTCGCGAACGCGGTCCACCACGGCGGGGATGCGGTGACCGTCACCGTCGACGACCTTTCCGGGGGGTTCGCCGTCGCGGACGACGGACCCGGCGTCCCTGAATTCGAGCGCGAGGACGTGTTCGAGGCGCGCTACACGACCAAGGATTCGGGGACCGGGCTCGGGCTGAGCGTCGTCTCACAGGTGGTGAACGCCCACGACTGGACGGTCGACATCGCGGAAAGCAACGCGGGCGGCGCGCGCTTCGAGGTGACCGGTGTCGACTCTCCGGGCGCGTAAACCCTCGACGCCGTCGGGCTGGCCCATCAACAACTAGGCGCCACGGTTTTTTGTAAAAGTCGCCTACGAGTTCAGTATGGGAGAGGGAGCGCTGCGTTTCGGGGAGGAGGTGATGCGATGAGCAGACGCATCACGCGCCTCGAACGGCGCATCGAGGCGTCGGAGGGCGCCACCAGCACCGAGAGAGCCGTGACCGACGACGGCGTCGAAATCGTCGTCACTGTCCCCGAAAACCCGGTCCGGGACGAGACCGTTCGCGAACTCCTCACCGACGACGGCGTCGACATCGTCGGCGCCTCCCCGGCCGGCGAGCGCCGGGAGCTGAAACTCCGCGTTCGATAGCGTCTCGCCGCCTGACCCCGACCCCGGGGCGCAAGCCAAAGGCTCCTTCCTCGGGCTCCCTCCACACGCTCGGGCCGCGAATCGCGTCCAGTCAACGGCCCGTGTACGAGAGGTGAAATGGATGGAGGCTGTCGTGGCGAGTAGTTTTTGTGCGGTCCCCGGGCTACTGCCCCCATGTTCCGGACCCGGAGCGAGGCGGGCGAGCGGCTCGCGGAGCGCCTGGCGGCGGCGGACCTCGACCCCGACCTCGTGTTGGGCGTACCCCGGGGTGGGCTCCCGGTCGCGGACGCGCTCGGCGTTCCCTCGGACGTCGTCGTCGCGAAGACGATGGCCGCGCCGGAGAACCCGGAGTACGCCATCCGCGCCGCGGCGGGCGACGGGAGCGTCTACCGCAAGAGGAGGCCATCGAGCGCACCGGCGCGACCGAGGCCCACGTCGAGCGCGCCCGGGCGGACGCCGCGGCGACGGACACCGGGACGCCAGAAGGGAGCCGGGCATACCCGAGTGCCCGGCCCTACTCGGAGACGACGGACAAGCGTGCTCTCCGGCGGCGCTTCACCCGAAGGGCGTATCGCAGTCCATGCAGTGATAGGGCGCCTCGGGGCCCGCGGTCGGCGTCGAGATGGTCCGCCGGGAGCCACAGTTCGGACACGTCTGGTCGCTCGGGAGGACGTCGAACTCGACGGCGCCGAAGCGCTCCTGAACCGGGGCCACGGTTTCGAACTTCCGGAGGAAGCTACACAGCTCGATTTCCGCGTCCGGGTCGACCGTCACCACGAACCCCTCGCGGTCGGCCCGAAGGAAATTGAAGGCGACGAACCCCTCGAAACCGAGCACGCTGCTGCGCAGCCGGCCCGAGTCGAAGTGGTCTTCGAGGTAGGAACTCGAGAGGTTCTCCCGCATCATCTGGTCGTGGAGGCGCTGAAACTGTTCGGGGGACCGGGTCCGTTCGACGTCCTCGCGGACGTACAACACCGAGAAGTCGTCGGGACCGTAGCGACCGACGAGCCGGAGGTCCCCGCCCAGGTCGTTCCGGAACTCGGCTACGATGGCCTCCGTGCTCGCTTCCATAGACGGACGGTTGTCAGCAGCCTCTCATAAACGTTGAGCCGGAACAAAAAGGTCCGGCGGCTATTCGAGGAGCCCCAGGTCCTCGGCGACGAGGTCCGCGAACTGGTCCGCCACGTCGGGGTCGACCCCCGCGACCTCCTCGCCGTCGTGGACGCGCTCGTTGTGGTTCTCGACCGTGTCCGCGAGCTCCGAGAGGGGAACGCGGTTCGTCGTGGCGCAGGCGTCACAGTGGACCGGCACCGTGGGCTCGTCCTCGGACATCGACCGGAGGTTCGCGCGGGGCCCCAAGAAAGGTTCGCGTTCGGGGCGCACCCTTTTGCCCGGGCGGGGAGAGAAACCGGTATGCCGGCCACGCCACCGACACAGACCCTCCCGCCGGGGGTCACACAGTACAGCGACCCCATCGCCGATGTCGTGCTCTTCCTCGCGGTGACCGTGCTTGTCTACCTGCTCGGCCGCTTCGCGGTCGTCCCCGTCCTCGTCGGCGTGTTGCGGGTGCGAAACCGGAACAACCCGACGCTAGTGAGCGCCGCCGAAACCTACTTCGCCGCGGGCTTCGTCGCCATCGGCATCTTCGCGGGGCTGGTCGCCACCGGGCAGGCCGCCATCCTCGTGAACACCGACTCGGCCATCCTCATCGCCGCGCTCACGTTCGCCGCGGGCATCGCCGGCCAGGAGGTGTTCGGCTCGCTCATCAGCGGCTTCTTCCTCGTCGTCGACCCCGACTTCAACGTCGGCGACTGGATTTCTTGGTCCGGCGGCGAGGGCACCGTCGAGGCCGTCGACTTCCGGGTTACTCGCATCAGAACGCCCGATAACGAGACTATCACCGTCCCGAACACCGAGTTGACGACGAACGTACTCACCCGGCCGTTCGGGCGCGACAGCTACCGGGTGACCGAGCGGACGTTCGTCGCCTACGACGAGGACACCGAGCGCGCGTTGATGGAACTCAGGAGCGTCGCAACCGACCACGAGCGCGTCCTCGAAGAGCCGGCGCCGACCGCGCGCATCGTGGAACTCGGCCCCGACAGCGTCACCGTACAGGCGGAGTTCTGGATCGACGACCCCGCGCGGGGCGGCGTCGCGGACGTCCGCTCGGAGTTCCGCCGTCGGGTGAAGCGGCGCTTCGACGAGACGGACCTCACGCTGGCGCCCGCGGCGGGCCGCGAGCTCTCGGGGTCGGTGACCGTCGAAAACGAGGGGTGAGTCAGTCCGACGCCGCGTACCAGCCCGGGTCGTCTTCCGTCCGGACGAACAGCTCCGAGCGACACGCCGGGCAGTAGTCCGGCGCCGCCGAGGCACTCCGGGGGACGTACACCGCGTTGCCACACTCCACACAGGCGTCCGCGACGACCGTGACGCAGTCCGCGCACAGGTTGAAATCGTCGACCGTGAGCTCGCGCAGCCCGTCGAGTTGTTTGTCCAGTGCGTACTCGTCGATTATCGACCGACAGTTGTGGCACGGTTCCATGGCGGTACACCTTGGCAATTGGTGGCATGCAACAAGTATCTGTTCCCTCGGGCGTTTCGACGGTAAGCCAGCCTTGCCATCCGAAAGAAAGCGGTATGCGAACTATACCTATGGTCGTGTCGGGCCTTGCGGACCGAATGGCAACTGAACCAACCGACGCGAGACAGCGTGCGGACGACGAGCCCGGAATCGGCCTCGACGAAAACGTCGCCGGCGCGCTCGCGTACCTCGTCGGCTTCGTGAGCGGAATCGTCTTCCTCGTCGTCGAAGACCGCAACGAGTTCGTGCGCTTCCACGCGGCCCAGAGCGTGGTGGTCTTCGGGATGCTCTTCGCCGCGAGCGTCCTGCTGAGCGTCGTCGGGACCGTCGTGGCCGCGCTCTTCTTCGGCGGGTCGGGGGGCGCCTTCCTCATCGGGAGCGTCGCGTCGCTCGTCTTGACACTCATGTGGGTCGGGCTCGGCCTCCTGTCCTTCGTTCTCTGGGTGTATCTGATGGTCCAAGCCTATCGGGGGAGAAGCCCGAAAATCCCCGTCGCCGCGGACCTGGCGGACCGCATCCGTTAGCTCCCCGGCCTACGCGCTCGCTTCGGTGAGTACTTCCTCGGGACGGATGCGCAAAATCACGCGCTCGGTCCCGATGGGCGTCTCGTAGTCCGTGCCGATGTAGCGCTGTGCGAGCTCGTCGATGTGTTCGCGGGCGCTCTCCGTCGTCACCGCCTCGACCTCGCCAGTGACGGAGAGATACCGATAGGGGTCCTCCGGGTCGGCCATGCTTACGGCCACGGCGGGGTCGTTCGCGACGTTGCGCTCCTTGCGCCGGCCGCGCTCGGTGTTCACGAGCAACCGGTTCGCCTCGGCGTCGTAGCCGATCCAGACCGGCGTTGCGTGGGGCGTGCCGTCGGGGTTCGTCGTCGTCAGATGCGCGAGCGTGTCCGTCTCGAAGAGGTCGTGGTACGCTTCGGGAATGTCGGCCATGTCGAACCCACACCCGGAAGCGGATTAACTGCTGCGGACCGTTTTAGGAGTGCCTAAAATCCGGTGGAACTAAATGTCTTTAGGGTAGCCTAAAACACCATGGAACCGAACGTGCGCGCCGACGGCGGGGTCGGCACGACGCTCTCGGAGATACGCGCCGGCGTGGAGTCGCTCGCGGAGCCGACGGGCGCGTACTACCTCGTCTGCGCCCGAACCGGTGAGCGCCCCTTCCCGGCCGACGGCCTGCGCTTCCCCTCCCGGGCGGTCGCCCGGAACGCGGCCCGTACCGTCGAGCGCTACCGGTCGACGCTGCGTCAGTACGACCCACAGGTGCCCCGCTACGACATCGTCGTCCACGAGGCGGGCGGCGGCGACGGGGTCCCCGAAGCCGGCCCGGACACCCGACTGACCGAGTTCTGCCACGACGTGGCCGCGGCCGTCTTCGAGGCGCTCCCGGCGGCCGGCCTCGACGGCGTCGAGAGGGCGGTGATGGACGCCTACTTCGAGCACGCCGAATCGCTGTCGGACCCCGACGACCTCTGTCTCTGCCTCCTGGAGGCGATGGCGACGGAGCTCGACGCCCGCCTGACGACCGAGGAGGAGGCCGACGTACTCCGTCGCGCCGCCACCGAACTCGACGCCGGCGAAGGGAAAGGAGCCTTCGAGCGCCTCCGACGGGTCGGGCTGGTCGAGGGGTACGCTCTCCGCGGGCGCGAGGTCGAACTGTCGGGCTACGCGCTGGCGCCCCGCGGCGACCGCCTGCCGGTCCTCCCCATCGCGATTGCCCTTCTGGGACGGGACGGCGCGCCCGCGGCGCTCCGCGCGGCGACGACCGACGACGGCTGGCGCCTGACCCCCGACGAGGGCGGGAGCGGCCTCGCCAGCGCCCGCATCGGAGGTGCCTGATGGTCGAGACCAACGTCGAGCGGGCCCGCGAGCGCGTCCGCGCCGAGCGCGAGGCCGTCGCCGCCAAACGGGCCTCCCACCGGACGTTCCGGGAGCGCGTCGCGGACCTTCCCGTCGAATCCGGCTCCGCGACGGGGGTGACGGCGACCGCCGGGAACAGGCGGACCGACGGCGGCGGCGGGTGCCGAGCGGTCCGACGGGCCTTCGCCGTCACCGTCGGCGAGCACACCGACGCCGACGCGACGCTGGCGGGGGTCCGCGAGTCGCTGGGGGAGTCGCTCGCCGTCCCGCTCGCACCGACGACGGGTGCGACGCTCACCGAGGGGCTCCGCGACGGCGTGCTCGCCGCGAGCGCGCGCCGGATGGCGGAAACAGGCGTTCTCGTCGGTGCGCTCGACGCCGAGGCCGACGCGCTCGAACGGGCGTCGAGAACCGTACAGGACGTGACAGACTGGATAATCGCGGCGGAGGAGACCCCGCTCACGGCGCTCGGCTTCGACGCCCTCGCCGAGCGACACCGGACGCTCACGGCACACCGCGAACGGTGTGCGGAGCGGCTCGCCGACAGGC
>JBEQBK010000005.1:27878-30871 GCA_041639855.1 Halobacteriaceae archaeon | reverse complement strand
GCACAGTTCCCATTAAAAAATGGGCCACGTACCTTCAAATTTGTTCATATATTTGAGATAAATGCGTCAGAAACAGGTAAGAAAATCGTTGTGTTTTGGAAGGCAAAGAAGAGGGGTAGACGTTTGGAAGCAGTTGAGGAAACACAATTCGAGTGCCAGCCAGATGAAGTTGAAAAGCTAATATCACTTCTTGATAATATAACTGAGCTGGCTGATCTTGAGAGGGGGACTCATGTCATCCTGAAAAAAGATTCACCGTCTACCGAGGCGATTATAGGTGCTATAGAAAGTGTCGCCACCACCGGCTCAGAAGTTGGTCGAGAATTTGTTATTGAACTTATCCAAGGTGTTAGTGAGATCAGTACTGAGTTCGATGATATCTGGAATGTCGACACAGAACTTCCAGATGAGGTTGTGGATTTGGAATATCTACTCTCGCGTATTCGTGCTCAAAAGGCACTGGAAGAATTCCGTAACTTACTGGAAGAGAATAAAACAGAGAACCGATATCAAACGTTCTTTGAAGAGAATCCGTGGATATTTGGGGGGCGATACGTCGATAACCGTGATGATAGGAATCTCACTAGAGACGAAGAGGTCGATTTTTGTTTGGAAACTGTTGACGGGTACTATGATATCTTTGAGATAAAACGGCCAGGACACTCTGTAATGGTACACGGAGGACATGACAATTATGCACCTAGTTCTGAGGTATCAAAAGCAGTTGCTCAGGTTCAATCGTATATTACCGAGATTGAAGCAAATCGCAGCGAGATACTTAGAAGAGATGATATTGATGTTCTCAAACCACGGGGAACAGTTGTCATTGGGAAAGACCTCCCAGACGACAAGCGAAAGGGATTACGTTTGTACAACAGTTACCTAAATCAAATTGAAGTTGTAACCTACAGTGAAATCGCTAGAAAAGGCGAGAGGTTGATCGAACATTACGACGTTAATTCATAGGCTGATCGGGTAGAACTGTTCCCCACCGTGATGTTGCTTTCTTGCGATAGGGGTTTATACAAGAGGCACATCAGAATACAGCCCACCAACCTGGGCCCGAGTTTTGAATCAACTGTATCTAACCTTCAGAGAGTAACGACTTCGGGTATCTCGATACAAACTCTGGAGCCTGCACCTCAGATTAGAAATATTGGTTGCTATACCCGCTAATTTCGGGCATTTCAGTATCCAGAAATGAGCCGGTATGGACGGTCTCCGTAGTTAGCCAGAGTAAGTCGCCACATCGAGGCCAGGAAACAAAGCGCCTCGATGAAGCGAAGTCCTCTAGTTATAAATCCCGGCGCATATCGGGCAACTCTCTCTTGGAATCTCGATTAGTAACTGGACTTTTCCCTTCCATAGAGTCGGCTCAGTATGTTGTATGTGACGGAGCAGTAAGTAGGGAACAACAGGATTCTACCAGAGCTAACAGTAGGGCGTAGGTTATCGGATTCTGTTTGTAGGTTACCAGTAAAACGAGCCCTCCGTTTCACCCACTCGGGGTAGCCTCGGGTCGAACGGCGGGTCACTACGTCACCCGCGTGGTTCGCTTGTATCCACCCAACTCGATGCGTTCAAACGCTCTTTCGAGACTCCAAGGTCATCTTACGATGATAGGCTGCTGCTGATCCACCCTACAGTATCTCTACTATTCACGGGTTTATATAGGGGGTGAGGGTTCAGGCAGCGTCCAATCGGGCGCATAGGACGGGAAGGACTCTACTTCGGAATGTGCCTCAACGAACGGCTTCCACGTTTGCTCCGATTGAGTTGGTGGCGTTCCCTGATCGAGCTTTCCCCATACCTTCTGAATGTACTCCTTCGTCGTCCGCCCTGGTGCTTTGATGAGCTCTGATTCCACGGATGCGAAGGCAGGAGGATTATTCTCAGGATTACGCGCCGGGTTGTATGGTTTCTTCTCTACTCCGTACCGTTGTTCCGCGTCTTGATTCACGACCAGTCCACAGAGACAGAACGAGACAACGTCAGTCCGCATCCCGAACAGAGGGAGGTTGAGTCGAAACAGGCGTTGAAGTGCTTTCTGTCGTTGGAGTGGCGTAAGTTCGAGCGCGTTCGCGATAGCGAGGAACGAATGCCGCTTGTGCTGGTTGTCGGTTCGCTCTGGGATATTGATCTCATCCCGATACTGCCAGACACAGTCCCGGTTGTGGTTATCGAGGCATTTGTAGCGTTGGCGTTGTTCGGGGGGCGCTTTCTTCCAGTCGATCTCTGTCTCGTTCCCACGTTGCAACGTCCGCTCACGGGCGGCGCGTTGCTCTGCCTCGGTCGGGGGTCTTTCCTCGGGTGGTACCCAATCTGTGAACGGAGAGATAGACGCAGTCGTTGGTCGCTCGGCAGTCTCGTCAGTAGGGGTTATAGCAGACATAGAAAGGGGTGTTCCGACTTCTCGATGTAGGGAACCACAGCAGCGGCTCTCGGAAAGAGAAGTCTTCACTCTACTAGACGCGGTTCTCCGATATAAAGACATACTATTTCGCCCGACGGCGTCGGGGAAGGACGCGATTAATTTAAATCTGGAGGGTGGTTTTGAGGGGTTGACCCTTGGAGTTGAGCCAGAGGAACAGAGTAGGAATACAGCCACTCTCCAATTGAAACAGAACCCATCTTATCGCGTTTGGAACCGAGTGAACAGACAAATATATATTATCTGATTTTTCTAAGACTATCTCTTCCGTAGTATTTTTACAGACAATAATCGCAGGACTTGAGCCGATTCTTTCGCTGACTCCGTTAACCGTGTAGCCAATTAACGGAGGGGTAATCACAAATCCTTTAAGTATGTGTTGCGTTGTGTTAGGTGTAAGCCTCCCGAGTACGCTCAAAGGCCGCCCAATCTGCCGGTAGTGGCACTCTGGCGGAGCGAAGCGGAGCCAACCCTGTCACGGTCCACGCCCCCGCGCAGTCGGGCGATCGGCCTCGCAAACTCGGGGGGGATCTACGTGATCGAACGTCGCTCAGACGGGAGC
>JBEQBK010000005.1:0-27868 GCA_041639855.1 Halobacteriaceae archaeon | reverse complement strand
GTGTGTCGCTCTCCCGGGGACCGCCCCGTTTGGAAAGTCTTAAACGGGTGACGGCGAAACGAGTAGATGCGAAAGCCCGGATGGTGTAGTGGCCCATCATACGACCCTGTCACGGTCGTGACGCGGGTTCAAATCCCGCTCCGGGCGTCTTCTACTGCGAACAATCCGTGAGCAGCGAAGCGTTTGTGCATTTGAACCCTGTCAGTCGCGCGCAGCGTAGCGAGCGCGTCTGACTCCGGTCAAACACCGCAGGACGCTCCGGGCGTTCTCTGCTCCGAACAATCCGTGAGCAGCGGGGGCGCCCGGAGTCGAAGGATGTGAATCAGGGCGGTGTTCTCCCCCGAGCGGCCTACGCCGTGTTGCCCCAGTGTCGTCCGAGTTCAGCGGCGTCCGTGACCCCGACCGCCCCGTCGCTTGTCAGGTCCGCGCCGGGGCTGTACGCGTCGGAGTCGGTCGTCGTGTCCCACGCTGTCCCGACCGCGACGGCGTCGAAGATGTCGACTTCGCCGTCGCCCGTCACGTCACCAGCGATGTGGACCCGCACGGGAACCGAGTCCGCGGCTGTGACGCCGGCGGCGCTCGCTTCGGCCGTCACGTTCCGCGTCTCGTAGCCGGAGCCGTTCCACGTGTCTCCGGAGGGAGTGTATTCGAACGTCTCGGCGAAGGTCGTGGTCTCCGGAGTCGCCTGCACCCAGTCGTCGGGCCACTCGACGCCCGCCACGTCGAGTGGCACGTCGGCGCTCGCCGTCACATCGGTGGTGACGTTCTGCCCGACGTTCAACACCGTATCCGGGAGCGAGAGGCCCACGGAGACGTTCGGGCGCGCGACGTTGACGGAACCGGCGCTCGCGTTGAACGGCACCGACTCGGCGTTCGGGCTCACGAGCTCCGTCTCCTCGCCGATACCGAGCGCTGCCGCGGCGCCGGGCGTCGCGTTCGGGGCTACCTCGAAGGTCAGCGTCGCCAGCACGCCCTCGCCAGTGACGCCCTCGGTGACGCTCTGTCGCGAGACGGAGAGCTCGACGCGGCCCGCATCGTCGTCGATGACCGGGTCGACCGGCTCGTACGTGTCGGCGCCGTCCTTCGCGAGGAAGCCGCCCGCCGCGACGCTCGTCGCGTTCAGTGTCTCGGTGTCGTACTCGACGACGGTCGTCGCGCCGTAGACACTCTTGTTCGTGTCGACAGTGACGTCCACCGTGACCGTCTCGCCGCGCTGGACCGTCGCGTTCGTCGGGTCGAAGTCGAGCCCCGTCCCGGATTCGGGCGCGTCATCGTCGCCGTCGGGCGTATCGTCGTCGTCAGTCTGCCACGCGAGCGCGGGGTAGTCACCCTCCCGGACGGTCCAGTTCGACTCGAAGTCGAGGCCCGTCATGTTCGAGACAGCCGCCTCGCCCGTCATCTGGGCCGTGGTGAGGCCGGTGCCGCCGCCGGACGCCGCTTGCCCGGTGGCGAGTTCGTCCCAGTAGGAGTCGTGCACGCCGCCGAAGTTGGAGACGAGCCCGCCGACCTCGCTGTCCCCGGAAACGGCGCCCGCGGCGTACGAGTTTTGTATCGTGGCGTTGTTGACTTCAGGCCCGTCGTAGAGCTCCCAGTCGTTGGCCCTGCCGACCAGTCCGCCGACGCCGTCGCTGCCGGAGACGGCCGCGGTCGAGGCCGACCGGAGGAGCGTGCTGCCGTTGAGGTATCCGACGACCCCGCCGACCGAGCGGTCGCCCGAAACGGTCCCGGAGACGGAGACCGCGTGGACGAGCGCGCGGCTGTGTGCCATCCCGACCAAGCCGCCGGTGTAATCGCTGTACCTCTCGGCCGCGCCGCCGCGCGCGACGTTCACGCTGTCGAGCGTGACGTTTCCGACGACGCCACCCTCGCCGATACCGCCGAACAGGCCAGTGCTCCCGCGGTCCGAGCGGTTGATGGACAAGCCCGCAATCGTGTGTCCGTCACCGTCGAACGTGCCGGTGAATGACGCGCCGTCGCCGTATGCACCGGTTCCGACCGGGTCGAAGCCTTTGCCGTCGTTCCAGTTCGCCGTCTCGCTTGCGTCGATGTCCGAGGTGAGCACGTAGTCCGCGCTCAGGTTCCAGTCCTCGATACACTGGAGCTGTTCGAGCGTGCCGACTTGGTAGGGGTTCTCGGCAGTGCCCGAGCCGGCGTAGCTCACGGCCGAACAGTCAGGGGCCGTCGCGCTCTCGCCGGAGAGCGTCGTCATCTCGGCGTCCGTGTAGAACGGTTCGACGGTGACGTTCCCGACCGCCTCGTCGCCGGCGCCGTCGAAGTCGCCGCTCGGACCGTCGGCGGCACCCCAGTAGTTCCGGGTGGCGTCGCCCGTCGTGTTCACCGAAACTGCGGCCACGCCCGCGCCACCGTTGCCCGAAATCGCGCTCTCGGTGACGGTCCAGTTGCCCGACGCCGGGTCGACGCCCTGGTCGCCGAGTTCGAAGCTCACGCCGTCGCCGTCGTTGTTCCGAATCCGGCTGTCGGTCACGAGCCAGTCGCCGCTCGTGGCGACAACATCGATACCCCGGCTGTTGTTCTCGATGGTTGCATCGCGGACCGTCCAGTCGCTGGTCGTCCAGCCGGCGTCGATACCCTCCTGCGAGCCGTCGCGAATCGTCACGTCGCGGACGGTCCACGCGGAGTTCGCGTTGATCGCCCTGATGGCGCTCCGGCCCGCGTCGGTGATTGTCGTCCCGGCAATCGCCCAAGTGCCGGTCGCGGAGCCCGCATGGATGCCCTCGTAGGTCGTGTTGTGGACCGTCGAGTCGCGGATGCGCCAGTCGCCGGTCGCCCGGTACGCCTCGATGCCGGCCGCGAGGGAGTCCCGGACGCTGACGTCCTCGATCACCCAGTCGCCGGTCGCCGCCTCGCCCGGCTCGGTGATGGTGTTGGCCCCGGCACGAATCCCGGTGTCGTATCCGACGACCGAAATCCCACGAACGGTCGGCGCGACCGGGCCGGCGTCGCCTCGCGGGGCTATCCGCAGGCCGACGGTCCCGTACTCGGAGAGCGCGGGCGTCGTGCCGTCGAGGGTCGCCCCGTCGGGCGCGACGAGCGTGACGTTCTTGTCGAGGGTGACCTGCTCGTGGTAGGTCCCCGGTTCGACGGTCACCGTCGCGCCGTCGGGCGCGTCGTCAACTGCGGCCTGAATCGTCGCGTACGCGTCGTCGCCGTCGGCATCGCCGTCGACGAGGTACGCCGGGTCCGCACCGACGCCGGGACCGGAGCCGTTCACGTCGAGCCACTCGCTCGCGGTCGCTGTCACGCCCGACTCGTTTATCGCGCGGACGCGAACCGTGTAGTCGGTGTCCTCGGCGACCGGCGGCACGCTGACGGTCACGTCCTCGTTCTCGGGGAGGCGGACCGCGAGGGAGGACGGCGCGAGGCCGTCGCGGTAGGTCTCCAGCGAGACGACCGCCGCCGTGGGACCGTCGGCGGCCGCGGTGTAGTTGAACGTCACGTCCTCGCCGGCCTCGATTTGCCCGTCGGGAACGCCGTTGACGGTCACGTCGAAGCCGTCGACCGGCTCCGTCGGGAAGCCGCTGTCGGCGTAGGGGTACCACGCGCCGTAGAGGAACTCCTCGGTCATCCGCTGGGGGAGCGTGGCGGTCACCCTCGCGGTGCCGTTGGAACTGGACGTGTCGGTTCCGGTCGCGAAGACGGAGCCGTGGAGCGCGTCGGCCGCCTCCGCGGAGAGCATCATCGGAACATCAGAGACGGAGTCGCCTGTGGCGGCATCCCGGAACGTGAGGCTGAGGCCCGCCGTATCGCCGGGCGCGTGGCCGCCGGTGCGGGTTTCCTCGATGCGATAGCGCTGGAGGCGGCCGTCGGCGGAAGCGGTGGCGGTGGATACCGAGTGATTCGTCAGGGTGGCAAGGACGGTAACACTCGCCCTGTCCGGCGCGTCCGCACCTACCGGAACCGAAATACGCGCTTCGCCGCTTGCGTTCGTCGTAACCGTTCCGTTCGCGGCGACCACGCGGTCGTTGTAGAGAACGGCATAGCGGACTGTGGCGTTTTCAATCGGTCCCATCCCGGCCTCCCACGCCGCCCGAACGGTTCCCTCGACACTATCGCCGGGTGCGACGATGTTCTCGTAGGTCGGCGTGTGGAGTTCCACATCGAGCGTCGGGTCAACTGCACCGTCACCACCCTGCCTGCCCGTCCCTTCGAGGTTGATGCGGCCGCCGTCGTTCGAAATCCGCGTGCCGTCGGGTTCGAACAGCCGGGCCTCGAACTCCGCGCCCGGAACGTCGGGGGTGTCCCACTCGACGGCGAACTGGCCGAAGGGGTCCGTCACCGTCGTGATGTTCGTCACGGGCGTGCCATCGTAGTCCTCGGTCGTGTTGAACACGCGCACGACGAGTTCCTCGGCCGCCGGAACGGCACCGTCGTCGGTGACGTAGCCGGTGAGCTGGACCGACTTGCCGGCCGGCATGTACGTCGAGTAGTCCTCCCCGTTCGTGTGCACCTGTCCGATGATGTCGCTTGCCGTCAGTGTCGTGCCGCTACCCGGGCGGTCCGCGGGATAGACACTGATGTCGCCGGCCTGCTGGGGAGTGAGCGTGAGCGTCGCGAAGCCGTCGGGGCCGGTCGTGAGCGTGCGGACGGTCCGCGTCCCGTCGGCCCGAGTGACGCTCAGGTTGACCGTGTCCGCGACGGGGTCGCCGCGCTCGGAGAGGGCGACGCCGAGGTCGACGGACCGACCGACCTCAACCTGGTCGGTGAATCGGGGAGTGACGTGGACGGACGGACCAACATCAAAGGAGAGCTGGTCGCTGGTGTTCGTCTCGACCGTATACTCGCCCTCGGGGATGTTACCCGTGTCGATTGGCACGACGGCGGGCCCGGAGTCGCTCGTCGTGACCGTCTCCTGCAGGACGAGGCTCCCCTCGGAGTCGGTGACCGTGACCGTCACGTCCTCGCCGCCGACGAGCGTCGGGACCGGCCCCGAGTCGTTCACCGCCGACACCGAGACGTTGACCGTGCTCCCCTGCGGGTAGGGTTCGTAGGATTGCCCGACGGTCATCCGGATATCGGGGGCGCTCCCGTCGCTCGCGCTCGCCGTGACTCCAGGCGCGTCGGCGCCGTCGAGTTCGGTTACCGTCCCGTCCGGGGCGACCCGCGCCCGGAACGTCCCGACGCGCTCGTCCCCGCGGAACTCGGCGATGTCGTACTCGCCGGCCGGTACGCCGAGGTCGTGCAGGGACTCGCCCGGCGCGAGCGGGAAGGAGACCCCGCTGGTCGTGTCGTGGAGCGTGTATCGGGTCGCGTCCGTTCCGTTCTCGACGGGTGTATCTGCCCCCGGCGCCGCCTGCGCCGCGACGGGCACACACCCGACGAGACCCACCAGTAACAGTACGAACAGCACCGCACCCCCCTTACGTAGCATTACCGGGCTATTTCAGATAATCAAACATATTCTTTTCCCAGTCCGTCGGACCGCCTACGCGTGTCCCGACACCCGAACGGGCTCGTAGGGGTCCTCCAGAAACGCCACATCGGAGTCCGAAAGGTCGATATCCAGCGCCTCGACGGCGTCCTCTAGGTGTTCGACACTCGTGGTTCCGACGATGGGCGCCGTCACCGGCTCCTTGTGCAGGACCCACGAGAGCGCGATTTGGGCCATCTTCACGCCCTTGTCCGCGGCCAACTGTTCGACGCGCTCGTTCACCTCCTTCCCGCCGCCCTCCCGGTACGGGTGGTCGTACATCTGCTCCTCCGATTCCCCCCGCGCGGTCGCGTCGATTTCCTCGTGGGGACGGGTGAGATAGCCCCGGGCGAGCGGGCTCCACGGCATCACACCGATGCCCTCTTTCTCGCAGAGCGGGAGGGTCTCGCGCTCTTCTTCGCGATACACGAGGTTGTAGTGGTTCTGCATTGTCGCGAAGCGCTCCAGATTGAGGGACTCGCTCGTATGTAACGCGTCCGCGAACTGGTGGGCCCACATCGAGGAGGCGCCGATATGGCGCACCTGCCCGCGTCGCACGGCATCGTCCAGCGCGCGTAATGTTTGCTCGATTGGTGTGTCGTAATCCCAGCGGTGAATCTGGTACAAGTCCACGGTGTCCATGCCCAGCCTGTCGAGGGAGTGCTCCAACTCCTGTTCGATAGCCTTCCGCGAAAGCCCGCCGGAGTTCGGGTCCTCCTCGTCCATCTGGAAGAAGGCCTTGGTGGCGACGACACTCTCCTCGCGCCGACCCTCCAACGCGTTGCCCAGCACGCGTTCGCTCTCGCCCGCCGAGTACATGTTGGCCGTGTCGAAGAAGTTGATACCGAGGTCGATGGCGCGCTCGATGACCTCGTGGCTCTCCTCCTCGTCGAGGACCCACGGGCGCCAGTCGCTCGACCCGAAGCTCATACAGCCCAAACAGAGTCTCGAAACCTCCATGCCCGTGTCGCCGAGGGTCGTGTACTCCATGGGGGCCCCTCACATGGAAGCGGGATAAAAACACGTCCGGCGGCAATCGCGGCGTCCGGCGGGCCTATACGAATCGCCGAGCGAGAGCCGGTATGACCGACCCGCTGCTCATCGACACGGACCCGGGCTGTGACGACGCCCTCGCCCTGCTGCTCGCGCTCGAACGGCCCGAAATCGACCTCGTCGGTCTCACAACGGTGTTCGGGAACACGACCACCGAAGGCACCACGAGAAACGCCCGCGCGATACTCGAACTGTTCGACCGGACCGACGTGCCCGTCGCGGCGGGCGCCGCGGAACCCCTCCTGGTCGAGTTGGACACCGCCGAACACATCCACGGCGAGGGGGGGATTCGGGGGCCCCTGCCCGAACCCACGGCGGCGACGGCACCCGTCGACGTGCACGCCGCGCAGTTCATCGTCGAACAAGCCCGAAAACACGACGGCGACCTGCGCCTCGCCGCCGTCGGCCGCCTCACGAACGTGGCGCTCGCGCTCGCGCTAGAACCCGACCTGCCGGAACTGCTCTCCGAGGTGCTCGTCATGGGCGGCTCGGCGTTCGTTCCGGGGAACATCACCCCTCTGGCCTCGGCGAACTTCCACGGGGACCCCCACGCCGCCCGGAAGGTAATCCGCGACACGGACCCCACCGTCGTCGGGGTGGACGTGACCGAGGACGCGACGCTGCCCGCCGACTGGATCGACTCGATACCCCGCGAAAGCGCCCGGGGCGAGTGCGTCCACGCGTGGTGTACCTACTACGCCGAGGAGGACCTGGCGCGCTACGGCATCGAGACGGCCGCTATACACGACGCGCTCGCGGTCGCCGCCGTCGCGGACCCCTCGGTCATCGACACCGAACGCTACCACATGGAAGTCGGGGCCGACGAGGGGCTGGCCCGCGGCGCGCTGGCCTGCGACGCACAGGGCGTCACGGGCGAGGAACCGAACGGCGCCTTCGCCGTCGAGGCCGACCTGGAACGCTACCGCGAGATGATGCGTAGGGCCGTCGCCGGGGCGCTCGAATAGAGACACTTATACTTTTTTCCGGCTTGGCGGCCGCACAACCGGCGAACCCCTTTGAAGGGAACGGGGGAACTCGTTGCGAGTGTGACCGAAACCACCACCAGACGGAAGCTGTTGGCGGGCGCCGGCGCGTCCCTCCTCGCCGGGCTCGCGGGCTGTAGCGGCCTGACACCGTTCGTCGGCAAGCGCGAGGCGTACACCGAGCGCTACGACCCCGCGGACGCCCTCGAAGTCGAGTGCGAGACGGGCGAAGTGCGGGTCCGGGCGGCCGACAGAAACGACATCGAAGTCGGCGTCGTCGAGGAGTCCAGCTCGCTGAACGCGAACCTGGAGGCGCTCACTCTCGAAACCGAGCGTGCAGACGGGACGCTCACTCTCCGGACCGTCTACACCGGTGATACGGGCCCCCTAAGCGGACGGCCTTCGATGGACCTCGACGTGACGGTCCCGACCGACACCGCCGTCCGGAAGGCTCAGACGACCACCGGCCGGGTCGACGTGCGCGGGACGACCGGCGACCTCGCCGTCGACGTCGAAACGGGAAGCATCGACGTGCGGAACGTGTCGGGGACCGTGAACGCCGCGAGCGAGACGGGAAGTATCGAAATCCGGGGGAGCGATGCGCTCGGCGACGTGACGACCGAGACGGGGAGCATCGACGCCGACGTGAACGGACTCGACGGCGACACCGGGGTGAGCGCCGAAACCGGGAGCGTCAGCCTCGCGCTTGCGGCCTCGCTGGACGCCGAACTCGACGTGCGCGTAGAGACCGGGACCATCGACGTGGCGGGACTCGACCTGCAAAACCGCTCGCGTTCCGGGGGGCGCCTCACCGGGACGCTCGGCGAGGGCGGACCCACGCTCCGCGTCGACTCCGAAACCGGGCGGGTCGAGTTGCGCGCGGCGGAGTGATTCCCGCGGAGCCAGGAATCGGCCCCGGAGCGTATCCGTCGCGACCGTCTCGGATGAGGTATGCGCGCTTCCACGCTCGTTTTGGCCTTCGGTGCGGCACTGTTCGTGCTCCCGGTTCCCGGGACGTTCATCGCCGGCGCGCTCGTGCTGGTCGCCGGCGGAACCGCGCGCTGGGCTGGGGCCTAAAAGGGACCGCAGGTCAGTTCTCCGTCCCGACGAGCGCCTCGGCGACGCCCGCGGAGAGGAGCCCGAACAGGTTGACGGCCCCGAGCGTGACGTACGCGACGACCACACCGACGAGCGCGAAAAGCGCCGCCTCGGGGAGCGTCGCCGGCGCGAACGCCGCGGGGCGGTAGAACACCACGGGCGAATCGTACACCGCGGGCGCGACCAACAGGCTCGTCGCGAGCGAGAACCCGGTGGCGACGGCGACGAACCCGGCGATGCCGGCGGCGGCCCGCCAGCCCAGATAGACGAGGCCGGCCCACCCCGCGCGGGTGAGGACGAGCGCCTTGCAGAACGCGATGGCCCCCGCATCGGTGTCGGGAAAGGCCGGGTCGATTTCCGTCCCCAGCAGGCCCGCGGTGAGTTTCGCGTCGGCCCACGCGAGCCCCGCCCCGACGAGGAGGGTCCCGAGCAAGGCGACCGGCCCCAGCAGCGTGATGCTCAGGCCGAGCGTGAGCGAGACGCCCACCGTGAGGACGGTGAAGTACGCGACAGCGAGGGGAAACGACACCAGCAGCGAGGCCAGCGAGCGGTACGTGTCGGGGTCGAAGGGCGCCCCGGCGAACGAGCGCAGGGCGGTCGTTGCGGTCGACATGCGAATGATACGGGTGGCCCCAACCCGATATAAACGGACAGCGGCTTGTCCGCTCGTCAAGCCGGGAAAAAGCTTAAACCGCGTCGAGGGAGGCGAGCATCGCCACCAGACCGGCAATATGGGCGACGAGTATGCAGAGCAGCGTCGCGGCGTCCGAGAGGGCGAACAGGGGTGCGAGACCGTAGCCGATGGGGAAGGGGAGGACGGCGACGCAGAACACTCCCACCGCCAGCAGGCCCATCGTCGCGCTGTCGTGGCGGCGATACCCACGGAAGGCGAGCGCCGAGACGACCGTCCCGAGCGCCGCGACGAGGGCGGCCGTGACGAAGAGGGTCGGCTCAGCGGTCATAGACCACCACCAGAATGACGACCAACCCGACGAGTTGCGCGACGGTCACCGCGAGGTTCCGTGTCGTCGTCGCGACCGGGAGGTTCGACAGAATCACCCGCAGGAGCGTCGGCACCGTCGTCAACGAGACCAACCCCACGCCAAGCAACGCTTTGGGCCGGGTCGGGTGCTCGCGGTACCCCCGGTAGAGGCGCAGCGCGAGGGAGAGGGAGAGCGCCGCCGCGACGAACAGCGCGGCGAGCGCGGCGAGCACGACGGTCGGGTCGCCCCCGGTGGCTGTAACGCTCATTTGAACCCCTCGTACAGTCTGGTAAAGCGGTCGGCCGGCTCTTCCTGTGTTTCGACGTCGATGCTGAACCCCTCCTCGTCGAGGGAGACCCGCGCTTCCTGAAGGCTGGCCGCGTACACCTTGTAGTGGTGGCCGCCCGGGTCGAGACGCTGTTCGGCTTCGAGGAGGCCCGCGTCGGTGAGCCGCTCGACGCGCCGGTACACCGTCGAGGGGTCCGCGTCGCAGGCCTCCGCGAGGGCGTCGACGGGGCGGGGCTCCGCGACCGTCTCGCGGAGCACCGTCCGGGCGTACTCGTCGGCGAGCAGCGTGACGACGGTGCTCACCTCGCCCTCGTCGGCCATCGTCCTCCGCGTGCTCGTGGGAGCACAAAAGTCCCCCCGTTCGTGGCGCTCATGGACTCGCGGTTCGCCGGGGTCAGGAATAGTGGGAAGGACCGAGTTGACGAGCGTGCAATCCGACCCGAACGTTTATTCTCTCCGCTCGGGGATAGCCGACGATGAGCGCCATCGTCCCCGCTCGCGGCCGACTCCGGGCTTTTTTCGGTGCCCCTCTCCGGGCGCAGACGTATCTGAACCTTCTCTATCTCACCCTCGCTTTCCCGCTGGGCCTCGCGTACTTCGTCTTCGTCGCGGTCGGCGTCTCCCTGGGCGTGAGTCTCGCGATTGTCGTCGTCGGGATTCCTCTCCTGCTCGCCGTGCTCGCCGTCTGTCTCGGCCTCGCGGGCGTCGAGCGCCGGCTGGCCACGTTGTTACTGGGCGTGGAAATGACCGACGCGGAGTTGGAAGGGGAGACAACGCGCGAACGGCTCCGCTCGCTCGCTACGGACGTGGATACGTGGACCGCGGTGGTCTACCTCCCCACGAAACTCGTGTTCGGGTTGGTCTCCTTCGTCCTCGTGACCAGCCTGCTCACGACGGGCGTTGCGCTCCTCTTCGTTCCCTTCTACTACGACCAGCCCGGCCTCTACGTCGGTCTCGTCACCGACCGCCCGGTCGAACTCGCCCCGGCGCTCCACATCGGATGGAACCGCCTGCTCGTCGGGTTCGAGACGGTCATCGAAATCGGGTCGTGGCGCGTGGATGCGCTCCCCGAGGCGCTCGGGGTCGCCGCCGTCGGCGCGCTTCTCTGTCTTTGCACCCTCAATCTGCTGAACCTGCTAGCGCGAATCTCGGCGTGGTACGCCGAGACGATGCTCGGCGGGAGCTACGACGTCATCGGCGCGACGCGGCGCGCGCTCTGATTGTAGGCCGGGAGAACGTTCCGATTACAGCCCCGGTGAAAGGCGTAGCACAGGGGGAGAATCCCAAGCGTCGACAAGGAGATGTCCGTCCAGTCGTCCGAATCCTGTATTCGTTCGCCCCCTTTCGGTCGTCGTTTGTAAAGTTACCCGAGGTCCGCCCGCCCGAAGCGTTGGGCGGCGACAGTCAGAGGAACGAGCGCCCAGAGCGCGAGAATCGCGACGGCGCTCCACGGGTCGAGATAGACGGGTACCGCACCCTGTAACTGCTCCGCGACCGGGAGCGAGGAGGCGCCGCCGCGGAGCTGCACGGTGACTATCGAGGCGATCGGTCGCCCGAGAGCGTACTCCGCGGCGTCGGCGTAGGCGTACAGTGGGTTCAGGCGCTCGGCCAGCAGATACCACGCGGGGACAGTCTTCCCGGGCATCCCCCCGTTGAGGAGGTAGTAGCCCCCCGCGAGGAGGAAGCGCCAGAGGAAGGTGAACGCGACGAAGGCGCCGACGACGAGGCCCATCGCCCGCCCGCGGGTCGAAACGGCCCCGGAGACGCCGACGGCGTACCCGGTGCAGGCGAGGCCCAACAGGAGCGTCGCGGCGGTCAACCCGACGATTTCGGTGGGGAGCGACCCGAACAGTACGGGCGCGAGCGCCGCCGCCCCAGCGAAGCCGAGGAGAACGGTGACGGCGACGACGGCCGCCCGGCCGAGGGCCTTCCCCAGCAGGGCGTCCCCGCGGGTGACCGGAAACCCGAGTAAGAGCTTCAGGCTCCCCGCGCGGCGCTCGCCAACGACGGCCATGTAGCCGCCGACGAACGCCGCGAGCGGGACGAAAATTTGGGCGGGACCGGCCGCAAAGGAGAGGGCGACGACAGCCGACTCGACCTCGCCGAGCGCGCTCGACGCGTAGGTGATGAGTCCCGTGAAGAGGACGAAGAGGGTCGTGAGCCCCCAGAGGAGCTTCGAGCGTCTGGCGTCGCGGAAGTCCTTCCGGGCCACGACGCCGACAGCACGGCGCGCCGGACTCATGCTTCCACCTCCGGAGCCGCGGCCCCAGTGGCCCGTTCCTTCTCGGTCGGCTCGGGGCGCTCGCCCTCCCCGGCGTACTGTGCGAAGAGGTCCGCCAGCGTGGCTTCCTCGACGGCGAGGTCGGTCACGTCGATGCCGGAACCGAGGAAATGGCCGACGACGCGGGCCTTCGCGGCCGACTCCGCGCACTCGACGACGACCCCGTCGTCCTCGGTGCGGACGGACTCGACGCCCGCGACGGACGCCGGGTCGGTCGCCATCGCCGCCTCGGGGTCCGGAACCGCGCAGGTGACGGTCGCGCCCCCGCCGTTCGCGGCGCGGAGGGCGTCGACCGTGTCGACGGCGACGAGTTCGCCGTCGCGCAGAATGCCGACCCGGTCGCAGACAGCCTCGACCTGGGGAAGCTGGTGACTGGAGAACACCACCGTTGTGCCCGACTCGGCTTCGGCTCGAACCAACTCGCGGAGGTCGCGCACGCCCGTCGGGTCCAGTCCGGTGGTTGGCTCGTCCAGAATCAGGAGGTCGGGGTCGCCGGCGAGCGCCATGCCGAGCGCGAGGCGTTGGCTCATCCCCTTCGAATACCCTCCGGCCTTCCGGTCGGCAGCGTCGGCGATGCCGACCCGTTCGATGACGGCCATGGGGTCCCCGGTCACACCCTTCGCGTCGAGCGCGAGTTCGACGTGCTCGCGCCCGGTGAGGCGGCCGTAGAGGTCATAGCCGTCCGGGAGCACCCCTACCCGCTCGTGGAGGGCGCGGGTCTCCCGGCGCGAATCGAAGCCCAGGACCTCGACGCTGCCGGCGGTCGGGTGGACGTAGTCGAGCACGCAGTCGATAGCCGTGGACTTCCCCGCGCCGTTCGGGCCCAGAAACCCGAACACTTCCCCCGCCTCGACGTCGAGGTCGAGACCGCGGAGGGCAGTCACGTCGCCGTACTCCTTGCGCAGACCGTTGATGGTCAGGGCAACCATACACGACCCGAGAGCCGGGAGTTCCCTATGAAGGGGTGGACGCTTTGCGGGCCGCCAACTCGGCGAAAACTATATCCGCATCCATGCGCCGAGCGCCCCGCCGGCGAGCGCCGCGAGCAGGGCCATCAGAAGAGTTCCGAGCGCGTAGTCGACACCGCCCTCCTCGACCGTGTGGACGCCAAAGGAGGAGAACGTCGTGAGCGCGCCACAGAAGCCCGTCCCGAAGGCCAGTTCAGTAGTCCCGCCGACGCCGGCGGCCAGGAGAATCCCCAACAGGAAGCTCCCCGCGACGTTCACCGCGAGGGTGTCCCGGCCCTCGACGGAAGTGAGCTGTCCAACCGTGTATCGAGTGCACGCGCCGAGCGCCCCGCCCGCGCCGACGGGGAGGACCCACTCAAGCATCGGAACCACCCGCGAGGCGGCGCGCGAGGAGGACCGCTCCGAGCCCGAGACCGTAGTTCGCGGCGACGTTGGCTCCGGCGAGTTCTGGGGGGAGGGTTGCGGTTTCGACGGCGAACGTGCTGTACGTCGTAAACGACGAGAGAAAGCCCGTACTCGCGGCGAGGCGTGGGGCAGGGGAGAGAACCCCCGAGAAGACGACCAGTCCGAGGAGGAAGCTCCCGGCGACGTTCACCGCGAGGGTGCCCCACGGGAAGGCCGCGGGCAGGGCGAGCGCGACGGCGTGGCGGGCGCCCGCGCCAGCGAACCCCCCGGCAGCGACGAGCGTGAGGGCTCGGGCCCGGTGCATAGGCGGTGGTGACGGTCCGACTATTCGGGCGTTTCGCTGTCGCCCCCCGCCGGCGAACGGGTCCAGGGCGGCGGCGAGGGGTCGCCGTCACTCGGCGCGGGCCATCGCCCGGGGGCTCTCCCCTGCGTGGTCCGTCTCGCGCTCCCGGACCGCGATGGGGTGAACGGCCTCCGTCGCGTCGTCCACGACGACCGCGTGGCCCGTCTCCGTCGGGAGGCGGGCGGCCAACGGGTCCGCCAGATACGTCGGCCGCGCGGCGGCCAGCGCGTCGATGTCCGCTTCGGAAGTGAGCCGGTGGGCGAGGAGGAGGTCGGACTGCGAAACCGCCACCTCGGGGAGGGCGGCGGGGCGCTGTGTGGCGAGAACGGTACTCACACCTGGGGCGCGCCCGCGCGTGAGGAGCGTCCGGAGCGCCGGCGCCGCCGCGCCGTCGAAGGCGTGCGCCTCGTCGACTAACACCCACGGGAGCGCTTCGTCCCCCGCGAGCGCGCGCTCGTAGACGGCCGACGCGATGGCTCGGAGCGCGGCGTTCATCGCTGGCTCCGGAAGCCCGGCGCAGTCGAGCACCGTCCCGCCTTGGAGGTTCGTCGTTCCTTCCGGGTCGAAGACCCTCCACGAGTCGGCGAGCGCGAGGCGGTTCGCCGCCGGTCGGCGGGCCGCGGCTTCCGAATCGGCGACGAACTCACGCATGCCGGCCAGCGTGTCGGCCTCGCTCGCGGCCCGCCAGACCAGCGAGCCCGGCCCCGAATCCGGGTCCAGCCCGAGCGTGTCGGGCCACGCCCGCGGCGGGAGCGCGGCTGCCGGAACCCGGGGCTCGCGGACCGTCGCCCCTGCCGCTTCGAGCGGGCCGAAGGTCCCCATCGGGTCGACGACGAGCGGTTCGACTCCGGACGTCGCCAACAGCGCCTCGGCGAGCACGCCCAGCGTGTAGGACTTTCCGGTGCCCCGCTTCCCGACGACCAGCGCCGCATGCGGACGGTTTACGTCCAGCGAAACCGGCGCGCCCCGACTCCCGTCCTGCGCGCGGTAGTGGCCCAGCGTGGCGGTTGGCCCCGATTCCCCGCGGCGGCCGAGTACGTGTGTGGCGTGCATGGTTCCCCGTCGCCGCCCGCCCGCACTTGAACCCGGGGTGCGGAGGTTTAAGTCGGAGAGCGGGACCACCGTGGTGCATGACGTTCGAAGCCCTGCTCGCGGACGAGCGTGCCGTCGAAGGACTGCCCGTCAGACTGGTCGTCGCCTTCGTTGTCGGCGTCGCGAGCTTGAGTGTGATGCTCGGGATGGTGTCCGGCCTCGGTGGGCTGGCGACGAGCGAGGTCGGCGTCCAGCTCGGCGCCGGCGACGAGGTCATCAGCCCGAACCAGCAGAGCCTCGATGTCACCGTCGTGGACACCGAGGGCCGCCCGGTGCCCGACGCGACGGTGCTCGTGAAGCCCGACACCGCCGACATGCCCGACGGACTCGTCCACGCCAAGACCGGCGACGATGGAACGGCCAAACTCACCGTGAATCCCGACCTCGCACGCGGACAGAGCGAGGGCGAACTCCAAATCGACATCAAACCGCCCTCCGCCGGCGACTACCGCGACCGGCAGGGGAACACCGCGGTGCTCGTCGTCCGGGAGTGAGCGTGTTACCGCCCGTGCACGAGCGCCGGGCTACTCTCCCTCCGAACCGAGGCGCGCCAGCGCGAGGCTGTAGCGCGGCCCCCGCCAGAACTGGTAGGCGAAGGCGAACCCGCCGCTGTGAAGCACCGTCGCCGCCGGGCTCACGAGCGATTCCAACAGCAGCGCCGAGAGGCCCGCGCCGGCGAGCTTCAGAACGATGCCCACGTCCGTGACGCCGTAGACGTCCTCGGGCGGCAGAAAGGCGTCGGCGAACAGACCGCCGGCCGCGAGAACAAAGAACGGCACGAGCGCGGCGTAGCCGAGGGCGACAGCGATGACCGCCGCGAGAAGCGCCGCAAGGCCCGTGCCCGCCGAAATTCGGGCGAATCGTTCGGGGAGGCCCATCAGCGCTCGTCCCAGTCGATCCACTCCTGCTCCCAGCCCTTCTCCGGGCCACGAGCCGCGCGCTCGCGGTCCTCCCGGTGGGTCCGGTTGCGCTCGACGGCGCCGTGTTGCTCGCCGTCAACGAGCAGGGGGGCGAACGCCGCAGGACCGAAGGTTTCGGTCTCCTCCCCGTCCTCAATAGCCGTCAGCGTCTGTCCCGTGGGACGCGCGCCCTTCGGAAACACGAGGCGGCCGCCGTCAGCGAGTTGTTCGACCAGCGCCCGGGGCGGGCGGGCGACCGCGGCCTCCAAGAGTACCTTGTCGTAGGGCGCGTAGGGGGGAAGCCCTTCGCTCCCGTCGCGGCGGTCCACGAGCACGTCCTCGTAGCCGGCGTCGGCGAGGTTCGCGCGGGCGTCGTAGACGATGTCCCGCGCGATGTCGGTCGCGTGGACGCGCCGCCCTCCGACGATTTCGGCCGCGACGGCGGCGGTGTACCCGACGCCGACGCCGACAACCAGTACGGAGTCGTCGGGGTTCAAATCGAGCGCTTCGAGCACGAACGCGGCGGTGCCGGGCGCCAGCACCCTGGTTCCCTTGTGCTCGAAGCTCCGGTCGAGATACGCCCGCCGGTCGGCGTCCACGAACTCGTGGCGTGGAACCGTCCGCATCGCCTCACCGACGCGCTCGGAGGTGACGGCCCGCTTCGTCTCGTGTTCGAGGCCGTCGACCATCTCCCCGCGAAGCGCCGCGTCGTCCATAGGACCCAGTACGGCGCGACGCTAATGAATAACCCGCTACCGCATCTCGACAAAGCGGACGGGGCCCGCCCGCTCGCGCTCCAGGCCCGACGGGGCCTTCCGTGCGGAGACGAGTTCCTGTGCGCCCTCGCCGATGGGGGCCACCAATCGACCCCCCTCACGTACCTGGTCGACGACGGCCGCGGGGAACTCGGGTGCCGCACACGTCAGATACGCCGCGTCGTAGGGGGCGTGTTCGGGCCATCCTTCGCGGCCGTCGCCCTGACGGACCGACACGTCGGCGTACCCCGCGGCGGCGAGGTTCTCGCGGGCTTCCTCGACCAGCGTCGCCGAATACTCGACCGAAGAGACGTTCTCAGCCCCGACGAGCTCCGCCGTCACGGCGGCGTGGTAGCCACAGCCGGTTCCGATTTCGAGCACCGACATGCCCGCGTCGAGGGTCAACTCGTCGCACATGACCGCGACCATGTGTGGGGCGCTCACGGTTTGGCCGTCGGCGATGGGCAGCGGCCGGTCGAGATAGGCACTCTTCCGCTGGTCCTCGGGAACAAACTCGTGGCGCGGCACGCTCCGGACGGCCTCGACGACCGGCTCCGAGATGTCTCTGTGGGAGCGGAGCGCGTCGGCGAGTTCGTCACGCTCGGTGGCGAAATCCATAGAGCTATCGCGGGACCGCCGGCGTCACCACGCCGACCAGGCCGTGTCCGTCTCGTCGTCGCCGTACACGCGCTGGATGTCCTTCGCGAGGGCTATGTCGCCGTCCTGTTCGAGCTTCTCGTGTTCGTAGCCGTGCCGGTAGGCGTCCTCGCGGATGAGAATCGACTTTACGGTGAACTCCGTATCGCCAAATCGCTCGATTTGTCCCACCGTGAACTCGTAGTCCCCCGGGAGATAGAGGGTGTGGCCCTCGGTCTCGTCGTGCCGGCCGTTCTCCGGGTTCACCGTCACGTCGACGGAGACGTTGTCGACCGCGCGGGCCCAGATGGTCTTGACGTCCTCTGCCTCGGCGCGCGGGGAGCGCTTCTCGTTGCCGACCTGCAGGTCCGTGATACGGACCTCCATGATGGCCTCCTCCGTTTCGAGAACGAACTCCTCACCCTTCGAGAGGGTCTCCTCGGCGGGCACGTCGACGCTCGCGGTGAACGACTCGCCGTCCTGTGAGACGACGACCTTCCGCTCGACCGTGTGCTCGTTCGGCAGGCGCTCCTTGTGGACGTGTTCGCACTGTGTGCAACGCACGGTGGCGTTCCCGCCGCCCGTCGAGAGCACCTCGTGGACCGTCTCCAGCGAGGGCGAACAGGACGGGCAGGGAAGGGCGACGCGCTCGCCCGGCGTAGTCTGGCTCATACCCCCTTCTACCCTATCCAGCCCTAAAAGCCCGCGGACCCGGCGTTCGCGGGTTCCACCGCGGGATTCATTCCCACGGGAGCCCCAGAAACAGTATGGAAGGGGACGCCGTCGCGGCAGCGCTCCGAGAACTGGACCGGGACGCGCTGACGGCGTTCGTCGCTGACCTCTGGGGGGCGCGTGGCTGGGCGGTCGAACGCCGGAACGGCCTGCTGTGGGTCCGCGACGGCGACGAGGAACACACCCTCGCGCCGATGCGGGCCGCCCCGCTCTCCCGAACGTCCGCAGTCCCCGAAGCCGCGGACACCGTCGTGACGCCCGACCCGGACACGTTCGGCGGAGCCGGGGTGCGGGTCGTCGGCCCCGACAGGCTCGTTTCGATGCTCCGCTACGGCCTCCCCGCGGACGCGGCCGACCGGCTCTGTCGCGCGCACTTCGGCGCTTCGATGGACGACCTCGAACTCCCCGCTCGACTCCGGGCGCGCCGCGCCGCCCGTCGCCTCCCGCTCCGACGGATGACCGTCGCGCTCGCCCTTCTCGTCGCCCTCGGCGCGTTCGCACTCACCCTCCCGCTGGATGACGTGCTCGCCCCCGGCGGGACGCCGGCCGAATCCGGAGGGAGAACGGGTGAGACGCCGACGGCGAACGCGACGGCGCTCTCGGACAGCAACAGGTCGTACACCGCCGCCGGGCTCGTCGCCGCGCACCGCGAGACCCTGAACGGGTCGGGGTACGGGTTCACCGTAACCCGCATCCGTTCCGACCCCGGACCGGATGAAGCGCGCATCAGAACCAGAAGTGTCGGCGTCGACGGGGGGCGGGTACGGGTGAACGAAGGCGGGGTCGGCCTCCCGGGCACGGTCTCCGGCCGCGAAGTGTACATCGAGGGGTCGACCGCCTTCGAGGCGACGTACCGGAACCAGTCGTTCCACTACCGGCCCCTCGACGCCCCGACGGACCCCCTCGCGGCGTCGTTCGCCACGCTCGAACGCCACCTCTCGACGGACACGCTCGGCGCCCGGGGCATCGTCGCCCGCGACGGGGAGCGCCGGACGCTCGTCGTCGGCCGCGGCGCCCCGCCATGGTCGAACGCCACGGACTACAGCGTCGAGGCGTACCTCGACACCGAGGGGTTCCTCCATCGCGTCACCGCCGAGTACACCCGCCCGACGGGCGGGACGGCGAGTGTCACCTGGACGTTCCGGAGCCCCGAAACGGTGACGCCGCCGGGCTGGTACGAGCGGGAGTTCCGGGCGCGTTCCACCACGGAATTGATTAGCCGCGCGCCCTAACGATTGCGAACAATCATGCGGGTTTTCCACACACCATGAGCGAGGAGGAGGAGGCCGTTGCGGCGGCGCTTCGGGGGCTGGACCGGGAGGAGCTGAGCGCGTTCGTCGCGGACCTCTGGGCCGCCCGCGGGTGGGACGTCGAGCGCGACGGCGACGTCATCCGGGTCCGCAACGGCGACGAGGAGCGGGCTCTCGCGCCGATACCCGCCACACGGCTCGGAGCCCGTTCCGTACCCGAAGCGGCCGACACAACGGTGACGCCCGACCCGGGCACGGTCGGGGAGTCCGGGACGCGAATCGTCGATGCCGAGAGGCTCGTCGAGATGCTCCGCTACGGCGTCCCGCCGGAGGCAACCGAGCGGCTGGCGACCGAGCATCTGGGCGCGCCGGTCGCTGACCTCGACCTCCCGGCTGCCGTGCGCGGGCGACGGGCGCTCGGGACCCTCCCGCTCCGGCGGCTGGGCGTGTCAGTCGCCCTCCTCGCCGTCGCGGCGACGCTGGCGCTGACCCTCCCGCTCAACAGTCTCCTCGCCGCCGGCACCGCGCCCGCGGACTCGAACGACACCGGCAACGCCGCGGCGCCCGCATCCGTCGTCTCGTCGAACGCGGAGCCCGCGACGACGGTGCCGCGAACGGAGATCGACCTCCCGGGACTGAACGAGAGCGCCATCACCGCCGCCAGCGTCGTGTCCGCTCACCGCGCGACGCTGTACAGGCTTCCCTACGAGATGGGGATGACACAAACCGTCACGGTCCCCGACGGGGAAACCCGCATCCGGACCCGGACGGTCGCGCAAGTCGGGGAGCGATACACCCTCGAGGAGCGCGGGGACGGCATCGAGAACCGCGAGCTGTACGACAACGGCACGGCGACCTTCGTCGCGACGTTCGAAAACGACTCCCGCGTCTACCGGCGGGTCGCCGAGGAACTGCCCGACCCGCGAAACGAGTCGGTCCAGCACGTCAGCTCCTACCTCGCGACCGAGGAACCGATCAAAGTCCGGGGACAGGTGTCCGTCAACGGCGTCAGAACCGTACTGGTCGTCGGCGAGGGAAGCCCCGGCCAGCTGAACGCGACGAACTACTCCGTGGAGGCGCTGTTCGACCGGAACGGCCTCATCCGACGGATGACCGCCACCTACGACCGACCGGACGGAAGCGACGTTCGGGTTACGTGGCGCTACCGGCAGCTCGGGCTGGGCGAGTTCGAGGCCCCGACCTGGTACGAACAGGAGTTCGCCGGCTGAGTGGGACTCATCGCTCGCTTATCGAGGGAGTTTCACTTCCACGCCCTTCTCGCGGGTCGGTCCTCCCCGCTCGCTCATCGAGGAAGCGCCGCTTCCTCGCCATCCACGTACACGGTCGGCTCCGTCAGAATCCCGTCCAAGTGGAGGGGCGCGTCCGTCTCACCGCCGATACCCGCGTCGTCGCCGATAGCGATGTGAACCGTTCCGGCCGCCTTCTCGTCGAGCAGGACGCTCCCCACGAGCTCCGTGACGGCGACGTTCGTGCCGATACCCAGCTCCGCGAGGTTGTACGCCGGGTTCCGGCCGGACGCGTCCGTTTCGGCCTCCACCGCGGCGGCCTCGACCTCCTCGCGCACGCCGTCGTCGGAAATCCGGGTGACGTAGCCGTCCTCGACCTCGAACTCCAGTTCTCTTCCCTCGAGAGCGCCGTAGGGCATCATGGTCCCGTCCACGACGTAGGTACCGTTCGCGGTCTCGGGGCTGACGAACACCTCGCCGGCGGGCAGATTCGAGAACTCCCCCGCGTCGTGGACCAAACCCGTGTCGTCGCGCCAGTCTCTGGCCCCGGGCTCGAAGGTGATATCGGTCCCCTGTGGGCTGGTGACCCTGATTTCCTCGGCGCCCGCGACCGCGTCGAGCATCGACTCGCAGGCCGCCGCGATCTCCTCGTAGTCGGCGTTCAGGCCGGTCGTGAACACCTCCTCGGTGATGCCGGGGAGCGTCGCACCGCGGGCACCGGCCTCACAGGCGTCGGAGCGGGCGCGGGTGTGGCTGATGCTCTTGGTCGTCGGCGCGAGAAAGGCGTCACAGGAACGCATCGCCGCCGCGACCGTTTCGGGCGGTTCGGCGCCGTGTTGCGGTCCGGGCGGGTAGCGCATCAGGGTCGCCTCGTCCGTTTCCTCCCTTGCAACCTCGTAGAGAGCCTCCCCGATGGCGAGCCGTTCGTCGTCGGTAACTATCAGACAGGATTCGTCGGCGTCGAGAGCGAGACACTCCCGGACGGCGGTTTCGGCGGGCGAACGCAGGTCCATACGCCCCGCACGTCGGGCGCCCCCGAAGGCTTTTCCCCACCCCTCGCTTACCGACGGGCGATGCGGGACGACAGGGACGACCCGTTCGACGACTTCTTCCGCGAGATAGAGCGGATGATGAACGACATGATGGGAGCCGACGGGAACCCGAGCGGCTTCGGGAGCGACACCCATCTCGACATCCAGAACACGGACGGCGAGATACGCGTCCTCGCGGACCTACCTGGGGTCGAGGAGGACGACCTCACGCTCAAGTGTGACGGCGAGACCTTCACCATCTCCGCGAACACCAGCGCCCGCGAGTTCGACGAGCGAATCGAGCTCCCGAGTGCCGTGGACGAGCGCTCGGCGGAGGCGTCGTTCAACAACGGCGTCCTGGAGGTCCGATTCCAGAAGGCCGAGGGGTCGACGAGTATCGACCTCGACTAAAGCGAACGAATCGCGTCGGCGAGTCGGTCGTAGAACCCATCGACGTACTTCGACTCGTCGTCGACCGTCGGACGGGCGTTCGTCTCGTTCACGACGGCCCGGTCGTCGGTGACCAGCAAATCGACGCCCAGAAACCGGATTCCCAGCGCGTCGGCGACTTCTTCCGCGAGTGCCCTGAGTTCCTCTGGCAACTCGACCGCGGCCGCCGTTGCACCCCGATGGACGTTGTGTTTCCAGCGGCCCGCTTCGAGCGCCGACTCGGGCAAACGCCGCTCGACGGCGCCGACGTACTCCCCGTCGAGAACCATCACCCGGTAATCGCGCGCGTCGGGGAGGTACTCCTGAACGAGAAAGGAGCGGTCGCCCGTCGCACGGTAGTCGTGGACCAAATCGAGGTAGTCCGCGACGCCCAGAAACGAGTCCACGTCGTTCGCGAGCGCGACGCCGATGCCTCTGGTTGTGGAGTTTGGCTTGACGACCGCCGGCGAACCGACCGTCTCGAAGGCGCGCACCAGCTCGGACTCGTCCGCGGGGTCCGAAACCATCACCGTGCGCGGCGTGGGGACGCCGGCCCGCGAGAGCGTCGCGACGACATCGGCCTTGTTTCGGGACGTGAGGACGGCGTCGCGGCCGTTCAGCCACGGGATATCCAGAAAGGCGTCAACCGTGGCCCCTTCCATCGCGCGGCCCGGAAAGACGTAGCCCGCGTCGAACTCCTCGGGGGTATAAGGGGGGTCCTGCAGGTCGAAGGCGCGCTCCGAATACCGAAGGTGAGAGACCTCGATGCCCCGCGAGCGCAGGGGCTCGCGGAGGCGTTCGAACGTTTCCTCCCGACTTGCGACGGCGAGCGTCAGCATAGTGGGGAGGATGCCGGGGAAAGCCTAGCTGTTCAGCAGGTCCTGCCCGCGCTCGACGTTGATCTTGCAGGGCGGGGAAATCTTGTTGTAGGCGCGACGGAAGGCCTCCTTGACCTCGACGGCCTGCTCGACCTCACACCACGCGGTGAACAGCTGTTCGCCGGGCTGGATGCGGGCGGCGGTCCCGACGGGAACGCCGAACGCCTGGCGCATCCCGTCGGAAACGCGGTCCGCGCCCGCGCCGGTCGCCTGCTTGTTCTCCCGGAGAATCTGGTGGGGGAACTTCCGGAGGAGCATCTTGTAGTTGCCCTCGCCGAACTCCGAGATGAGGTGACGGTTCGCCGAGAGGCGCGCGGCTTCGAGCGCCGTGTGGCGGAGCTGACACTCCTCCTCGGGGACGAGCGAAATCTGAACCGGGTAGTCGTCCGCGTCGGCCTGCAGGTCACCCATGGAGTGCTGGGCGATCTGTGAGCCGGGGATACCGGTGATGTACTCGCGGCGGGTGTACGACGGCTTGTCGATGGTTCGGTACATCGAGGCGGGCTTGTCCGGCATAGTTACTACGTGTCGCTGAGGATTAGCGCGTCCATAAGACCTTCGAAGCGATCCGCGATGGCGGCGAGTTTAAACGGCAGGACGAGCTACGGTCCGGCAGTGGCGAAACCCCTGCGTTTCCGCGTCTCCGAGTCCGGCTGGTCCGACGGCCGGGTGAACGCGGCTCTCTACAACCCCCTCGATTCGAACCTCGGCGCGCGCTCGGTCGCGCCCTGGTTCCGACCCCCCAGCGGCTACGACGCGCGGCGCTTCGAGATGGAGAACGGCGATACGGCCCTGTTCGCGTGGAACGACACTCGGGGGTATTGGCTCGGCAACACCGAAACCCCCGAGGCGCTCTGGCGCACGGAAAAAGAAGGGTTCCGAGAGGTCCCGTACCCGGTAGCGCGGTGGGCTCAGCGCGAACTCCTCGCCCAGCTCCATGAAGAGTCGCCGTGGCTGGCGGAGTACCCCCACGTCTCCTGGTTCTTCCTTCCGGTGTTCCTCTCGAAAGACGGCCGCCGAACGACGAGGGAGTTCTTCAGCGAGCACGCCGCGGGGTTCCCCGACGCCTCCCCGGAAGACGCGCTCGCACATATGGAGAGCATCCTCCGGACGGGCTGCCTGGACGACTACCGGCATGTGATGGCCGGCAAGCTCGGGACCTCGGAGTACCTCGACGAGACGCGGATGGCGGCCGCGGTCGCGGAGTTCACCGCCGCCGGCCTGCTCGACGCGGCGGGCTGGGAGCTCACCCCCGAAATCGAGGTGAGCACGGGCCACTCTCTCGATTACCGCGTCGAGAAGAGCGACGACAACAGGCTGGTAGAGGTCACCCGGCCATCGCCCCCCAGCGAGCGGCGGGCCGGCACGCCTGTCCAGGCCGTCCGGGACACCGCCGACACCAAAACCGCCGGGCAACTCAGCGAACACGCCGGCGGCGCGACGCTCTTCGTCGACTGTTCGGGCTTCCCGGACGACGCGTGGGCGTCGGTCATCGCGGAACGACCCTCCGTGGGGCACCGCCCCGCGGTGGTGTATCGCGTCCGCCCGAACGGCGGCGTCGAGGGCTATCGGCTCGGCGGGAACGGCTTCGGCTTCGACTGGCTCTGAACGGCCGACTACCCGCCGCCTTCCAACGCCCGAGCGGCGACGTTCACGCCGAGGAACAGACAGACACCGCCGACCACGATCAGGAGTACGGAGGCCATCGTGAACCCGAGCACGGCGACGGCCGCTCCGATGGCCGCGAGGAGGAGCCCACCCGACACACCGCGGCCGAGACCTCGAATCATCGTTCGCCCGTGGCGCCCGGAACGCCATAGGCGCTTCGTCAGGCGTCCGACTCGTACCGCCGCGCGCCGCTCACCATCCGCAGGCAGAGCGCGACGATGCCGCCCGCGAAGACAACCCAGTACCAGTCCGCGGGCGCGGCGTACTCCGCGACGGCGACGGCGAATGCCAGCGCCGCGGCGTAGAGGGCGTTCGTCCCGACGAAGTTTGTGAGTCCCTCCTCGTTCTCGACGGCGTCGGGGTCGTAGCCCGCGATGAGGTGGGACGCACCGTAGAATCGGATGAGAACCCCGAGGACCGCCAGCAGGACGCCCGCCGCGGCAACGAGGGCGGCGCTACCAGTGCTCATGGGCGGTGTTCGACCCGGGTAGAAGATAAAGATTGAGGCGCTGTTGGATTCGACCCCGGGCGAGCGACTCGGATACAGCTATCGGTGCGCCGAAAAGCGGAGAAGACGCCGGGACTGGGATTTGAACCCAGAACCCCTAACGGGGACATGCTTTCCAGGCATGCGCTTTACCATTCGGCCATCCCGGCCCGCACCCACTCTATCGCCGTTTCGGTTTTAAACCCTTCCGTTCGCGTCCGTGCGGGAGGCGTCCGACCGACCGGCCGGTAGCGGTTTCCGTGCGGCGGGAGACGCTCCGGTATGGCAACGCTCACCGAGGAAGACGAGGGGAAGATTCTGGTCGACGCGGAGGGCGAAGAGCTGGGCATCGTGACCGAAGTCGATGCGGGGACGGCGTACGTCGACCCCGACCCCGGACTCGGCGAGGCGGCGCTGGCCACTTTCGGCTGGGCCGAAGCAGACGTGCAGGATTGCACCGTTGAGGGCGAGGTAGTGGTGACTGTCACCGACCAGGAGATCCGCCTGAACGAGGACGTTTAGCGCCCGCGAGCCGCCAGCCGGTGCTCGAAGACGTAGCTCACGACGCCCGCGCCGACGCCCGCACCGAGCGCGGCGACCGCGATGAGCGCGAAGGAAGGACGCTCGACGCCCAGTACGGGGAGCGCCAGTCCGAGCGTCGCGACGACCAGCACGCCGACCGCACCCCACAGCACGGCCGACCGGCGGCGCGCGCTCACTCCGCGTCGGCCACCGCCTCGATCTCGACGGCAACGCCCTTCGGGAGCGCGCCGGCCTCCACGGCCGAGCGGGCGGGCGGGTTGTCGAGGAAGTACTCCCGGTAGGCGTCGTTCATCGCGTCGAAGGTCTCGATGTCGGCGAGGTACACCGTCGTTTTGAGCACGTCCTCCGCGGTGAGTCCCTCCTCCTCTAAGATGGCCGTGACGTTCTCCAGACACTGCCGGGTTTGGACGTCTACCGGTTCGTCGGCGAGGGACTCGCCCTCGGGCGTGAACGGTATCTGGCCCGCGGTGAAGAGGAGCGAGCCGTTCGTCGTGGCCTGACTGTACGCGCCCACCGCCTCGGGGGCGTCCGGGGTTTCGACGATACGTTTCATAGCCTTCCCTGCGGGGGCGCGGGCCTTAAATCCGGGCGGGGCTCGCGAGGAACGGACCGTTCTTGCCGGCGGCGTCCCAAGCCGTGGTATGCGACTCCGTCGCCTCTTCGTGCGGGTGCTGGCGGCCGTCGGGCTGTTGGGGCTCGCGCGCTCCCTCCGTCGCGCGCGAAACGTTCCGTTGAGCCCGCTGACCGGCGGCCGGCGCGTCGGTCCGGACTACCCCGAACGGGAGGGAATCACGGATGGGACAGTTCCGACCGGGGAGATGGACGACATGGCCGCCTACGCCCGCGAGGGGTTCGACCCCGACGTGCTCCACCCGGAGGTCAGGCGCTTCTACGAGCACACCAGCGAGTACCGGATGCGTTACCGGGCGCGCTGGCACCGCGGCTTCCGGTTCGGTGCGACGCTGGCGAGTCGCCTCACGGCCCGGCTCGAACAGCTGAATCTACCGGGGCCGGGCGGCGAGCCGCGGGATTTGGACAGCCGGTTCGCCGGAATCGACCCCGAATCCGACCCGCGCGACGGTGCCCGGATGTGGGTCCGGACCGACCCGGCGTCGGGCGAAGGGGTGTTCGTCGCGGCGTACGCCAGCCACGAAGGGAACAGGGGAAAGCTCGTGAACATCGCCGTCCCGCTTCCAGGGAGCAACCTAAGCACGGTGCTTCGACCCGAGGAACTCGACTGCGGCCACCCCGACGGCGCAGGCCTCGAACTCACCACGGCCGGGGAGGAAGGGGGGCTCTACCTGGCCGTGCCGCCGCTCGCCTTCGCCCTGCCGATGAGCCAACGCTTCCGGGTGTGGCCGGCCGACGCGCCGGGAGCACCGGATTTCGAATGGGCGGACGGCGAGGAGAACGAAGCGGAGGGAACGCCGTCGGACGGCCCATACCTACTGGCTTCCCACGAGATGTGGTTCCTCGGCCGGAAGTTCCTCACCGTCGAGTACGCCATCACTCAGGCGAGCACGTCCACGTCGTAGCCGCGCTTCCGCAGCGCCTCCAACAGGGCATCGGCGTGGTCGGGCCCCCGCGTTTCGAGGTCCAACTCGATCTCCGCGGCGTTCATCGACAGCTGTCTGGAGGTGCGCTCGTGCTCGATAGCGTAGATGTTGGCCCGGGCGCCCGAAATCACGTCGAGCAGGTCGTCCAGCGCGCCGGGGCGGTCCTTGAGCACCGTACGAATCCGGATGTAGCGCCCGCGCTCGACGAGACCCCGCATGACGACCGTCGTCAGGAGGTTCAAGTCGATGTTCCCGCCACAGAGCGCGGGGACGACGGTCTCGTCTTCCTCGTAGTCGAACTTCCCCCCCAGCAGCGCGGCCATCGGGACGGCACCCGCCCCCTCCACGAGCGCCTTGCTTCGCTCCAGCAAATCGACCATCGCGGTCGCGATTTCGGCGTCGTCGACGGTGACGACCTCGTCGACCTTCGCCCGGATGACCTCGAATGGCTTCTCTCCGACCCGGCGGGTGGCGATGCCGTCGGCGATGGTGTCGACGCTGTTGCGCTCGACGATTTCGCCCTTGTCGAGGGATTCGGCGACGGAGGAGGCGCCCTCGGCCTGCACACCGACGACCCGCGCGTCCGGGAGGTCGGCTTTGATGGCGGTGGCGATGCCGGCGATGAGCCCGCCCCCGCCGATGGGCACTACCACGGTGTCGAGTTCCGGGCAGTCCTCGACGAGTTCCAGTCCGATGGTTCCCTGCCCGGCCATCACGGCCTCGTCGTCGAAGGCGTGGAGGTAGGTGTACCCCTCCGCCTCGGCGAGCTCGTGGGCCTTCGTCTGGGCCTCGGCGTAGTCGACCCCGTGGAGGACCACGTCGGCGCCGTAGCTCT
>JBEQBK010000004.1:0-33948 GCA_041639855.1 Halobacteriaceae archaeon | reverse complement strand
GGGGCGACCGTGGGGGTCCGGCTCGCCTCGCAGTTCGGGCTCGCCGTCAACGGCGTGCGCTTCGCACAGGAGACGCTGTTCGGTGCGTCAGCGTTCGTCACCCTCGCGGCGGCCGCGTTCTGTGCGCTCTGGCTCCCACCGGACGAGCCGACCGACTTGACGCCGGTCGGTGCACGGCGGGTGACCCGCTCGGTGTTCGCCGGGAACCACGGCTTCCGGACAGGTTACCTCTCGCTCGCGCCGACCCGGCTCTACTGGGCGACGCGCTCGCTTTCACCACGGGAGTTCGCGGGACGCTTCACCTCTTCACTGGCGGGCTATTACGGTGCGGCGGCGCTGTTCCTCGCGGGCTTTCAGGTGTTCTGGGCGCCGCTGCCGGCGTTCCTCACCGACGCGGGGTTCGGCTCCGACGCGGTGTTCGCGCTGTATCTGGTGAGCAGCCTCGCCTCGGCGGCGCTTTACGCCCGTGTGGGGGAGGCGAGCTCCCGGCGGGACCCCCGTCTGCTGCAGGCCGGTGCACTCGGGGTCCGGGCGCTGGCTTTTCCCGGAGTCGCGCTCGTTACCGGCGTCGTCGTCGCGGCCGCCGGGTTCGGCGTGCTCGCGGTTCTTCTGGGCGTCATCGGCGTGACGTGGGCCGTTATCGCCGTCACCGCGAGCGCCGTCGTGACCGCGCTGGCGCCCCGAGAACTCCGGGGCGAGGCCTTGGGAGTGTACACCGCACTCGCTTCGGTCGCGGGGAGCGTCGGGAGCGTGCTCGGCGGGTGGCTCGGTGCGCAGAGCTATCTGCTCGCGTTCGGCGTCGCCGGTGGGTTGGTCGCCGTCGGCGCCCTGCTCGTCGGTCGGGGCTGACCGCGGGGGTTTTACTCCCCGACACCCACCCCCGTTGTATGCCAGAGGGTGCGGTCACCGGGGCGCCGTCGAAGATGGCGGCGAACCGCGAGGAGTTGACGCCGATGATGACCCAGTACCTCGAACTCTGCGAGGCCTATCCCGATTCGTTGGTTCTCTTTCAGGTCGGGGACTTCTACGAGGCGTTCTGCGAGGCGGCCGAGGAGACGGCGCGGGTGTTGGAGATCACGCTCACTTCCCGCGAGGATTCTTCGGGGGAGTACGCGATGAGCGGCATCCCCATCGACAACGCCGCGGGCTACATCGACACGTTGCTCGACCACGGCTACCGGGTCGCCGTCGCCGACCAGGTGCAGAAACCGGAGGACGCGAGCGGTGTCGTCGACCGCGCCGTCACCAGAGTCGTCACGCCGGGCACCGTCACGGACGACGAGCTGCTGGCGCCGAGCGCGAACTACGTCGCGTCCGTCGCGGAATCGGACGGCAGGTACGGGCTCGCGCTCGTGGACGTGTCCACGGGGGAGTTCCTCGCGACCGGCCTCGACGGTGCGGCGGCGCTCGCGGAGGAGCTGGACCGATACGACCCCGCCGAGCTCGTCCTCCCGCCCGGGGAGGAGCCGCCGGAGAGATTTGTGGGGATGGTCACCGAGTTCGACGCCTTCGGAGCTGACGAGGCCCGGGCCACGCTCGAGGAGCACGTCGGCGGCGCGTCGATGCTCGAAAGCGAGGCCGAAATCCGGGCTTGCGGCGCCGTCCTCGCCTACGCCGAACACACCCAAGGGGGAAGCGACGGCGAACTCGGGCACGTAAACCGGGTCAGACGGTACGACCCGCGGGAGTATCTGGGGCTTGACGCTGCGGCCCTCCGCTCGCTGGAGGTCTTCGAGAACCGGGAGGGTGCCGACGACCACACGCTGTTCGACGCGATGGACGAGACGGCCTCCGCGCTCGGCCGGCGGAAGCTCGACGAGTGGCTCCGCCACCCGCTCGTCGACGAAGCCGATATTGAGGCTAGACTCGACGCCGTCGGCGAGCTGACCGAGAAGTCCCTCGCCCGCGAGGAGGTCCGCGCGGCGCTCTCGACGGTGTACGACCTCGAACGCCTCGTGACGAGAGTGTCGCGGGAGCGGGCCGACGCCCGTGACCTGCGCTCGTTGAAGGATACCCTCGACGCGGTCCCCGAGGTCCGGGCCGCACTCGCCGGCGCGGAGAGCGACCTCCTCGGGAACCTGCGGGGTGACTTGGACGAACTCGAAGATGTTCGGGGGCTCGTCGCCCGGGCGATACAGGAACACCCGCCCCAGGAAATCACCGAGGGTGGCGTCATCGCCGAGGGGTTCGACGAGGAACTCGACGAGCTTCGGACGACCGAGCGGGAGGGCCGCGCGTGGGTCGCCGAGTTGGAACAACAGGAGCGCGAACGGACCGGCATCGACTCCCTCTCGGTGGGGCACAACGAGGTGCATGGCTACTACATCGAGGTGACGAACCCGAACCTCGATGCAGTCCCCGAGGAGTACACCCGCCGACAGACTCTGAAGAACTCGGAGCGCTTCTACACGCCCGAGTTGAAGGAGCGGGAGGACGAGATACTGGGCGCCGCCGAGCGCGCGGACAGCCTGGAGTACCAGCTGTTCACGGCGGTCAGGGAGGAGGTCGGCGAAGAGGCCGGGCGGATGGCGAGCGTCGCGGACGCCCTCGCCGAACTCGACGCGCTGGCTTCCCTCGCGGCCGTCGCGGTCGCGGAGAACTACACCCGACCCGAAATCGGCGCCGGGAGCATCGGAATCGAGAACGGCCGCCACCCCGTCGTCGAGCGGGTCCAGTCCGAGTTCGTTCCCAACGACACGGACCTGACCGACGCGGCGGTGACGGTCATCACGGGGCCGAACATGAGCGGGAAGTCGACGTACATGCGCCAGGTGGCCCAGATATGCCTGCTCGCGCACGTCGGGAGCTTCGTCCCCGCCGACGCGGCCGACGTTCCGGTTCTCGACCGGATATTCACCCGCGTCGGTGCGAGCGACGACATCGCGGGCGGTCAGTCCACGTTCATGCGGGAGATGAGCGAGCTCACGACCATCCTCCACGCGGCGACGGAGGACTCCCTCGTCTTGCTCGACGAGGTCGGGCGGGGAACCTCCACCGCCGACGGGCTCGCCATCGCGCGGGCCGTCACGGAGTTCCTCCACGACGAGGTCGGCGCGAGCGCACTGTTCGCGACCCACTACCACCGGCTCACCGAGCTCGCCGACGAGTTCGGGGCCGTGCGCAACCGCCATTTCGACGCCGAGCGCCGCGGCGAGGGGGTCACCTTCCGCCACGAACTCGAAGCCGGGCCCTCCTCCTCGTCCTACGGTGTCGAGGTCGCCCGGATGGCCGGCGTCCCCGAGCCCGTCGTGGCGCGGGCGGGCGAGCTCATCGAATCCGACACCCGAAGCGCGGCGAGAGAACAGTCCGATGGGACGACCGACCGGCGGGCGGACCCCGACGGCGAACTCGCCAGGCGAATCGCCGCCCTCGACCTCGCGCACACGACGCCCTTCGAGGCGCTCGAACTGCTGAACGAACTCCAGAACGATGTCGACGCCTGAGGTCCGCGCACTCGACGAGGAGACGGTCTCGCGCATCGCCGCGGGCGAGGTCATCGCCCGGCCGGCGAGCGTCGTCAAGGAGCTCGTGGAGAACAGCCTCGACGCCGGGGCCACTCGAATCACTGTCGCGGTCGAGGGCGGCGGCATCGACTCGGTCCGCGTCGCCGACGACGGACACGGGATGGTGGAGGCGGACGCCGTCCGGGCGTTCGACCGGCACACGACCTCGAAGCTCGCGGGGGTCGGGGACGTGAAGGCGGTCGACACGCTGGGCTTCCGCGGCGAGGCGCTCCCCTCTATTGCCGCCGTCGCGGACGTGACGCTCACGACGAAGGCCGAGGGTGGGGACGCCGTCGAGGTCCGCGTCGAGGGAGAGGAGCGCGAAACGGGCCCGGCAGGCCACCGTGTCGGCACGACCGTCACGGTGGACGAGCTGTTCTCGAAGGTGCCCGCGCGGCGAAAGGCGCTCGGCGAGCCGAAAGCCGAGTTCCGGCGGGTGAGCGAGACGGTTTCCCGGTACGCGCTGGTCCGCCCGGACGTTTCCTTCCGGCTGGAACACGGCGACCGAACCGTGTTGACGACGCCCGGAAGCGGCGACTTCGCGGACGCGCTCTTGGGCGTGTACGACCGCGAAGTCGCGGGACAATCGGTGGCCGTCGAAGGGGGTGAGGGCTCGATAGCCGTTCGGGGCCGCGTGACGACGCCGGCGGTGACGCGCTCGAAGCCCGACCATTTCCGGGTCGCAGTCAACGGTCGGGCGCTGGCGAGTTCGGCGCTTCGGGACGCCGCCGTTTCGGGGTACGGCAACCTCCTGCCGAGCGGGCGCTACCCGGTGGGCGCCGTCGACGTGGAGCTCCCGGCTGAGCGGGTGGACGCGAACGTCCACCCCCGCAAGGAGGAGGTCGCGTTCCGAAACGCCGACGCCGCCGACGCCGTCGAAGCGGCGGTCGGCGAGGCGCTCGCGACGGCGGACTTGACCCGCGCGGCGGAGACGGCTCTCGACCTGGACGACTCGCTCGACCCCGTCTCGGAGGGAGACACCTTCGAAGGAGTCTCCGTTATCGGCCAGTTCCGCGACGCGTACGTCCTCTGTGAGCGCGGCGAGGAACTCCTCGTGCTCGACCAGCACGCCGCCCACGAGCGGGTGAACTACGAGCGCCTGCGGACGGCCATCGGAGAGATGTCGAGCGCCGAACTCGACCCGCCCGCGACGCTTTCCTTGTCGCCCGGCGCGGCCGCGACGCTGGACGCCGAGCGCGAGCGGATTCGGGAGCTCGGGTATCGGGTCTCCCCTTTCGGCGGCGACGCCTATCGGGTGTCGGCGGTGCCCGCGCCGCTCGGTCGAACCGCCGCCCCGGAATCCCTGCGCGACGTGCTGGACGAACTCGCGGACGGCGACGCCGAGGACCCGCGGGACGCGGCGCTCGCGGAGCTGGCGTGTCACCCATCGCTGAAGGCCGGCGACGAACTGAGTGTAGAAGAGTCCGAGAGCCTCCTCTCCGAGTTGGGCGCCTGCGAACAACCCTACGCCTGTCCGCACGGGCGCCCCACCGTCCTCTCCATCGCGGAGAAATCCCTGGTCTCGGGCTTCGAGCGCTCGAACCGACGCTTGGGCTAGTACTCGTACTCCGACTCCTCCAGTTGGACGTACTTCCCTTTCCGGTAGCGGAACTTCGCGCGCCGGTAGGCAGTGTAGAGTTTGAGCCCGCCGCCGACGGACATCGCGTTCCGACGATTGAGTTCCCAGCCGTCGTCGCTGCCCTCCTGGAGGGCGCGGGCGATGCGGAACGTGTTGTCCCACTCGTCGGGGCCGTACTCCTCGACCACGTCAGCCATCGCAACGTTTCGCAGGAGTTCGTCGCCGATGGCGTCCTTCCACGCGTCGTTGTACGCCTCCATGGCGTCCTCGGCGGCGAGCCGGCCGGCGATTTTTCCCGTCCTGACGGCGACATGGTCCCCCCCCTCGTGAAACGCCGAGGTCGTTCCCATCGCGCCGCCGACGACGGCGATATCGGCCCGGACGGGCGATTCGACAGGGCGGGTGGAGGAAATCGCGTAGGTTTCGGTGCCGCCGGTCTTCCCGCGGTCCTCCACCAGCGGGAAGTCCTCCAAACTGTACTCGGGGTAGAGTTCCTCGAGGAGGCGCTCGATGTACGCCTTCCCCGATGGGATGCGCTCATCGTCCTCCCGGAGGAGGCGCCACTCTTCTTTCTCGAAGTCGTCGATATCCATCCCGATGGGCATCGTCAGGCCAACTCTGGCGACGTTACCGTCGTTGGGGAACACCCACGGGTAGGCCGTCTCCCCGGGCATCCAGCCCCACCAGAACTTGATTTCGTCCTCGACCACCAGTTCCTCGGGGAACTCCCGGTACTCCTGGTAGGCGATGTGGTTCGCCTCCGGGGGCGCCAGCAGGGAGGAGGCCTCGTTGCCCGGGAGGAACTGGTCGAGTGCACCCATCGTCACCTGTCGCTGGGGGCCGTCCGCGAGAATCAGTCTGTCCGCGGTGAGGTCCTCGCCCCGATTGATGTGGAGGATGTGCTCGTCGCCCTCCGTCTCGACCTTCCGGACCCCGACGCCGACTCTGTACTCGGCGCCCGCTTTTTCGGCCTCCTCGCGGAGGTAGTCGTCGAAGCGCGCGCGGTTGAACGTCGCGCCGAAGCTCGGGTAGTCAGCGTCGATACCCGTCGATTTCAGCTTCACCGTTTCGTTCGGCCCGATAAAGGTCGCGGCGTTCAGGTCGCGGAGGATAACGTCGTCGTCCCACTCCGCGGGGTCCTCGTCCATGATGTCGAACCAGTAGTCCAGTAAGCCGGCGGCGTCCGTCGAGTCGGGGCCCAACTCGTTGCGGTCCTCGCGGGGGACCCCTTTCTCCAGCACTACGGGGTCGGCCCCTGCCTCGGCCGCGGCACGCGCCGCGGACGACCCGCCGGGGCCGCCGCCGACGACGGCCACGTCCACGTGTTCCATACCCCGATACAGGGACACACCGGATAATAAAGGGCCCGTCTCCCGGAGGGACGACCACCGCCGCGCTCGGATTCGACGGCAACGCCGGCCGACACCGACAGGCCGAACTACCGGGCTGCTGGGATACGCGTATGGAGTACCGACGACTCGGCAACACCGGTGTGGAGGTCTCGGAAATCTGTCTGGGAACGTGGCGCTTCGGCGCCGAATCGGAGAACGGGCTGGAAACCGACCGCGAGACGGCACACGACGTGCTCGACGCGTTCGCGGACGCAGGGGGCAACTTCATCGACACCGCCAACGGCTACGGCGGCGGCGACTCCGAGCGCTGGATCGGCGAGTGGCTCGAAGACAAGGACAGAGAGGAGTACGTGCTCGCCTCCAAGGTGTACTGGTCGCAGGTCTCGCGCTTCCAGGAGAACCTCTCGCGAAAGAACATCCGCGCGGAAATCGAAGGCACGCTCGACCGCCTGGGCGAGGACTACCTCGACCTCTACTACATCCACCGCTGGGACGACGAGACACCCATCGTAGAGACCATGCGCACCCTCACGCGATTAGTGGACGAGGGGAAGGTCCACTACTTGGGCGCGTCGACGATGGCCGCCTGGCAGCTCACCAAGGCCCTTTGGAAGGCCGACGCCGAGGATTTGGAGCGCTTTGACGTGGTTCAGCCCCACTTCAGCGCGACCCACCGCGAGGAGGTCTCGGGGTATCTGGACGTGGCCGCCGACCAGGATTTGGCGGTCTGTCCCTACTCCCCGCTCGAAGGCGGCTTCCTCACCGGCAAGTACAGCCGCGATGCGGAGGCCCCCGAGGACTCCCGCGGCGAGAACGTCGAGTGGTTCAACCCCGCGGACTTCGAGGACGAGGCGTGGGAGACCCTCGATGCCATCGAGGCCGTCGCCGACGAGGAGAGCGCGACACCCGCGCAGGTCGCGCTCCGGTGGCTCATCGACCAGCCCGACTTCACCTGCGTGCCGATCATCGGCGCGCGCACCGTTGACCAGCTGGAGGAGAACCTCGGCGCCGTCGATGTCGAGTTGAGCGACGGTCAGTTCGAGCGCATCAGCGCGCCCTACGAATAACTACGCGGAGCGGTTCCGCTCGGCGTTCTCGCCCGCTTCGGGCGGAGTGTCCGTCGCGTTTCCGCCGGACGAATCGCTGTCCTCTCCCGCCCCGGACGCGTTTTCGGCGCCGGTTCCCGTCGACGGGTTTCCGTTGGAGGTCGTCCGGGCTCCGTTGTCGGCCGTCCTGTTCCCGCCGGCCTCACGGTTGGGTGGGTTTCCGGTGGACCTATCGGCTTCCGAACCGCCACGCGAGCCGTTCGCTCCGGGGGCCCCCTGCCCGAGCGTTTCACTCTGGCCCCCGGGAACCGTCCGGTTCGGCGACCCGGCGTCCGGCAGTCCGGCTCCCCCGGCCCGGCCCGCCCGCGGAGGGTTCGTGCGGCCGGTAACGTTTCGCGCGATGGCCGCGACTTCCTGTCCGCCGAGTTCCGCCGCGCGTCGGCTCAGGTTCCGCGCCGCGGCGGCCGAGACGCCCCGCTCCCGGAGCGCGGTGACGGGGATGTCGGCGGCCGCCTCGGCGGAGCGGTTCGCCAGTTCCCGCGTCGATGCGATGCGCTGTGCGAGGACGGTGACGCGGGCCCGATACGTGCTCTCGGTTACGTTCCCGGCTTCGCGGGCCGCGCGCAACTCGTCGAGTCCCGCCTGAAGGTCGTCGACCGTCGCGTTGGTCTGTCCCACGATAGCCGCGACGGTCGCGGCCTTGGCGTCCGTCGAGTTCGCCCGTTCGAGACGGACCGAGAAGGCGCGTTGCTCCACTTCCCCGTCGATGCGTGCGCCCTGTGACCCGACGACGCCCGCGAGGCGGGCGCCCGGCGCCACGTCGGGGCTCCCGTTCGCCGTCGCGTTCCCCCCGGTCTGGGCGACCGGTTCCGCCTGTAATGCCGCAGCCGAGAGCGGGCTCAGCAACGCGAGCGCGACGACGAGGAGTGCGACCCGGCGCATGGCTCTCCTCTGGGGAGCCATCGGTTTATACCCTCACGACCTTCAACCCGGATTCACTCGGATTCATCGGGGAGTTTGACGACGTTTTCGCGTCCGATGCGGAACTTCTCGATGCGACCCGACTCCTGCATCGCGTTCACCACTTGACTGGTCTTGGCCTCCGTCCAGTCGAGTTCCGAGACGATTTCCTGTTGCTTGACCCGTCCGCCACGCCGTTCGAGCAGGCGCTCGACGCGCTCCTCGTTGCTCAGCAACTCGTCGTCGGGCTCCGGTTCGGAATCGGGTTCCGGTGTCGCGGTCTCGGCGTCGGGTGCAGCGCTCGACCCCGACGCGGGCGCCGGTTCCGCCGGCTCGGACGCTCCCGCGAGACGGCGGTAGCCGACGAGGACGAGCCCAGCGGCTATGAGGGCCGCGATGAGGGCCGCGGCGACGACGCCCCCGAAGGGGACTCCGTTCCCCGCTCGGTCGGTGGTGCTTCCGGGCTCCGTCGTCCCGGCCGGCGGGCCGAAGACGAGAACCGGTTCGCCCGGCGCGAAGTCCAGCGGGCCGGACCAGACGACGCTGTCCGTGCGGACCTCGGCGGGCTCTCTGGGGACGACTTCGACCGGGGCGAGGGCCGGCGGTCCCGCGACGGTCAGTCGGGTTGACTCGTCGAGGAAGAGCCCCGCGAGCGCGTCGCCCGTACGGACCCGTTCGCCGTTGACGACGCCGAAGTTCGTCCACGTAAACCGGTAGGTGACGACGCCGTACTCGCGCGGAACGAACTCCGTGTCGGTCGCCACCCCGAAGTCGCGCGCCGCCATCGAACGGCTCGTTCGGTTCTCCGCGGCGGCGACGGTCGCGTTGATGCCGGTCGCGAAGGGGGTAACGTACGCCGACGCGTTCGTACGGACATCCTCCTGAAGCGATTCGAAGGCGGCCGTCTCGTTCTCCGTCGCGAGTCGAACCCGGTAGCTGACGGACCAGTTCGCATCCCCGTCCGGACCGACGTCGACCCGCATCTCGATGCTGTCGGCCATGAGCTCCGACCCGGGAACCTGATTGACGCCCGTCACCGCGTCCCCCGCCACCGGAACCGCCGACACCCCGACAACTGCGAGGACGACGAGTAGAGTGGCGGCGACGCGACGGTTCATACCCGTGGCTCGGGCGGACGATTCAAAAGCCCTTCCGACGGCAAGCGGCAACCCCACGGGCCCACCGGAACGGTTTTGCTATTGTCGGTGGTTTTCCGTGGTAGTTCAACGCGGGTCGCCCGCGGAGGTGTCGTAAGCCAGTGAGCACTGAATCCGAGCCACACTCCGAGACGCTCGACGAACAGCGCGAACAGGTAGAGAACCCGCTGCTCCAGCTCTTCATGGAGTACGGACACGGGAACCGGAAGTGGTTCGCTATTGGGGTGCTGACGAGCACCGCCTCCCGCTTCCTCTCGCTCGTTCCCCCGATCGTGTTGGGGGCCGCGATCGACTCCTTTTTCGCGGACAACCCACAGCCCCTCTCGTTGCCCTACGTGCCACAGTCGTGGCTCCCGGCGGCGCAGACGGGACAGTTCTGGTTTGCGGTCACCGTGATGGGCGTCGCGCTCATCGGGACCGCCATCTGTAATTTCGGGCGCCAGTCCTCGCTGAACCTGTTCAGCCACCGGGTAAAACACGAGGTCCGCACGGCCACGTACCAACAGATGCAGCGCCTGGACATGACGTTCTTCAACGAGATGAAGACGGGGGAGTTGATGTCTATTCTCTCGAACGACACCAACCGCTTGGAGCTGTTCCTCGACAACATGATGTCGGCGGCCATCCAGTTGGGTGTCCTCATCGTCGGGATTTCGGCCGTGCTCTTCTACATCAATCCCCAGCTCGCGCTGGTCACACTGGCCGTGGTGCCCATCGCCGCGGGCTTCACCTACTGGTTCATGAAGACCATCGAGGAGAAGTACCAGCAGGTGCGCCAGTCGGTCGGCGACCTCAACACCCGCCTGGAGAACAACCTCGCGGGCGTCCAGGTCATCAAGGCCAACGCCACCGAGGACTACGAGGACGAGCGCGTCCGCGAGGAGTCCTACAAGTACTTCCGTCTCGACTGGGAGGGCCTCCGGCTGAACTTCATCTACCGGCCGGGGCTACAGGCCCTGACAGGTATCGCCTTCGTGGCGACGTTCATCGTCGGTGGCCTGTGGGTCATCACCGGCACGGCGCCCGGCCCGCTCACCGGCACCCTGTCAATCGGTGAGCTGACTACCTTCCTCCTCCTGACCCAGCGGCTGACGGCCCCGCTCGCGCAGATGAGTGAGGTCATCGACCGCTACGAGGATGCGAAGGCCTCCACGACCCGCATTCTGGGTCTGATGAACATCCCCGTCGAAATCAAGGACAAACCCGACGCGGTCGAGTTGGAGGACATCGACGGTGAGGTCGAGTACGACGACGTGAGTTTCGCCTACGAGGAGGGCGGCGAAGCGGTCTTGGAGGACGTCGACTTCGTCGCGGAGCCCGGCGAGACGGTCGGGCTCGTCGGCCCGACGGGAGCCGGGAAATCGACGCTCGTGAAGCTCCTCCTGCGCCTGCACGACGTGAGCGAGGGTGCCGTGAAAATCGACGGCCACGACATCCGGGACATTACACTCGACAGTCTGCGGGGGTCGATGGGCTATGTCGGGCAGGACAACTTCCTCTTCGACGGCACCGTCGCGGAGAACATCTCCTACGGCAACTTCGACGCCAGCGAGGAGGAAATCGTCCAAGCGGCCAAGCGCGCGGAAGCCCACGAGTTCATCGAGAAGATGCCGGAGGGCTACGAGACCCGCGTCGGCGAGCGCGGCGTGAAACTCTCGGGTGGGCAGCGCCAGCGTGTCGCCATCGCGCGGACGATTCTGGCCGACCCGGAGATCATGATCTTCGACGAGGCCACCTCGGCGGTGGACACGGAGACGGAGATGCTCATCCAGCGCTCCATCGACGAGCTCGCGGCCGACCGGACGACGTTCATTATCGCCCACCGTCTCTCGACGGTCCGTGACGCGGACAAGATACTCGTCGTGGAGGACGGCCAAATCGCGGAACGGGGCACGCACGACAAGCTCCTGGCCGAGGACGGCCTCTACGCCAACCTCTGGCGGGTCCAGGCCGGCGAAATCGAGGACCTTCCCGAGGAGTTCGTCGAGCAGGCCTCCGAGCGAGTCGCACAACAGGCCATCGACACAGCCGAAGACGACTGATAGGGCTAGCGAACAGGGGAACCTCCCTCGCGCGGCGGCTGTTCCCACACCCGTCTCGACGCGCCGCGCGGCGACACTCAGAGCACGGGAGGTCTGCCCCCGTCTTCCTATGTGAACTTCAGCGCCGTTCCGGCGGCGCGAGTTCCGAGAACTCCTTCGCTTCGAGCCACGCCGCGAGTTCGACCAGCTGGTCCGTCGCGGCCTCGAACAGCTCTTCGCCCTTCTCGGCGCTCGCGTCGGTCTGGTCGCCGAACGCGCCGTTGTGGGAGTTCTCGACCGCGTCGTAGTGGACCTGCGCGCCGTTCCGGAAATGTCCGGCGTCCTCGATGTTCACGCGGCCGCCCTCGGCGGCCTCCGCGATGCGGTCGTCGTGGACGAGGTCGGGATGGAGGTGCTGAATCAGCGACGTTTCCTTCGGCCCGGCGTGGGGGCCGTTGGTCTCGAAGGCGTCGTCCACCAGCTCCGAAATCGAGCGGTCCCACATCCACTCGCAGGCGTAGGCGGTTTCCGCGTCGCGGAGCGTCCGCCCGACCTCGCGGAGGTGCTCGACGTTGCCGCCGTGGGCGTTCACGAACACCATCCGGTCGAGCCCGTGATACGCGAGGTTGGCCGCGAAGCTCTCGACGTACTCCCGGAAGGCGTCGGGCGAAACCCACATCGTGCCGGGGAACTGTCGGTGGTGGGGCGAGACGCCGATTTTCACCGTGGGCGTGCAGACGAAGCCGGTCCGCTCGGCGGCCTCGCGGGCGAACGCCTCGGCGATGAGGTGGTCCGTGGCGAGCGGGAGGTGAGGGCCGTGCTGTTCGGTCGAACCGAGCGGGACGAGCGCCGTCGACACATCAACATCGGCGTCGGGCCAGGCGCAGTCGGCGAGGTACACGGACACCAGAACGGGTGGCGGGTGGAAAAAGCCGCCTACTGGAGGTCGGCGACGAAGCGCTCGGGGAGGGCGCGCGACACCGACTCCGGGAGCCGGGAAACGACAGCCTCCGCGAGCGCGACCATCGGCTTCCGTAGGACGGCGTACCCGACGGAGACCGCGAGGACCACGCCGAGCGCGGTGTCGACGGTCGGTCCGAACGCGAGGAAGGTGGGGAGCGCGAGCACCGCGGCGAGCGCGGCGTCCTCGGGCGCGCCGTCGTAGCGAACCCAGCGGCGAGGCGGGAGCCACACGCCGCGGACGTGGTCGTACACGGCGCGCTCGGAAGTCCCCTCCCACGGGCGGAGCTCCAGTCCGCCACCCAACGCGTCGCTCGCGGCGTGGCACGCGGCCCCACAGAGGAAGGCCGCCAGCGCGACCGTCCCCGGGCCCGGAGCGGCGGCGGCGACGGTGAGTCCCCCGAGCGCCGCGAGGCTCCCGTACGCCGGGAAGTGAAGCGTGCGGCGGTGGCCGTAGTAGAGGTCCAGATCGGGAAACACCCCGCCAGCGGCGCCGGCGACCAGCGCGACGGGGGCTAACTCGGGCGCGACGGCGAGCGTCACCACTCCGGCCAGCGCCCCGGCCAGCGCGTGGGTCGTTACCATCATCGTGTCCCCGTAGCCGGCGAGAGGCTTTAGCCTTATCGCGCGTCGGGGGTGCGGAGCGTAGCCCTTTCATCCCTGTGCGTGTACGAGGGGGTATGGGAGTACGGCCGCCCGCAGACGACGGGGAACGGGAGGAGGAAGCGGTGACTTTCGGCATCGCTGCCCTCGACGCGCACGTCCGGGAGGCGGAGCTCGCTTTTCCGGCCACCGCCGACGAGATAGTCGAGACGCTCGGCGACCCCGACATCGAGTACGACCCCGCGGGCAACACCGTCGCGCTCTCGACGGTCCTCGCGGAGGTCGAACAAAAGGAGTTCGAGCGCCGCCGCGAGCTGATGAACGCGCTCCACCCGGCGTTCGAGCAGCGGCGGCAGAGCGGCGGCGGCGTGCTCGGGTGGGTGCGCTCCGTTATCGGCGGTAACTCACGGTGAAGGAGCCGATGCCGACGACTGTGTCGGCGATGCGCGTCATCACTTCCTTGCGCTTGGCCCGCTCCGGTGCGCCCAGCGTCTCGTTCAACACGGCATAACAGCTGAACTCGAACTCGGCCGTGGTGCCGGGCTCAGGGCACGGTCGGAGGTACCCTTCGGCCGCGGCGAGGTTCAGCCCCTGTGTCGCCCGTATCGGCTGTCGAATGCGGGGTTCCTTCGGAATTCCGGCGGGTATCTCGCGCGTGTCGATGGGGATGTCCCAAATCGTCCAGTACGCGGAGGGCGCGGCCGGGCCGTCGAGACGGTCAACGACGACCGCGAACGAGCCCGCGCGCTCCGGCGGCGACCCGATGGCGAGCGGCGGCGATATCTCTTCGCCGTCGCAGGTGTACTCCGCCGGGAGCGTGCCGTCCTCGACGGCCGGGGAGGAGAACTCGACCGGCGCCAGTTCGGCTTCGTTTATCTCGGGCGCCTCGCCGAAGGGGAGCCCCGCACACCCCGCGAGCCCCGCGGTTGCGGCGGTACCGGTCGCCGCGAGGAACTGTCGTCGTCGCATACCCGCCGTTACAGGGGCGACGGGTTATAAACGTCGGCGCGACGGCCCCGTTTCGACGCCAGGCTTTTGCTCGCCCGGCGACAGCCCTCGGTATGGCAGTCGTCGACATCCGGTGCCCGGCCTGCGAGCGCGTCGGGACCGTCGAGAAGGAGCGCATCGGCGTCTATCGCTGCCGGGACTGCGGTGAGGAGTTCGACGCGGAGGACGTGAGGCCGTAGAGCCACTCCCGAAGCCGCCCGAGCAGGCTCCGGTGTTCGGGCTTCCCGACCGTTCGCTCTTCGGGCGGGCGCTCGGAGAGCCAGTCGATAGTGTCGAGGAGGGGCCGGTTGAGCCAGTAGCCGTCCCCGCGCCCGCGCCGTCTGGCCTTCCGGTCGAAGCGCTCGCGTTCGTCCTCGGTCATCGCCCAGTGGGTAAGCTCGTGAAGTTCGTCGAGGACGAGCAAATCGACGGTGTCGATGTCCCAGCGGCGCATCCCGTCCTCGTAGTAGCGGAAGTTGTGGATGATAACCGGCACCGGCTCGCCGTTGACCTCGAACTCGGCGTAGGACGCCGGCGAAGGCACGCGGTCGGTGTAGAGCGCGTACACTCGAAAGGGACGGACCCGGTCGTCGACGCTGACGGGTCCGAACAGCTCCGGGAGCTCCTCGCGGAGCACGTCACCCGGCGGCTCCGCCGCTTCCGGTTCCATACCCACCCCATCGGTCGCCGCCACAAAAATCTACAGCCCGACGGCTTCCAGAAAGCCCGCGGCGTTCGATTCGTCCGTTACCCTATCGGCGGCGGCCATCGCGTGCTCGTCGGCGTTCGCCACCGCGACCGCCTCACCCGCGACCTCGAACAGCGCCACGTCGTTCGCGGAGTCGCCGACGGCGAGGAACTCGCCAGCGTCGAGGCCGAGGGCCGGCGCGACGGACTCTTCGAGCGCGCGGCCCTTGCTTACGGCTGCGTTTTTGACGTGGTAGGCGAAGCCGGTATCCACCACGTCGAGACCGTGCTCGGCGGCGATATCCTCGACCAACTCGAGGGGCTGCCCGCGGTCGATGGCGAGCTCCGTCTCGCGCCAGCGGTTCACCAGGTCCGCACCGCCCCAGCCCGTCGAGCCGCCGCGGCGCTCGAACTCCGCGCGGAAGGCGTCGACGCCCGAACGGTCGCCCGCCACGAACACCTCGCCGCGGGCGTGGGCGACCCCGCCGTTCTCCGCGATGACGTTCGGCTCGATGCCGACGTACTGGGCCAGCGCGACCGGATACGGGAAGGACTTCCCCGTCGCGATGACGACCGGCGCGTCGTAGGCCCGCAGCGCGTCGATGGCGGCGCCCGCGATGGACGAATCCGAGCGGGAGAGCGTCCCATCGATGTCGACCGCCAGCGGCCGCTGCCCGCTCATTCGCCGTTCTCGTTGTCGAAGGCCTCCTGTTGCAGGCGCTGGCCGCGCTCGCTCTCCACGTCCAGCTCGCTGACCTCGATTGGGCTCCCGCTCTCGTCGACGGCGACGAAGACGAACCTCGATTCGGTGGTCCGTTCCTGTTCCCCGGTGCGGGGGTTCTCACGGAACGCCTGTAGCCGAACCCGGATACTCGTCCGCCCCACATCGTAGACGTAGGAACGGATGAGTACCGTGTCGCCGACCGGCACCGGACGGTGGAAGTCCATCTGGTCGATGCTCGCGGTGACACACTCGGCGTGGGCGTGGCGGGTCGCCGAGAGCGCGCCGGCCATGTCCATCCACTTCATCACGTTCCCCCCGTGGACGGTCTCGTGGCTGTTCGCGTGGTTCGGGTGGACCCGGTAGCGGTTCTCGATGAACGTATCGAGGAGGTTCGTCATGCCCGGAAGGAGGGAAGGGGGCGTTAGAAAGGTTGCCCTCAGTCAGGACCCCACCCGCCGCGGCCCAGCGCCGTCACCAGCAGGCCGAGCGGGACCCCGACGGCGAGTATCGGGACGAGCACCCACAGCACCCCGAACCAGGCGAGAATCGGGACCAGGAGGAACAGCGTCGGCGCGAGGACGTACAGGAGCGTTCGCGCGCCGCGTGGTGGCTCCCGCGTCATAGCCGGTTCTGTCCTCCGGCCCGAAAAGGCGTTTCGCCTACGCCCGCCACCCCCTCGGGGAGTCGTTCAGCCGCTCGCAGCCGTCGTCGGTCACGGCGACCAGGTCCTCAATACGGACGCCGAGCGAGTCGGTGTACACGCCGGGTTCGATGGAAAAGACCATCCCCGCCTCCAGGGTGCGCTCGCTCCCCGCGACGATGTACGGCTCCTCGTGTATCTCCAATCCCACGCCGTGGCCCGTCCGGTGGACGAAGGCGTCGCCGTAGCCCCGCGCTTCGAGGACCGAGCGCGCCGCGGCGTCGATTTCGCCCGCCGTCACGCCCGGCTCGACCGCATCGACGGCGGCCGCCTGCGCGTCCCGCACGGCCTCGAACGCGTCCACGAACTCCTCGGAAGGCTCCCGGCCGAAGACGAGCGTCCGGGTCTGGTCGCTGGGATACCCCCGGATTTCGGTGCCGAAATCGAGGACGACCGGGTCGCCCGCCCGGATTTCCGTGTCGTCGGGGTGGTGGTGTGGGTCGCCGGCGTTCGCGCCCGCCGCGACGATGACCTCGAAGGGGAGCCCCTCGCCGCCGCGCTCGGCGAGCATTCCCTCGATGTCCCGGGCGAGTTCGCGCTCCGTTCGTCCGCTGGGGTCCATCGCCCGCACGTCCCGGGCGACCGCGTCCGCGACGGCCGCGGCCTCCCGGAGCGCGTCGAGCTCGCCGTCGTCCTTCCGGACCCGCAGCGCGGCGAGCGTGTCTTCACCGGAGTCGAGCGCGACCCCCGGAAGCGCCTCCCCGAGCGCGAACACGGTTCGGGCTCGCATCGTCGGGTCCACGAGGACGGTCTCCGAGTCGACCCCCCGCTCACGAGCGACCCGCCGGAGGAGGGCCCCCGGGTCCTCGCCGTCGGCGTAGGTGTGACGCGCTACGTCGGTCTCCCGGAGCGGACGGGCGGCGAGTTCGGGGGCGACGAACGCGGCCTCGCCGTCGACGGGCACGAGGAGGTAGCACGCCCGTTCGCTCTGGGCGCCGGCGTAGCCGCTCAGATACCGGGCGTTCGGCCCCGGAACCGCGACGAGCGCGTCGGCGCCGGCGGCCCCGAGGCGTTCCCGACAGGCGTCGCGCCGGCGGACGAATCGGTTCATGGCGTTCCCTGTGAAGCCCGCGCTGTATCCCTTTCGCCCGCTGCCTATTTGGCGCCGCCCACGAATGTTTGAATATGGGTTTTAGTCGGTCACTACTCGGTCGGTTCGTCAATCCGCTCGCGGCGTCGACGGGGAAGGTCGTCGGGGCGGTGGGCGCGCTCGCGGGCACCGCACACCTCACGGGATGGACGCTGACGACGGGCGCGGCGTGGCCCGACGCGCTCGGGGCCGGGGAGGTCGGGGCCGCGGCCGGCGAGTTGGGCGCGTACGCCGCGAACCACCCGGCGTACGTCGGCATCGCGCTGGTCGGACTCGCGCTCGTCGTCTTCGCGGAGTGATTCGCCGGTGTACCGCACCGGCCACTACGGCGCCGCGTTGCTGCTTTGGGCGCCCGCCGGCTTCGCCCTCCTCGTTTCGGGGTTTCCGCAGTTCGCCGTGCTCGGGGGAGCGGGCGCCCTCGCGTTCACCCGCCTCCCGGACTACGACCTGCGGGTCCCCTTCCTCACACACCGGGGCGTCACCCACACCGTCTGGTTCGCGCTGGCCGTCGGGGGCGTCCTCGGGAGTGCGGCGTGGCTCGCCAGCTCGGACCCGACGCTCGCCGCGTTCGCGGCCGGCGTCGGGCTCCTGAGCGTCGGCGCCCACCTGCTCGCGGACATGCTCACGCCGGCGGGCGTGGCGGCGTTCTGGCCCCTCTCGGGGTACGAGTACACCGTCTCGCTCGCGACGGCGGACAGCACCGTCGCGAACTGGGCGCTCCTCGGTTCGGGCGCCTTCCTGACGGTCGCCGCCGCCCTCCTGGGGGTGCGGATGGCCGGGGTCCCGGTATAAGAGGGCTTTTCCCCCGACGCCGCCCTTCCCTAGCTATGCGCCCGACGACAGAGGGCACGTTTCGCGCCTACGAGGACCCACACGACCCCGAGCGCGTCCTGTTGGTCCCCTTAGACGGCGAGGACTACGACCCGACCGCGGTCGAGCGGACGGGTTACGAGGACGAGCTCGCGGCGTCCGTCGCGGGACTCCGCGCCGGCAACCGCGTCCGGGCGACCCTCGAATGGGAGGAGAGCACGGCGCGCTTCGCGGCCCTCGACGTCGAGACGGAGACGCTCGTCGAGTTCGTCGCCGGCGTCACCGGCGTCTTCGAGGCCGCCACACAGGCCTGGGAGGAAGCCCGCCGCGAGGGAGCGGCGATGAACGCCGACGTGACCTACTCGACCGACGGCGAGCCCGTGGGGGCGGTCTACACCTTCGCCAAACAACCCGGCGTCCGCGACGTGTTCAGCGAGTTCCGGGAGTGCAGTCGCCCGCTCGAACCCTTGCTCGAACGCGTCGAGGAGCCCGAGCCCTACGAGGTGTTCGTGATGCGCCCCGCCGACGAGGAGTTCGTGCTCGTCTACATCGTCTTCGACTACGACTCCCTGCTCGCTGACACGGTGCGGGACACCTACGACTGCCCCCGGTAAGCGAGCCGGAGCAGGTCCGCGAGCGTCCGGTTCACGGGCGTTTCGACCCCGAGTTCCTCCCCCCGCCGGACGAGTTCGCCGTGGAGCGACTCGACCTCGGTCTTTCGGCCCGCCGCCACGTCCGCGCGCATCGAGGAGACGTTCGAGCCCGTCGCGCGGGCCACGTCTAGCGCGCGCTCGGCGATGTCCTCGGGTGGGGAGCGACCGGCGGCACGGGCCACCGCGGCACCCTCCCCGACGGCGCGGCGGAGCACCCGCTCGCCCGCTCCCACCGTGAGCGCACCGTTCTCGACCCGTGCGAGCGCCGTCGGCGCGTTGATACCCACGTTCACGAGCGCCTTCTCCCAGACGGCCTCGTGGGGGGTCGGGGTGACCGCGGTTTCGATGCCCGCCGAGGAGAGGCGGGCGGCGAGCCGGGGCGCAAGACCGTCGTCCGGCGCGAAGTAGCGCCCTACGACCGTCTTCCCGGTCCCGGCGTGGCGGACGTGCGCCGGCCCGAGCTCCGTCGCGCCATGGGCCGTCGTTCCCGCGTACACCCGCCTTTCGGGCACGAACTCGGCTATCGTCTCGGCGTTCCCGAGCCCGTTCTGGAAGGTGCAGACCGCCGCCGAACCGAGAAGCTCTCCGGCGGATTCGAGTGCGTCCGCGGTGGCGTAGCTCTTCACACACGGGAGAACGGCGTCCGCGCGCACCGATTCGGGGTCAGTCGTCGCCGGCACCCGGATATTGACGTCGGTCACGCCCTCGATACGCAGACCTGACTCGGCGGCCGCCACAGTCTCCGGGTCGCGGTCGACCAGCACCACGTCGGCACCGTCCGCGCGCAAGAGGCCGCCGAACAGCGTCCCAATCGCACCGCCACCGAGCACGGCGATTCGCATACGCCCGGTACGTGCCGGGTCCCTAAAGGGCCGGTCGTCCCAGCAAGGATTTATTTACTCGTGTCCGAGTCTTTTTACCTCTGCACGGGAATGGTGTGGTATGGGATTACACAGCAGAACCGTTCGCGAGGACGTACGCGAGCTGGGCGAACTCCTCGGGGAAGTCATCGCCGCCCGCGAGTCGGCGGCGGCGTTCGAGACGGTCGAGACGCTCCGGGAGGCGGCTATCGCCGCCCGGCGGGGCGACGGCGACCGGGAAGCGCTGACCGACGCCCTCGCGTCGAGCAGCCCGGAGGCCAACGCCGTCATCGCGCGGGCGTTTACGACGTACTTCGAGCTGGTCAACCTCGCGGAGGAGCGCGAGCGGGTCCGCGAGCTTCGCCACGGGAGCGACGAAGGGACCCTGCCGGAGAGCGCCGCGGCGACCGTCGAAACGCTGACCGAGCGGGGGGCCGATGCCGAAACCGTACAGGCCGTGCTCGACGACGTGTTGATTCAGCCGACGTTCACCGCGCATCCGACGGAGGCCCGGCGCAAGACGGTGAAGGCGAAGCTCCGCCGTATCGCCGACACCATCGCCGCGCTCGACGAGCGCCGGCTCACGGAGCGCGAACGCGAGCGCCGCTGGTCGGCCCTCGAATCGGAGGTCACCACGCTCTGGGACACCGAACAGCTTCGGGAACGTCAGCCCGAACCCATCGACGAGGCCCGGAACGTCCAGTGGTATCTGGAACACACGCTCTTCGACGTCATCGGCGAGACGTACGCCGCGGTTGAGTCCGCGCTCGTGGACGCCGGCTACGAGGACGTAACGGTGCCCCAGCTCTTCGAGTTCCGCTCGTGGGCGGGCTCGGACCGGGACGGGAACCCCTACGTCACCCCCGAGGTGACGACCCAGACGCTCGAACGCCAGCGCGAGGTCGCTCTCTCGAACTACCGGGCGCGACTGGAGCGCCTCTCGGGGGTGCTCAGCCAGCACGCGGGGCGAATCGAGACGGATGCGGCCTTCGAATCCGCCTTCCGGACCAACCGGGAGCGCCTGCCCGAGGTGGCGGACGCCGCCGCGGAGCGCTACCCCGACGAACCGTATCGGCAGGCGCTGGCGCTGATGCGCGAGCGCCTCGACAGGGCGACCGACGTGCGGCCCGAAGGGTACGGCGGCCCCGACGAACTGCTGGCCGACGCCGAGGCCATCGGCGCGAGCCTCCGGTCGAACGGGGGCGAGCGGGTCGCCGCCGAGCATATCGACCCGCTGTGCCGGCAGATAGGGACGTTCGGCTTCACGCTGGCCGCCCTCGACCTCCGGGACCACCGCGAGAACCACACCGAAGCCGTCGCCGCGGCGCTCGGCGAGGAAGGCGTCGACTACGCGGGGATGGACGAGGCCGAGCGGGTCGAACTCCTGACCGAGGCCATACTGGACGACGACCCCGTCGTCGACCTGGCGGCGATGGCCGAGCGCGGGAGCGTCTCGGACGTGACCAATCGGGTCTGTGCGCGCTTCGACGCCCTCGCCGACTGGCACCGGGAGTTCGGCCCCGAGGCCATCGACACCTACTGTATCTCGATGACAGAGGAGCCCTCCCACATCATGGAGGTCCTCTTCCTCGCCGACCAGGCCGGGGTGGTCGACCTCCCCGGATACTCCGGACTGGACGTGGTGCCCCTCCTGGAGACCGAGTCGGCGCTTTCCGGCGCCGAGCGCATCATGGGGACGCTCTTCGAGAACGACGCCTACCGGGCGTGTCTGGACGCCCGCGACGGCGTTCAGGAGGTGATGTTGGGCTACTCGGACTCGAACAAGGAGAACGGCTTCCTCGCGGCGAACTGGTCGCTCTACGAGAACCAGCGCCGACTGGCCTCGATCACCGAGGAGTACGGCGTCGAACTCCGGCTGTTCCACGGGCGCGGGGGCTCCATCTCCCGGGGCGGCGGGCCGACCAACCGGGCGATACTGGCGCTCCCCCGTGAGACGGTAACAGGGGATATCAAGTTCACCGTGCAAGGGGAATCCATCGCCGAGAAGTACGCCAACCCGCGAATCGCGGAGCGGGATTTGGAGCAGACCCTCGACGCGCAGGTCCGGGCGCGCTACGACGCCGCGACCGGTGGCGGGGTGGACGTCCCCGAGGAGTGGGTCGCCGCGATGGACACGATGGCCGACGCCGCCCGCGTGGCGTACCGCGACCTGCTGGAGAGCGAGGGGTTCGTCCAGTACTTCGAACAGGCGACGCCTATCGGCGTCATCGAGGACCTCAACCTCGGGTCGCGGCCGGCCTCCCGCTCCAGTGAGCGCTCCGTCGAGGACCTGCGGGCGATTCCGTGGGTGTTCTCGTGGACCCAGTCCAGATGTATCCTCCCGGGGTGGTACGGGCTCGCCACCGGCATCGACGCCTACCTCGACGCGGGCGGCAACCGCGACACTCTCCGCGAGATGTACGCGGAGTGGCCCTTCTTCCGGACGACCCTCGACCGGGCCGGCGTCGCGCTCGCCGAGACCGACTTGGGAGTCGCCGGGGCGTACGCCGACCTGGCGGCGGAGCGACTCCGGGCGCGGTTCTTCCCCCGCATCGAGGCGGAGCACGAACGAGCGAGCGACTTTGTCCGCGATATTTCGGGGCGCGAACACCTGTTGGACGCAGTGTGGCTCCGTAACAGCCTCGACCGGCGGAACCCGTACGTCGACCCCCTCAACCACCTTCAGGTCCGGCTGTTGGACCGCGAGAACAGGGACGAACGCGCCGAGCGAACGCTCCGACTGACCGTAAAGGGCATCGCCGCGGGCATGCAAAACACGGGGTGATGGAGCGTGCGAACTACCTCGGCTTGGCCCTCGTGCTCGGCCACGCCGCCCTGACGTGGGAGCCCGCGGCGACCGCGGCGCTCTTTCTCGGCGGCGTCGCCCTGACCTTTCCCGCGGAGGCGGTCTTCGTCCGGGCTGGCCTCCTCGAACACCACACCGGGCCGAAAGTCGCGGGTGTTCCGCTCCCGGTTCTCGCGGCGTGGCCCGCCGTCGTCTACGTCTTCCTCCGGGGCGCCGCGCTCGTCTTCGGCCTGACGCTCGCAGCGGCGGCGCTCGCGGCCGTCGCCGCGACCCTCTTCGACGCCGTCGTGGACCCCATCGGCGTTCGGGAGGGCCGGTGGTCCTACCCCGAAGCGCCGTTCTCGGAGCCGCGCTTCCGGGGGGTGCCGTGGTGGAACTTCGTCGGGTGGCTCCTACTCGTCGGCGCCACGGGTGCGCTGGCGGTCCTCGCGTAGCGAGTCGGCGAGGGCGTCACAGGCGGCATCAAAGAGGGCGTCGCGCTCGGGCGCCGCGGCGAGATGGGTTTCACAGGAACAGTCCGAGGCACCGAATCCCGACACCGGGCCGTCGGGGAGCGCCCGCGCCGTGTGGCACTCCGCGTCGGTTTCGGCCGCGACGACCGAATCGAGACGGGTGTCAGCGTCCGAGAGAAGATAGTCGATGTGCCAGTGGGGCTCCGTTTCGCCCGCGGCGCTCCGGCGGTGGCGCTCGACTCTGGTGAAGCCGCCGGGGCCGAAGGCGGACCCGACGTACGCGTACCAGCCCGCCCCGAAGGTCCGCTCCCCGAGGGCGCCGACGGCTAACTCGCCCGCGGCGGGGCGTTCGAGAAACAGGACGTAGGTCCCCGGCACCTACTGTGGGACGTCCCCGCGGTACTTCCGCGCGAGGAAGACGGCGAACGCGATAGGCGAGAGGGCGCCGACGACGATGAACCCGAGCATCATCAGGAGGCTATCGGTGAGGACGAACTGTCCGCCCTCCTCGGAGTGGCTGCCCGTTTCGTTGCCCTCGCCGCCGGCGGTCTCGTTGCCCATGGGACCGTCGCTCGTTCCGTTCTCGCTCTGGGCTGTCGCGCTCGCGCTGGCGCCGGCGACGCCCGCCGAAACCGCGGCGGCGCCCGCCGTCGCGGAGCGCAGAAAACCCCGCCGGGTCGCGGTGTCCGTGTCCTCGGAGCGTGTCATGCACCGAGGTTCTCCCCGGCTCCCTTAAAACGCAACGGATTACCGCGGCTCGAAGGTCGGGACGGCGAAAAGTCGAGTTAGGCCGGGGTCTCCGCGACTTCCAGGAGCTCCTGGTAGCGGTTGCGGATGGTGACCTCGCTCACGTCCGTCACCGCGCTCACGTCGGACTGGGTGACCTTCTCGTTGGTGAGCAGGGAGGCGGCGTAGATGGCCGCCGCGGCGAGGCCGACCGGGGACTTGCCGCTGGTGACGCCCGTCTCCTGGGCGTTCTGGAGCAGTTCGCGCGCCCGGCGCTCAACGGCGTCCGAGAGGTCGAGTTCGGACGCGAAGCGGGGGACGTACTGCACGGGGTCCGCGGGCTGGACTTCGAGCCCGAGTTCGCGGACGATGTAGCGATACGTCCGCTTGAACTCCATGTCGCCGATGCGGCTGACGTTCGCGACCTCGTCGATGGACCGGGGCGTGCGCATCTGGCGGGCGGCGGCGTACAGCGACGCTGTGGCGACACCCTCGATGGAGCGTCCAGGGAGGAGGTCCTCGTCGAGCGCGCGGCGGTAGATAACCGAAGCCGTCTCCCGGACTTCCTCGGGGAGGCCCAACGCGCTCGCCATGCGGTCGATTTCGCCGAGGGCCTGCTTGAGGTTGCGCTCCTTGGAGTTTCGGGTGCGGAAGCGCTCGTTCCAGGTGCGCAGCCGTTGCATCTTGCGGCGCTGGCGACTGGAGAGGGAGTTGCCGTAGGCGTCCTTGTCCTGCCAGCCGATGTTCGTGGAGAGCCCGTCGTCGTGCATCATCTTCGTGGTGGGGGCACCGACGCGGCTCTTGCTGTCCTTCTCGGCGGCGTCGAACGCGCGCCACTCCGGCCCGCGGTCGATGGTGCCCTCCTCCACGACGAGGCCACACTCCGCGCAGACGGACTCGCCGCGCTCCTCGTCGGCGACGACGTTGCCGCCACACTCGGGGCAGGTGGTCGCGTCCTCCCGGGTTTCGTTCTCGGGCGTTTCGACCTCGCTCGTCTCGTACGTTCGGATTGTAGTGTCGCTCATGATGGGTTTCGAACCGGCGGACACGGGAAAGATATAACAACCCGTTCCGCTCTCGTCCTACCCTATTGTAATACCGATACCTACTTAAACCTGTCGCTGATGTGTGGTTACTGTCTAGCACGGTTATATTTACCGGAGCGTGTCGGGCGCCTTTTGCCCCCGCCATCCGACCCTCCGCTATGACACGGACACGGACGCTTTCGGGCCCCGAGCCGGAGGCCGCCCGCGACGCCATCGCCGAGGGCCTCGACTCGGCCGTCGTGACGGTGTTCGGGCGCTGTGAGGTGGACTACGACGGCCGAGCGACGAGCTACCTAGGCCCCGGGGACCGCATGGTCGTCTGCAAGCCCGACGGTACGCTGCTCGTCCACACGAACGAACAGCGCACGCCCGTGAACTGGCAACCCCCGGGTTGTGAACACACCGCGTCGCTCCGGAACGGGTCGCTCGCCCTCACGAGCGTGCGGGAGAACCCCACCGAACGCGTCGAAATCGGGTTCGAGCGCGTCGATGCGGTGGTCGTCTACGAAATGGAGGACGTCGAGGAGCTCGAACTCTCGGGGACGGAGGAAGACCTCCGCCAGCGGGTTCTCGATTCGCCCGCGCTCGTGGAAGCGGGCTTCGCGCCCACGGAAACCGAGTACGCCACCGACGCGGGCGCCGCGGACATCGTCGGCGAGGACGCCGAAGGACGGCGGGTCGTCGTCGAACTCAAGCGCCGCCGGGTCGGGCCGACCGCGGCGGGACAGCTCCGGCGCTACGTGGACGCGCTCGAACGGGCGGAAGAGGGCCCGATACGCGGCATCCTCGTCGCCCCCTCCATCACCGAGGGCGCACGGACCGTCCTCGAAGAGGAGGGCCTGGAGTTCGTGGACCTCGAACCCTAATCCTCTAGGTTCTCGGCGATACTCGAAAGGGAGTCGCTGGGCTTCTCGACCGCGGGATAGACGGCCCGTTCGCCCGGCGCGCGTAGGCCGTACGCGAACCCGTCCTCGATGGTGTCCAGATGAACGGTGCGGCCGTAGTCCAGTCCTTCCTCGTCCATCCACTCGGCGAGGCGGTTCGTCGCGTCCCGCGGGTCGCGGGCCTCGTCGGGAGTGTCGTACGCGCCGTCGATTTCGATGTCGTTGCCCTTCTCGGTGGGGAACATCCGGTAGTCGTCGCCGTCCAGATAGATCCGGAGGACTTCCTCCGTCGGCAGTGCGTCGGTCCCGTCGACGACGACCTTCGGGCGGTCGAGGCGCCCCTGCCGTTCGAGGGTCGCGTCGACGGTCGCCACCGCGGGGTTGTCGCTCGGGATGCGGTCCATACGGGCCTGCCGTCCTCTGTGACCTTCGGTCTGTCCGTTCCGCAACGGTCTTGCGGCCCCCCCGACAGGGACCGGGCATGAGCGCCGCCGAGCGCGCACGCGACCACCTCGGCCACTCCCGCTGGTGGCTGGTCCTCGCCGCCGCCGCGATGATGGCCGTCATCAGCCCCTACCAGTACGTCTGGACGGCCATCGAGACGCCCATCGCCGAGTCCCTCGGTGTACCCCTCCCCGCTATCGGTTTCGTGTTTACCCTCTTCGTCGTCTTCCAGGCGGGCTCGCAGTACCCCGTCGGGAAGTTCCGCGACGACCACGGCCCCCGCGGGATTACGGTTCTCGCGGGGTTGCTCGCCGGCGGCGGCTACCTCGCGCTCGCGTACGCGAACGAGGTCTGGCAGGTGTATCTCTGTTACTCGCTTGGCGCGGTCGGCGTCGGCATCGTCTACACCGTCGCCGTGAACACCGCGCTGAAGTGGTTCCCCGACCGCCGCGGGCTGACGGCGGGCGTGGGAACGATGGCCTTCGCCGCCGGCTCCGCCGCTTTTGTGCCGTTCGTCCGCGCGAACGCGGCGCCGGGCGCCTACGCCGACGCGCTCCGCCCGATGGGCCTGCTCATCGGCCTCGTCGTTATCGTCGGGGCCTTCTTCCTCCGGGACCCGCCCGAGGGCTTCGAGACCGGCGGCGAGGGCGGCGAGAGTCACGAGCGCGCGGGGCGGACGTACGGGCCCCGAGAAACCCTGCGAACCTGGCAGTTTTGGGTGATGTACGCCGCCTTCGTCGCCGGCTCCGGCGCGGGCCTCCTGCTCACGGCGAAGGTCGTCCAGTTTGCGACGGCCCTTTCCCTCTCGACGGGCGTCGCCACCCTCTCGGCGGTCGTCCTCCCCATCGCGGGCGGCGTCGGGCGGATGGTCGTCGGCGGCGTCTCGGACCGCTTCGACCGCCGCTACGCCATCGCCGGGACGTTCGTCGTCTGCGGCGTGGGGCTGTTGGGCGCGCTCCAGGCCGGGCTACAGGGACTGAGTGCCGCCTTCATCGCCGCCGTCTTCGTCGCGACGTTCTTCTGGAGCCCACTCTACGCGCTGTTCCCCGCGCTCGTGGTGGACTACTACGGCACGCCCTACTCCTCCGCGAACAACGCCCTCCTCTACTCCGGGAAGATGTGGGGCGGCGTCTTCGGCGGCGCGCTCGCGGGGTGGCTCGTCTCGGCGACCTCCTGGTCGACGACCTTCGTCGTCGGCGCCGGTATGGCGTTCTTCGCCGGCGGGGCCGCCCTGACGCTCCGGGAGCCCCCTTGAGCGGGCGTCGGCGCGCGTGGAACGCGGCGCTTTTCACCGAACGCTCCCGAGTGGTCGCATGGAGCCGCCACAGCCAACGGAGGACCTGAACCGCCGGCGCGCGGCCCTGGCAATCCTCCCCTTCCTCCTCCTCGGGGTCGCGGACGTGATCCTCATCCTCGGGATGGGGCTCAAACCCCTCTGGGGGTTCGCTATCTTCCCGCCCATCCTCTTCATCAGTGTGCTCGGGTGGATCGCCTTCAAGAACGGCTTCGCGCGGTAGGACACGACTAACGGCGGCGGACCTGCACTTCGAGCCCCACACGAGACGACAGAAAACCGCCGTCGCCGGGTTTTATTCACGAAATCACTTCATGTAAGTTTCTTCCAATCCTTTCAAGTCAGAAACTATCAGAAAAATTGATTATTTCACCGATGTTTGCGTTGAATGTAATGTCCGATTCCGAAATCGCGTCCTACGTGGCGGAGCACCCGAAAATGGCCGGCGTCCTGTTCACGATGCTGCTGTTGCTCACGCAGGCAGGCAACGGTGCGGCGGCGATTGCGACGACCCTTTCCGGCCCGTGAATCAGAACGGAAATTCGAGTTCGTCTGCCCAGTGAAGTTCGCCGTTAATCATCACCGGTACGTTCTCCTTGCTTAGAGAATCGTACATCTCAGAAGGAGTGACTTCGAATTCGTTGATAGAGCCAGAACTCAAATAGTACTCCTCGTTGTTCTCGACAAACGGATAGACAATACTGCCTAGGCCGCGGTCACTCGTCGGATATCCACGGAAGCGCATGAGGTTGGTGTCTCCCTCTTGTTTTTCAACCTCACAAACCAGCGGCGTCCCGCTCTCGGCCTGCGCTATCGAGAGCCCGCCATCACCCAAGACGGCGTACTGGTGGCCGATGACGCTCTCGTCGCCGGCCAAGTCGAGCGCGGCGCGGAGGGGAAAGCCGCGGTTCAGCAGGCGCGCGAAGGTGCAGCCGACCTCGACGGCGCCCTCGTTGACGACCTCCTGGAGGGTGACGACGCCGCCGATGGCGCCGGCGTCGATAAGCGCCGTGCCCTGCGCGTAGGACTGGCAGGCGTTCAGGAGGAAGGCATCGACACCGACCTCGGTCAACGACGAGGCGTCCAGAACCCCATCCGCACACTCGAAGCCGTCGTCGTCGATGTGCCCGATGTAGTGGAGGAAATCGTTGGCGTTCGCGAGCACGTCCCGTAACTCGTCGGTCGTCAGGTTCCGGTGGACCGACACCGAGAGCGGGAGGTCCTCGCGGGCGCCGTACACCGACTCGACGGCGTTTCGCTCGTCCTCCATCGCGGCGTCGTTACACACGAGCGCGATTTCGGCGTCGCCCTCGGCGGGCTCGCGCTGCAGGCGGTTCCTGAACGCCGCGACCGTCGGCTTGCTCGCGCCGGCGGGCACGCCCTCCCCGGCCCACGCGCTCTCCAGCGAGTCCGTCGCGGCGGGCGTCACCGTATCCGGCCCGTCGGCCGTCTCCCCGGCCGAGCGGGTGAACGTCCCCTCGCGCACGAACTCGCCGAGCGCCGAGCGCTGGGCGTCCGCGCTCGCGCTCCCCCGCTCCGCGCTTGGGGCGCGGATGACGGCCAGGTCGTCTACGAGGAAGGGGAGCATCTCGGCGTTCTCGGGGGTCGTCTCCAGGTGCGTCGTCAGCTTCCACTCCGGGACGTGGTCCGCGACGGCGTCCCACGGCACGTCCAGATAGCGCTCCAGGCGCTCGCTCAGGGGGGCGTCGTACAGCGTCTCGGGGTCGATGCCCGTCGCCGACTCGACGGCGCGGCGCTCGTGGAGGTCCACGGTGTAGAGCCCCTCCGTCCGGACCACACAGTCCAGCAGAAAACAGCGCTTGAGCGCCCGCGCGACCCGCGTTTCGTAGCCCGGCGGCCCGTCGAGGGAGTACTCGAAGCCGCTCTCGGTGACGATTTTCGGGCTCTTCCCGGGCACGACCTCGGCGCCGAGGTAGTAGGCCAGCGACGCGACGGGGTAAACGTAACGCCGCCGGGGCGGGAGTTCGATACGGACGCCCGTTTCGGGGCGCTCGATGCCCTCCGGAACGTGGAGTTCGTCGCCGCGCTCGATGACGGGAGGGTGTCCTCGGAGGGTGGGGTAAGCCCGTTCCGGCGAGGTCGTCTTGAGCGCCGACCCCAGCGCGGAGACGGCGCACATCAGGTCGCGGGGGTCGTCGGTCGTCGTGACCGTCGCTGCGGGCTGGCTGTGCCGGGAACGGGCCCCAATCAGTACGTCGGTTTCGTCCCCGAACTCGACGCGGCGGCCGCCGTCCGCGGCAGTGACCGTGACCGGTGCCTCGACGTGGAGATACGTTTTGACGGGTGTCGTCAGCTCGACGGTGTACGTGCCTTCGGGGAGCGAGACCTCGCTCTCGTGTTCGGCCTGCGCGACGAGGGTCGCGTCCGCGTCGCGGACGTACGTCGCGAGCACGTTCGGGAGGGTCACGGCGTCGGTCCGGACGGAGACGGCCCCGTCGACGGGGACGGAGAACCGCTCGGTCGGGGCGGGTTCGGGCGAAACCTCGGTGGGCGTCCCGAGGGTACACCGGTGGCGCTCGATGGGGTCGAAAACCTCGACGCCGTCGGCGAGTCCCTCGAAGGAGACGTGGACGCCCCTGTCACTCATCACCTGATTTCAAGCGGGTTTGCGCACAAAAAACTACCGCCGGCGCCGGTGCGCTTCCGAAGCGATAAACACCCCCGCGCTCGGAGGACGAGTATGGCGCTGATACACCTCGCCGTCGGTCTCGTCATCGGGGCCCTGCTGTTCGGCGCGGGCTACCTCCTGCGGTTCCAGCACGCCGTCGCCATCGTCCCGTTGTTCAACCCGGCGTCGTTCGACGACCCGCGGAAGACCGCCGAGACGATGGGGCTGATAGCCTTCGTTCTGGGGGGTATCGCCGTCGCCGTCGGCGTCTACCTCTTCGTGTAGCACAACCGCTAAACCACAGCCTCCCCCGTTTCAACCATGTCCGACGAGCGGGCGTTCCTCCGCGCGACGTGGGCGAACGTCCTCGGCAACGTCCTGAAAATCCTCGTCGAGGGGTTTATCGGCGTCTCGACGGGGAGTCTCGCGCTCGTCGCGGACGCCGCCCACTCGTTGGCGGACCTGCTGGCGAGCGGGGCCGTCCTCATCTGGGGCCGCCTCACCTTCGCCGGCCCGGACGCGAGCCACCCCCACGGCCACGAGCGCATCGAGGCCTTCACCGCCCTCTTCGTCGGGGTCACGCTCATCGTCCTCGCGGGCAACCTCCTCTTCGAGACGGTGAACACCGTCCGCGAGGGCTCGACCGTCACCTTCTCGCTCGCGCTCCTCGGCGGGCTGGCGTTCGCCATCGTGGACATGCTGCTGGTCTACTGGTACACGGTGCGGGTGAACGAGGAGCTGAACTCCCCCTCCCTGCGGGCGCTCGCCGTGGACTGTCTGAACGACGTGTACACCTCCGCGGCCGCCGCGGTCGGCGTCTTCGGCGTCGCGCTCGGCTTCCCCGTTCTCGACGCGGTTGCGGGTGGGCTGGTGAGCCTGCTCGTCGGCTACCAGGGCTACGAGATAGCGAAGGAGAACACCGAATACCTCGTCGGGTCGGCCCCGGACCCGACCGAGCGCGAGCGAGTTCTCGAAGCCATCCGCTCCCACGAGGCCGTCGAGGGCGTCCACGACCTGCGCATCTACTACATCGGGCCACAGCTGGAGGTGGAGTTCCACGCCGAGGTGGACGGCTCCTACACCCTGCGCGAGGCACACGAAATCGAGACCGAGCTCCACCGGCGCGTCCGCGCGCTCGACGGCGTCGGCGACGCGCACGCGCACCTCGACCCCGCGGGTATCGGCGAGTGGAAGGACGCCCCCGAGTGAGCCGTACCTTTAGGGAACGTGAGCCGAAAGGCCGAGCGGAATGGCGGACGAAAACGTGCTCCAGCACGCCGCGCGACGGCGAGTGATACGGAGCCTGCTCGACGCGGATGGGCGGGCGGACGTCGGGGCGCTTGTGGGCGCACAGGTGGCGGCGAGCGACGACAGCTTCGTCGAGGCCGTCACGGCGCTCCACGACCTCCACGTCCCGAAACTCGAGGCCGCGGGGTTGGTCGAGGACCCCGACGGCGAGACGGTCGTCTCGCTTGCGGTGCCGCCCGAGGAGGCCCGCGCCCGCCTCGAGGCGGCCGACTGAGCGGGAACTTTGATGGGCCGGGCCGCCGACGGCCGGCGTATGGAACCGGAGGTCGGTGAGCGCTACGAACGGTCGGGAACCGAACACGAAGTCGTCGGCGTCGCCGAGGGCAACGTCGACGTCGTGGAGTACGAGGACGGCGAGGAAATCGGGGAGTACACGGTCGCCGTCGAGACGTTCCGGGAGCGCTTCGAGTAAGCGGGGTCCGAAGGGGGCTACCAGTCGAGGCTGCCGCCGCTCTGATACTCGGTGACCTGCGTCTCGAAGAAGTTCTTCTCCTTGTTCAGGTCGACCTGCTCGGACATCCATGGGAACGGGTTCGCCGTGCCGTACGCCTCGTCCATGTCGAGTTGGCCCAGTCGCCGGTCCGCGACGTGCTCGACGTACTCGGCGAACGCCTCGGCGCTCATGCCCAGAATCTCGTCGGGACACGCCTCGTGGGCGTATATCTGTTCGAGCTCGACGGCTTCCGTAATCAGGTCGCGGATCTCGGCCTCGAACTCGTCGGTCCAGACGCCGGGGTTCTCGTCCCGGATCTGGTTCACCAGGTCCACGCCGAAGCCGACGTGCAGGCTCTCGTCGCGCATGATGTACTCGAACTGCTGGCCGATGCCGACCATCTTGTTCTGGCGCTTGAGCCCGAGCATCATCGCGAAGCCGGCGTAGAAGAAGACCCCCTCCATGATGACGTAGAAGCCGATGACGTCCCGGAGGAAGTCCCGCAGGTCGGCCTCGTCGTCGATGGTGAACTCGGGGTCGTCGATGGTGCGGGTGAGCTGCACGACGAACTCGTCTTTCGCCTCGATAGAGGGAATGCGGTCGTACATCCCGTACATGTACTCGGGGTCGAAGCCCAGCGAGTCACAGCAGTAGATGAACGTGTCCGTGTGAATCGCCTCCTCGTACGCCTGCCGGAGGAGGTACTGCCGGCACTCGGGCGCGGTCACGTACTCGTACAGCGCGAGCACGATGTTGTTCGCCGTCAGCGACTCGGCGGTGGAGAAGAAGCCGAGGTTCCACTCCACGAGCTGGCGTTCGGCCTCGCTGAGTTCGCCGCCGTTCCACTGGGCGACGTCCTCCTGCATCGGAATCTCCTGGGGGACCCAGTTGTTGTTGACGCCCGCTTCGTAGTACTCGCGGGCCCACTCGTAGTCGATGGGCAGTATCTTGTTCGGGTCGTGTTCGGCGTCGGTGTTGATGACAGGCATTACTGACAGGCGTCGCAGGTGGGGTCCTCGACGGCGCAGAGCTCGGAATCCGAGCCGTCGTCCGCTCCCGAGGTCCGGCCGCCGTCGGCAGCCCCTCGGTGTTGTGTCTTGCCGTACTCGTCCATGTCGAGGGTGGACTTCTCGATCTGGCTCGCGCCCAGCGTCCTGAGGTAGTAGGTCGTCTTCACGCCGAGCTCCCACGCCGTCGTGTACACGTCGTCCAAGAGGGAGCCGTCGGTGCTCGGGAAGAAGACGTTGTGGCTCACCGACTGGTCGATCCAGGTGCCCCGGTGCGCGGTCAGCCGGAGCTGGTGGCGCGGGTCGATTTCGAAGGCACCCCGATGAAGCTCTTGGAGGTCGTCGGGGACGGCGTCGATTTCCTGGATGGAGCCGTCGTGGTACTTCATCCGGTCCCTGAGTTCCTCGTCCCAGAGGCCCTCCTCTTTCAGGTCCGAGACGAGCCGGTCGTTGATGACCGTGAAGTCGCCGCTCATGTTCGACTTCACATATAAATTGGAGTAGCGGGGCTCGATGGACGGCGTCGTGCCGTTGATAGTGGAGACCGTCGCCGTCGGCGCGATGGCCATCGTGTTCGAGTTGCGCATCCCGTGCTCGGCGACGTGTTCTCTGACCTCGAACCAGTCGAGGGTTTCCTCGCGGTCGGTGGGAATCTCGCGCCCGCGCTCCTCTTCGAGGAGGTCGACGGTGTCCTGCGGGAACACATCTCTATCCCACTTCGAGCCTTCGAAGGAGGGGTAGGCCCCCCGCTCTTCCGCCAGCTTCGAGGAGTTCAGGATTGCGTGATAGGAGACGAACTCCTGCCAGCGGTTCGCCGTCTCGACGGCGCGCTCGCTGTTGAACGGAATCCCGGCGTCCGTGAGCGCGTCGTGGAAGCCCATCACACCCAAGCCGATGGGTCGGTGGCGCATGTTCGAGCGCTCGGCCTCCTCGGTGGGGTAATAACAGAGGTCCACGACGTTGTCGAGCATCCGCATCGCCGTCTCGACCGTCTCGGAGAGGCGCTCGCGGTCGAGTTCCCCGCTCCGCTCCGCACCCCCCGCGGCGTCGGGTTCCATATGTGTCGCGAGGTTCACGCTCCCGAGGTTGCAGACCGCGTGCTCGTCCTCGGCGGTGTTCAGCGTGATTTCCGTACAGAGGTTCGAGGAGTGGACGATGCCCTCGTGGTCCTGCGGCGACCGGACGTTACAGGGGTCCTTGAACGTGATCCAGGGGTGGCCCGTCTCG
>JBEQBK010000003.1:0-34275 GCA_041639855.1 Halobacteriaceae archaeon | reverse complement strand
TTCGGCACCGCGAACGCCGAGCGCGGCCACGGCACCGCGGCCGCGTCGGTCGTCTCGCGGGTCGCGCCGGACGCGGACCTCTCGCTGGCCACCTTCGACACGCCCGCCGGCTACCGCGAGGCGATGGCCTGGCTCGTCAGCAGGGACGTGGACGTCGTTCTCTCACCCGTCTCCTTCTACGGCGCGCCCGACGACGGGACTGCCGGCGTCTCGCGGGCCGTCTCGCGGGCCGCCGAGGCCGGCGTCACGGTCGTCACGCCCGCGGGCAATCTCGCGAAAGGCCACTGGCAGGGCCGCTACCGGGCGGTCGAGAACGGCACGCTGCGCTTCGCCGGCGGCTACCGGAATTACCTCTCGGGCGACGGCTCGACCGTGAACCTCTGGCTCTCGTGGGACCGCCCGGACGAGAGCTACACGGCCGAACTCTACCGCGACACCGGAAACGGGAGCCGACTCGTCGCCGTCACGCAGCCCTACCCCGGGGACGGGGTCCCGAACGCCCGCATCGTCGCCCGGGTCGGCGAAGGGCGGTACTTCGCGGTTGTGAGAGGGCCGCCGAGCGCCACCAACGCCACGCTCGAACTCACGTCGCCGACCCACCGATTGAACTACGCTCGCCCCGGCGGGAGCGTCGTCGCGCCCGCCACGGCGCCCGGTGCCTTCGCGGTCGGCGCGTACAACCGCTCGACAGGGCTCGTCGAGACGTACAGTTCCCGCGGACCGACGGCGGACGACCGCCCCGGCGTGGACGCGGTCGCCCGGGCACGCTGGCCGACCCCCGGAGAGCCGTTCATCGGGTCGTCGGCCGCCGCCGCCTCCGCCGCGGGGACGGCCGCGCTGGTCCTCGACGCGGACCCCGACCGCTCGCCGGACGGGGTCGAACAGGTGCTGGCGGCGACCGCCGCGGACGCCGCGACGCCGGGTCCCGACCCGGTCGCCGGTCACGGTCGTATCCGGGCGTGGCAGGCCGTCAGGCGCGCCGCTGACGGCTCCGAGAATAGCTCAAAACGCGTTTGAACCCACGGACAGGGCTTAGTGGGGCGCTGTCGAAGGGCCGGTAAACGATGTCCGGACTCATCGACCGCATCCAGACGCGCGCGGAGCCCGACGAGCGCCCCCGCGTGCTCGACGTGGCCGAGGGGGAGACCGACGAGGTGCTCGACGCGCTCTCCTCGGACACGGCCCGGCGCCTCTACCGCGGGCTCTTCGAGGACCCGGCGACGCCCTCGGAGATCGCCGAGCGCGCGGACACCTCCATCCAGAACGTCAACTACCACCTGAACAACTTACAGGAGGCGGAGCTCGTCGAGGCCGTCGACACCGTCTACTCGGAGAAGGGCAACGAGATGACCGTCTACGGCCCCGCCAGCGACCCGCTGGTGTTCGTCGGGAACCGCGGGCTCGAACCCCGGATTCGGAGTTCGCTCACCGACGCCGTCGGCGGCGTCGGCCTGCTGGCCGCGGCGAGCCTCTTCGTTCAGTGGGGCGCCGAGCGACTCGCCAGCGACGCGGCGGGCGTCGGCGTCGTCGGCCCGGCCAGCGCCGACGCCGGACTCCCGGAGGGCTCGGCGGCGTGGGCGCTCTTCGAGGTCGTCGAACCCGGCGTCGCCTTCTTCTTTTGCTGTCTGTTCATCGCGGCGACGGTCGTCGTCGCCAGGTAGCCCGACGGGTTGCGTCGTCGGAAGGAACCGCCCGCCTATCGGCGGACACCGCCCACGATGAGTCCGATGCCGCCGACGGCGAGCAGCGCACCCACGGCGAGCGCGGCGACGCCGTCGAGTGGGGCGGGAAACGCACCCGACGCGTTCGGTTCGCGCTGTGCGGGCGGGCGCTCGTCCGTGCCGTCCCCGACGGTCCCGCTCCGGTCGGCCGGGCCGGCCTGTACGGAGAGGGTAGCGATGTCGGTGACGCTCCCCCCGGCTCCACGCCGGAGCGAGAGGTCGTAGCTTCCGGGCGCGAGCTCGCCCCCGCTCTCGGCGACGACCTCGACGCTGTCAGCGGGCTCACGCGCGACGAACACCGGTCCGTCGGCGTTCACCGCGTTCGCGTGTACCTCCACGACCGCGGTCCCGTTCCCGTCGCCGTCCTCGACCGAGAGGTTCGCGGCGTATCCTTCCCCCTCGATGGAGAGGGTCGCTTCGCTCGCGTCGCCGAACCCGACGCCGACGTTGACGACGCGGCGCCCGGTCGCGATACTCTCGCGGAAGCCGAACGTCTCGCCGGTCCACGCGTCGTCGTAGCGCCGGTCGCGCTCGCCGTCGTCGGTGACGTTCAGCGTCGCCGTGGCCGCGACGGTGCCGTTGGCGTAGGCGAGTTCGACGGGGTAGACCGCGGGGTCAATCGTCGAAGGGAGCGACGTGTCCCGGGTGACGTTCACCGCGTCGTCGCCGCGGGCGGTCAGCGCCGCGCCGTCCGTGCCGGCCCGCTCGGTGTGAAAGACGAGCGTCGCTGCGCCGTCGCCGTCGTCGCGGACCTCCGCGGCGAGTTCGTAGCCGAGCGTCTCGTTGCCGACGGTCAGCCGGACGGTTTCGGCGTCCTCGACGGAGAGGGGGAGTTCGACGACGTTCCCCTGTCGGACGACGGTCTCCGGTCGGAGGGAGACGCCGGTGCCGTTCCACGCCTCGTTGTCGGCTCCGGGGAGGTCTGTCTCCCCGGCGTACGCGGGCACGGCGTCGGTGCAGTCCCCTTCACAGGCGACGACACGGCCGTCGGCGCTCGCGATGGTTTCGCCGTCGTAGTGGACGTGGGCTTCCATGCCGGTGCCGTTGGCCACCCCGGTCAGGTCGAAGACGGCCGCGAAGGTGCCGTTCGCGTGGACGGTCGCGGGCGCCGAGCGCAGGAAGGGGGACGCCGCGTCCGCGGACTGGAGGAGCACCCGGACCGTCGTCCCGGCCGGGAGGTCGGCGTGCCCGACGAGGACCTGTTGTTCGCCAGCCGCGAGCGTGAGGTTCTCGCCGTCGGAGCGGAACCCTTCCTCGGTCGGTTCGGCGGCGGATTCGACGGCACACCCCTCGCCGCAGGGTACGAGGACGCCGGTCGTCTCCGCCAGCGTCCGGTCGTTGGCGAAGACCGACGCGCTGAACGTCGTGTTCGCGGGGGCACCCGAGAGGTCGAGCGTCGCCGCGAAGGTGCCGTCCTCGGCGACCGTCGTCTCCCCGACGAAGAGATACGGGTTCGCGTCGTCCGTGGACACTATTCGGAGGTCGACGGTCGTGCCGGGGTCGAGGCCGGTCTCCCCCGTTACGGTCTGGTTCGCGCCGGCTTCGAGGGTGAGGTTCGCGCTGTCGTGGTCGATAGTCGTATCGCTCGCGCCCGCCGCGCCGCCGGCGAGGAGGCCGACGCCGAGAAGGAGCGCGAGCACCGCGCCCGCTGTGCGTCCGTTCGGTCGGTGTGGAGGGCTGAACATGCCGGTTTGTCCTACTGTCGAGAACCACAAAGCCACCCCGGATGGTTAAAATCCGCGTGAACCAACCGGGTCGTCAGCGGACGCCCGCCCGCACATCCGGCGGTCGTCTACTCGACGCCCGCCCGTTCCAGTAGCCCCTCGGCGGCCGCCTCCGCCTCGGCGCGCACCGCGTCGGGGTCCAGCGTCGTGAACGCGCCGTCGTCGTACAGCACGTCGCCGGCGACGACGGTGTGGGTAACGTCCTTCCCGCTCGTGGCGTACACCACGTCGGAGAGGGGGTCGTGGCCCGGTGAGCGGTTCGGGACCGCCGGGTCCAACACGACGAAGTCGGCCGGTTCGCCAGCGGCCAGCCGTCCCCCGTCGTGGCCGATGGCGTCGGCCCCGTTCGCGGTCGCCATCTCCAGGGCCGATTCGGCGTCCACGGCGACGGCGTCCCGGTCCCGGGCCTTCCCGAACAGCGCGGCGAGTTTCATCTCCTCGAACATGTCCAGGGAGTTGTTCGAGGCCACGCCGTCCGTCCCGAGACAGACCGGGACGCCCGCGTCGAGCAGCCGCTGGACGGGTGCGATACCCGCGGCGAGCTTGGCGTTCGCCGCGGGGCAGTGGGCCACGCCGACGCCCTTCTGGGCGAGCACGTCGATTTCGGACTCCGAGAGGTGGACGCCGTGGGCGACGTAGGCGTCCGTGTCGAGAACGCCCAGCGAGTCGAGGTGGTGAACCGGGCGCTGGCCGTATTTCTCCTCTAGGTCGGCGACTTCCCCCTCGGTCTCGTTGACGTGGAGGTGGTAGGGGATTCCTGTCTCCTCGGCGATTTCCGCGAGCTCCTCCAGGCGGGCGTCGTCGCAGGTGTACGGCGCGTGGGGCGTCATCATCGTCCGCACCCTTCCGTCCGCGTCGCCGTCGCGCTCGTTCAGCGCGCGGAGTTCGGCCATCCGCTCGTCGAGTTCGGCCTCGCTCTTGCCGTCCGTGACGACGCCGGCGCCAAGCGTCGCGCGCAGGCCCACATCGGCGACCACGTCGGCCATCGTTTCCTCGTAGAAGTACATGTCCGCGAAGGCCGTCGTGCCCGTCCGAATCATCTCCAGCGCGGCGAGGCGGGCGCCCGCGGCGATGTCCTCGGGGGTGAGCTCCTCCTCGACGGGGACGATATGCTCGAAGAGCCACTCGTCGAAGGGCAGGTCGTCGGCGTACCCCCGGAAGAGGGTCATCGCGGCGTGGGTGTGGGCGTTCACCAGCCCGGGGAGGACGATGCCGCCGTCGGCGTCGATGACACGGTCGGCATCCGCCGGCTCGCCGATCCGCTCGATACGTCCGTCGCGCACACACACCGCAGCCTCGCGGAACCCGTCCTCCGTGTAGACGACGCCGTTCCGAACGACTACATCCATACCTCGGGTCGGATGTCCGACGGGTAAAACGTAACGTCACGAATTTCTTCCGTTCGTGGCATATGAATGCCTTCTAACACATGTATCACCATGTAAAATAGGCTAAAATAAAATATACATCTTCGCATACGGCGAAAAACAACGGTGTTTTTGTAATCTAGTTAGGGAAGGTTTTTATCCGCGCAGCCCCGCGATGCGGGCGAATGACCGACGAGAACCTCGACAGGCGGCGTTTCCTGACGGCGGTCGGCGCCGGTGCGGCCGCGGCGGTCGCCGGCTGTTCGACTCAGAGCGACGACGGCGGAAACGGCGGAAACAGCGGCGACGGCAACGGAACCGACGCCGGCAGTGACGGCGGCGACGGCGGGTCGTCGGCGAACCAGACGCTCCAGTTGGACGTCATCCAGCGCCAGACGCTCGACCCGGTCGGCGTCAGCGGCGGCGCCTCCGCGGCGGTCAACTGGCAGATGCACGAACAGCTGGTCGCCTTCGAGAACGGCCTGCTCCCGCCGGTCGCCCGGCTGGCCGAGGACTACTCCGTTTCCGAGGACAACCTCACCTACACGTTCACGCTGAAGGACGGCGTCACCTTCCACAACGGCGACGAGCTCACCGCGGGCGACGTCGTCTACTCCTTCAAGCGCCTCGCGGGCTCGGAGAACGCCCGCGGGAACACCTCCCAGATACTCGGCGGCACCTTCACCATCGCCCACGAGGAGGACGAGGACGGCAACTACGTCTCCGACTCGCTGGCGGTCCGCGCGGTCGACGAGTCCACCTTCGAGATGACGCTCGCCCAGCCGTTCCACAGCTCCATCGAGAACCTCGCCGACATCGCTCTCTCGGTCGTCCCCGAGAACATCGTCGGCGATATTGAGGGGTACGAGGGCCGGATGGACTACCAAACCTACGCCACGGAGGAGCTCCCCGGCACGGGTCCTTTCCAGTTCGAATCGTGGAACCAGGGCCAGGAAATCACCCTGAGCGCGTACGACGACTACCACGGCTCCGCGCCGAACATCGACGGCATCACCTACGCCGTCATCGGGGACCCCAACGCCCTCTACAACCGGGCGATGAACCGCAATCTCGACATCTTCGAGATTCCCGAGACGCAGTTCGACCCCTCGCTGCGAACCGTCGAGAACGAACTCGACGGCAGCCGGAAGGAGGGCACCTACGGCCCCGTCCGCAACGACGAGACGCTCAACTACGGCGAGGTCACGCTCCTCCAGACGGACTACGTCCTGTTCAACACCCAGCGGGTGGAGAAGGCCGCCCGGCAGGCGATGGCGTACGTCCTCAACCAGCAGACGCTCGTCTCGGACGTCTACAAGGGACTCGGGACGCCCGCGTATCACCTCACGCCGCCCGCCGCCTACCCCGGCGGCGCCGACGCGTACGACACGCACGCCGAGGAGGCCTACCCCTACGGCTACAACGAGACGCTCATCCAGGAGGCCGCCGACGTGATGGAACAAGCGGGGTACAGCGAGAGCGAGCCCTACGAGGCGACGTTCACCTACTACTCCGACGAGAACGCCAGCGCGTGGGAGACCATCGCCGGCGACTTCCAGAGCAAGCTCGCCTCCGCGCATATCGACCTCCAGTTGGAGCCCGCGCCCTCCACGACGGTCACGGAGCGCGCCGGCAACGGCGAGTTCGACATGTTCGGGACGTACAACGAACTCGGCTGGCCCGAGGCCGACAGCACCCTCCGGTACGCCTACCCCTCGCCGTACACGTGGACGAACTGGACGCAGGAGTCCTCGGAGGCCGCCCAGACCGCCTACGACGCCTGGACAAACACGTACCAGAACAACACCGGACCGGGCGAGGACGCCCAAGAGGCCCGCAACGACGTGTACGTCACGCTCGAAGAGGCCAACTGGGAGGACGTGACCGAACTCCCCCTCGTGCACAACGTCAAGACCCGCTTCTCCTACGACGACGTGGAGAACCTCGACATGCACGGCACGATGTACGCCCAGCAGTACAACAACATCGAGCTGAACCGGTAGCTGACGTTTCTCAGGTTCGGCGCCAGTCGTCGGCGTACGCTTCTTGGTTTTCGGTGATTTCCTCGGCTTCGATGCCCAGCGTTTCGAGTTTCCGCTCGGCGACGGTGCGGTCCAACTCGTCGGGCAGCGCGTAGAGTCCGGGCTCGCGCTCCCGCTCCAAGAGGTCGTCCGCGGCCACCGACATCGTCGCGAAGGTGAGGTCCATCACCTCGGCGGGGTTGCCCGCCGCGCCGGGCGCCGCGAGGTTCACGACGTAGCCGTCGGTGAGCAGGTTGAGCTGGCGGCCGTCGTCGAGGTGGTAGCGGGTGACGCCCTCCTTGGGCTCGGACTCGCGTGCGGCCATCGCTTCGAGCGCCTCCACGTCGATTTCGGAGGCGGTGCCCGCGGAGGCGACGATGGCGCCGTCGGCCATCCGCTCGAAGTGTTCCTCCCGGAGTACGTGTTGGTTCCCCGTGACGGCGACGAAGTAATCGCCCTCGGGCGCGGCCTCGGCCATCGACATGACGCGGTGGCCGTCCATGTGGGCTTCGAGGGCTTTCCGTGGGTCCGCTTCCGTGACGACCGTTTGGGCGCCCATCCCCCGGAGTTTTCGCGCCAAACCTCGCCCGCAGTAACCGTAGCCGGCGACGACGACCGTCTCGCCCGAAATCATCGTGTTCGTCGTCATCAGCAGGCCCGTAATCGTACTCTCCGACGTGCCGTGGACGTTGTCGAAGTAGTGTTTCATCGGCGTGTCGTTCACGCCGTACACCGGGAACTCCAGTACGCCTTCGCGGTCCATCGCCTCCAGGCGGGTGATGCCCGCGGTGGTCTGTTCACAGCCCGCGAGCACGTTTTTGGCGATGTCGGGGTGTTTGTCGTGGGCCCGCGCGATGAGCGCACAGCCGTCGTCGAAGATGACGTCCGGCTCCCGCTCCAGGAGCGCGTCCTGTGCGGGCCCGTACGCCTCCCGCTCCATGCCCTCCTCGACGAAGGCCTCGACGCCGTCGAGCTCGCCGAGCGCCTCGATGACCGCGCCGTGGTTGGTGTCGGGCTCGCCACAGAAGAGGACCTCCGCGCCGCCCGCGTGGAGCGTCTCGATGAAGACGCCCGTGTGGGGCGTGAGCGGCGCCGAGACGGCGACGGTGTAGTCGGCGAACGGCTCCGCTTCGGCGTAGTCGCCCCGGTAGGATTCGAGGACGGGTGAGTGGTCGCGCACCCACGCGAGGGCCTTTTCGCCCTGCGAGGTGGGTGATTTCATCGACATTACCCTCCCCAATCGCCGCGCGAAGATAAGGCTTGAACCGCGTTATCCCCCGGCGGTGGGTTCATACGGGGGAGTAATCACGCGCCGCCGCCCCGTCCGGCGCTCCCTTCGGTCCCGGTCTCCGCCTCGGGGTCGATGGCGTCCCGGACGGCGTCGCCCACCGCGTTGAAGCCCATCACGACGAGCGTGATGAGGAGGCCGGGAATCAGGGAGATGTGCCACGAGGGCGAAGCGACGTAGTCCTGGCCCATGTTGACCGCGCGGCCCCACTCGGGGGTGGGTGCGGTGATGCCGAGCCCGAGGAAGGTCAGGCCGGCGACGGCGAGGATAACGCCGCCCAGCACCATCGAGAAGTACACCAGCAGGTAGCCCACGATGTAGGGCGCCATGTGTTTGCGCATGATGGCGGCGGGCGCCTGGCCGAAACTCCGCGCGGCGTCGATCCACTCCTCCTCCGCGACCTGCAGGGCGGGGCCCCTGACCGTGCGCCAGAGGTAGGGCCACCCCGTCCCGGCGAGGATGAGCGCCAGCAGGAGGCCGCCGCTGTACACCTCGGCGAGCCACGTATCGCCCAGAAGAACCGTGAGCAGGATGAGTACCAACAGCCTCGGCACCCCCATTATCGTGTCCCCGATGACGACCATGGCCAGGTCCAACAGTCCCCTGTAGTAGGCCGTCGCCAGCGCCACCACGACCGCGATGGCCGCGCTGACGCCCGCGGAGAGGAGGCCGATGGCGAGCGAGATACGGGCCCCCGCGACGATGAACGTGAAGAGGTCCTTGCCGTTCGGTAACGTTCCGAAGGGGTGGAACCGCCCGAAGTCGTCGTAGGTCATCGGCCCGACGTTCGTGTCGGCGAGCCCCCGGGAGCGGGAGTCGCCGTTCGCCCGCCCGACGGTGATTTCCTCGATTGTCCCGGTCTCCTCGTCGAGATACTCGACGGAGTAGGAGTAGGGCTCCCGGATGTTCTCTTGGACCGTCGTCGGGCCGAGCACCGGCGCGAAGAGGGCCATCGTCACGAAGAGAAACACGACGAGGAAGCCGAAGTTCCCCCAGCGGTGCACCCGCAGGGCGGCGAGGGTGTCGTCGGTCGGCGTCCACTCGGAGATGCGGTAGTGGCGGCGATACACCCGGTAGCCGCGCAGGCCCCACCAGACGCAGACCGCGGCGTACAGGTAGACCAGCCCGACCCGGAGCGCCCACGCGAACGCCGGCGGCAGGCCGAGGAAGGGCCCCTCCCAGCCGCCCCCGGGGAGCCGGTGGCCCTGGTTGGGGATGACTTCCCGCGAGAGGAGCGTCGGGAGTTCGCGCAGCGGCGAAAGCAGGGAGACGAACGCCGCGATGGCGCCGTCGACGGCGGGCAGAACGGGCGTGTACGCCAGCAACGCCGCCCCCACGACGGCGACGGCGAGAACGGCCCGCTCGTAGCGGACCAGAGTTCGGGGGTCGAGCGCTTCGGCGGCGTCCGGCGCGAGTTTCCGAAGCAGCGTCCGCGAGGGAACCAGCAAACGCAGGGGTTCGACGACCGCGGCGACCCCGAGCGCCCACAGCGGGAGGACCGCCAGCCAGCCCGCCGGGCCGAACGCGTCGTGAGCGAGGTCCCGAACCCATTCGGCGCCCCCGAGGGCCGTCGAGAGCACCGGCGGGACCTGCGCGCCGAGGAAGACCAGCGCGTCGACGAACGCCCCGAACTCGGGGAGTGCAATCAGGAGCGCGCCGAGCGCCCACAGCGCCGCGGGACGCGGCGTCGCGGCGACGCGCTCGCCGAAGGTGGGGTCGTCGTCCGGTGCGTTCGCATCGGCCGCACCTGCTCCACTCATCGGCTATCGTACCCCACACGCGGGTCGATGAGGACGTAGAGGAAGTCCTGGACGAGGTTCATGAGCACGACGATCAGGATGAACACGAAGGTCAGCGCCGCCAGTAGGGGCAGGTCGCCGTTCACCGCGGCCTGGTAGAACAGGTAGCCTACCCCGTTGATGTTGAACACCACTTCGACGATGAGCGACCCGCCGACGAGGACGAAGGCCTCGTTCGTGATGGTCGGCACGAGGGGAACGAGCGCGTTCCGGAAGACGTGTTTGCCCAACACGAGCCGCTCGGGGACGCCCCGGGCCCGGGCGACCTCGACGTAGTTCGAGTTGATGGTCTCCAGGACGGCGGTGCGCGCGATGCGTATCTCCGAGCCCATCGAGGCCGAGCCCAACACCACGGCGGCGGGAAGTATCTGCTTGACGGCGGCGAAGAGGTCCCCGGGGTTCAGCAGGTTCGAGAGGTCCGGCGAGCCGGTAACGGTCGTCTCCACGCCCAGCGACCCCCAGGTGACGCCGGCGAACTCCAGTTGCGAGAGGACGGTCAGCAGGATGACCGCCAGCCAGAAGTTCGGCATGGCGCGCCAGACGATGCCCGACGAGGAGATGGCGTAGTCCACGAGCGTGTTCGGGTTCAGCCCGGCGTAGAAGCCGACCGGGATACCGATGAACACCGGGATGAGTATCGACCAGAAGGCCAACCAGAGGGTCCGGGGCCCGTAGATGAGGAGCATGTCGACGGTCGAAGTGCCGTTGCTGACGACCCACGACTGGCCCAAATCGAGGGTGAAGAGGTCGGTCATGTAGGAGACGTAATGCTCCAGCAAGGGTTGGGTGAGCCCCAGGTCCCGGCGCACCGCCATGTACGCCTCCCGACCCGCCTCGGTGTTGGTGTTGCCCACGATGGCCGCCGCCGGGTCGGTCGGGCTGAAGCGTATCATCAGGAAGGTGAGTGTGGCCCCGACGACGAGCACCGGTACGGAGAGCAGCACCCGCCGTCCGAAGTATCCCCACCGACTCATCGTCCCGAGCCTCCGCACTCGGCTACCGGCGACACGGTTGTACACCGTTCGATGGCGGGAGACCGCGTATCAACCTTTCGATGGTCCGGGTCCGAAGCGCCGGTCAGGTCGGCGCTTCTCATATTCCGTCGGGAGAATATTACAAATTGTAATATTATCTCCTCCGGTTTCGGCGTTCGACCCCACACGCTTTTCCCCGGTCCTGCCCCTACACTCGGAGAGATACGTGGGAGACGAAGCCACCGGCGGGGCGGGCGGGCCCGTCCTCGACGTCGAGAACCTGCAGGTCGCGTTCCGAACGGAGAAGGAGACGGTTCGGGCCGTCGACGGCGTCTCCTTTTCGGTGTCGCCCGGCGAGACGCTGGGCGTCGTCGGCGAGAGCGGCTCGGGCAAGTCGGTGACCGCCCGCTCGATACTCCGCCTCGTCGAGTCGCCCGGCGAAATCCTCGGGGGGAGCGTCCGCTACCGCAACCCCGAGGCCGTCCAGCGGCTCGCCCGGAAGCGTCCCGAGGACGCCGTGTTCTCGACCACCCCGCCGGAAGACGCCTACCTCGTCGTGGAGGAGGGCGCCGGCGAGGGGGACTCGCTGACGGTTGAGCGCGGCTACGTCGACCTGGTCGCCGCGCCCGAGCGCGTCGTCCGGGAGCTCCGGGGCGGCGACATCACGATGGTGTTCCAGGACCCGCTCACCAGTCTCAACCCGATGTACACGGTGGGCAATCAGATACGCGAGTCGCTCCGGATTCATCGGGGGCTGAGGGGCGACGCCGCACGCGACGCCGCCACCGAGCTCTTGGAGGACGTGGGCATCCCCGACGCGCGCCGCCGCCTCGACGAGTACCCCCACCAGTTCTCGGGAGGAATGCAACAGCGCGCGGTCATCGCCGCGGCGCTGGCCTGCGACCCGGCGGTCCTGCTCTGCGACGAACCCACGACGGCGCTGGACGTGACCATCCAGGCCCAAATCCTCGACTTACTGGAAGCGCTCCAGCGCGAGCGCGACATGGCGGTCGTTTTCATCACCCACGACATCGGCGTCGTCGCCGAAATCGCCGACGACGTGGCCGTGATGTACGCCGGCGAGGTTCTCGAACGCTCGCCGGTGGTGGACCTCTTCGAGCACCCCTCCCATCCGTACACCCGGGGGCTGCTGGCGAGTCTCCCCTCCCGGAACACGGGCGGCCGGCTCACCACGATGGAGGGCGACGCGCCTACCCCTTCCAAAGCGCCCACGGACTGCCGGTTCGCGCCGCGCTGTCCCGAGGCCTTCGCCGAGTGTCGGGAGGTCCACCCGGAACACGTTCCGGTCGGCGAGGCCGACGACCACACGGCGGCGTGCCTGCTCCACGACCCCGACCACGGGGGTGACGCCGCGTGAGCGGCGTTGCGCCGCCGGCGAAACGAGTCGCTCACCGAGCGGAGCACGCTGTGGGTCGTGGCACGACTGCTCGTACGTGCCACACCAGCGGGTGGTCCGCGTGAGCGGCGCTCACCGAGCGGAGCACTCTGTGGGGTGGTCCGCGTGAGCGGCGGCGTCCGCGAGGCCGACTCCCCCCTGGTTCGGGTCCGGGGCCTGAAGACCTACTACGAGGACACCGCCCTGTTCGGCGACCCCCCCGTGAGAGCGGTCGACGGCGTCTCCTTCGACATCGAGGCGGGCGAGACGCTCGGGCTCGTGGGTGAGTCGGGCTGCGGGAAGACGACCCTCGGGCGCACTCTCGCCCGTCTGGAGGAGCCGACCGCGGGCTCCATCGAGTACGACGGCGAGGACGTGAGCGACCTCTCGGGGAGCGAGTTGAAGGCGTGGCGCCGGAACGTCGGCATCGTCTTCCAGGACCCCGATTCCAGTCTGGACGACCGGATGACCGTCGGCGAAATCGTCAGGGAACCCCTCGACGTGCACGGCGTCGGGACGCCCAAGGAGCGCCGGGCGCGCGTCCGGAAGCTCCTGACCGACGTGGGGCTCGAAGCCGACCACCGGACCCGCTACCCCCACCAGTTCTCGGGCGGGCAACGCCAGCGTATCAGTATCGCCCGGGCGCTCGCGCTGGACCCCGACTTCCTGATTCTGGACGAGCCCGTCTCGGCGCTCGACGCGTCCGTGCAGGCGAAAGTGCTCAACCTGCTCGCCGATTTGCAGGACGATCTGGGCCTGACGTATCTCCTCATCGCTCACGACCTCGCGGTGATGCGCCACGTCTGCGACCGTATCGCGGTGATGTATCTGGGCCACATCATGGAGCTCGCGCCCGCCGCCGAGCTCTTCGACGACCCGAAGAACCCCTACACGCACGCCCTGCTCTCCGCGATTCCGGACCCCGACCCGACGAGCGAGCGCGAGCGCGTCACCCTACGGGGAACGCCGCCGAGCCCGCGGGACCCGCCCGCCGGCTGCCCCTTCGCGACGCGCTGTCCCGCCAAAATCCGCCCCGAGGAGTGGGACCTCGCCGACGACGTCTGGGCCGCCATCGAGGACTACCGGACCGTCCTCCGCGAGCGCGCCCGCGCCGACCGCTCGCTCTCCGAGCGCCTGAAACGCCGGCTCGGGCTCGCCGGCGGCGAGAACCTCGACGAAATCGAGGCCGCAGTCTTCGAGGGCGTCAGCCTGCCCGAGGACGCGGCGGACGAGGTCGGCCGGGCCACGGAGCGCGCCGCCGGGGGCGACCCCGCGGGCGCGGCGGCCCACCTCGGCGACGTCTTCGGCGGTGTCTGCGACACCGACCCGCCCGAGGCCCACCGGTTAGGGACGGGCGAGCGCACGAGCCTCTGTCACCGACACGCGGGCGAGTACGACGACCCCGAACTGTAGGTGGGTCGAAAGCGACTTTCGGCGGCCGCGCGGAGTCGCGGACATGGGAGACGACGGCGACGCCTGGGAACGGACCCTCTCCGAGATGGACGCGCTGGCCGAAGAGCTGCGGGCGGAGGGGTGGACCGTTCGCTCGGCCCCGGCGGGCGCGACGGGCGTCGAAACCCGCGCGGACCGGGACACCGACCGGTTCGGCGCCGTGTTGGTGGTCCCCGGCGACGACGCCGCGGCCGCCGAGGACGCCGCCGAGCGCGCCGCGTTCCCCCGGTGTGAAGTGTACGCCCGCACCGCCGGGGACAGGCACTTTACGGTGTTGCGCTTCGACGCGCCGGAAAACGAGACGTGTCTGTTGTTCGCGGCGTCCTTCGCGGTCGAGGACCTCCGCCGGCTTCTGCCCGATGTCCGGGACGCGGGCGTCGTCCACGTTCACATCCGCTCGCTGGACGGGAGCGACGCCGCGAGCTTCGAAATCAGCGACCCCGGGCTGTTGGTCCCTGGGATTTAGCCGTCGACGGCGAACTGACCCTCGGTTCTACGGCTCTATCTCGCGGGCGGCCGCGAGCACGTCCTCGTGAATCTCCCCGTTCGACGCGACCAACCCCCGCGAGTCGTGGGTCCAGCGCTCCCCGTGTAGGTCGGTGACGGTCCCGCCCGCCTCCCGAACGAGGTGGACGCCAGCGACCGAGTCCCAGGGGTTCACCGCGACGTTCGTGAGCACGCCGTCGAGTTCGCCCGCCGCGGTGCGCGCGAGCGCCGCCTGCACCGAGCCCGGGCGGCGCATGTCACCGAAGCGCTCCACGACGGCCCGGGTCGCGCGGGCGTACTCCTCCCGTCTGTCCATGGGCCACCAGACGGAGGGGCAGACGACACACGCCTCCGGGTCCGTCCGGTCGCTGACCGAGACGGGCTCGCCGTTCAGCCCGACGCCGCCGTCGACGGTGCGGTAGGTATCCCCGAGCGCGGGCAGGGCGTTCGCCGCGGCGACCGGCTCGCCGTCCCGGACGTACGCGACGCTCGTCGTCCACGTCCGCCCGCCCCGGACGTAGTTGTTCGTTCCGTCGATGGGGTCGATGACCCACGCGGCGCCCGAGCCGGGGAGCGCCTTCAACTCGTCTTCTTCCTCGCCGACGACGGCGGCGGCGGCGTCGGCTTCCCGGGCCGCCTCGATGACCTCGCGCTGGGCCTCGCGGTCGGCCCGCGTGACGGCGTCCGTCTTGTTCGCCTTCGTTTCGACGGTGAGCTCCGCGCGGAACAGCGAGCGGGCGTGTTCGGCGCCGGCACGGGCCGCGCGGGCGACGGCGGCGTCCGGGTCGGAGGGTCCGGTCATTCGTCCTCCCGAGCCGCGATGACCTCCGCGACACGCTCGTACTCGGGTTCGTGACGGAGACACGCACTCGTCCGTCCCGGCCCCTCGTCGTATCCGTCGGGGTGTTCCTCGTCGCAGCGCGAGCCGAACGCTTCCCGCAGTTGTCGGGCCGCCGCCGCATCGTCGCCGGCACGCGCGCGGTCGATTGCCTCCTCGACGACGGACTCGGCCCCGGGCGGCAGGTCGTGCTCCGCGAGGAGTTCCTCAACGGTCTCGGTCAGACTCTCTCCCGCGGCGTCGAGACCGACGAGGCTTCTGAGCGCCGCCGTCGCTGAGCGCTCGGCGCGTGCGCGGGTCCGGAAGACGACGCGCAGCTCGTCCAAGGCGCGCCACGTCCGCTCCGGGAGGTCGTACTCCTCGGGGCGGATTTTGGCGGGACAGCGCGTCGCGAAGGGGCAGCCGGCGGGCGGGTCCCGCGGGCTCGGCGGCGTTCCCCGTAGGGTGACGCGTCCCCCTTCCCACGGCGACCCGCTCCCGGGGATGGCCGAGAGCAGCGAGATGGTGTAGGGGTGTGCGGGCTCCGCGTACACCTCCTCGGTCGGGCCCAACTCCACGATGTTGCCGAGATACATCACCGCGACCCGGTCCGCGATGTGGCGCACGACGCTGAGGTCGTGCGCGATGAAGAGGTAGGTCAGCCCCAGCTCGTCCTGGAGGTCCTCCAGCAGATTGATGATGCGCGCCTGCACGGACACGTCGAGCGCGCTCACGGGTTCGTCGAGCACCACGAAATCCGGCTCCAGCGCGAGCGCCCGGGCGATGCCGACACGCTGGCGCTGCCCGCCCGAGAACTGGTGGGGGTAGCGGTAGAAGTGCTCCTCGGTCAGGCCGACCCGTTCGAGGAGCTCGAAGGCGCGCTCGCGGCGCAGCTCCGATTTGGGTCGCTCGACGGCGACCGAGACGGTCGTCGTTTCCCCTCGGCTCACGCCGACGTTCAGGTCCTCGGCCGTGAGCGGGAGCCCCTCGCGCACGTCGACCTCGGCGCCGCCGCCACGGAGCCGAACGGTGATATCGGCGGCGCGCTCGGGACCGGCCGGCGTCACGTCGCTCCCTTTCACCTCCGCGTCGGCGCCCTCCACGGCGACCGGGAGAAACGGCCAATCGTGGGTCTTCAGGGGCTCCCTGATGATTTCGCCGACGGTCATCCGGTCGTTCAGGCTCTCTTGGGGGTCTTGGAACACCATCCCGACGCGGCGCTGCCAGCGCCGGCGTTCGCGTCCGCTCAGCTCGGTCACGTCGGTCCCCGCCGCGGTGACGGTTCCGTCGGTAGCGCTGTTCAACCCGAGAATCGTCCGTCCGAGGGTGGTCTTTCCGCAGCCCGACTCGCCGACGAGGCCGACGGTCTCGCCCTCGTGGATGTCGAGGGAGACGCCGTCGACCGCCTTCACGGGCGGCGACGACCGGATGAAGCCGCCGTCCTCGTAGTACGTCTTCAGCTCTTCGACGGAGATAACGGGAGTCTCGGCGGTCGTCACGCCGAATCACCCTCGTTGACGGCTTCGCCGCCGTCGAAGACGGTCCGCGCGGCCTCCTTGTCGCTCCCGTCCTCGTGGAGCAAACAGGCGGCGGAGCGTTCGACCCCGACGTCGACGTGCTCGGGGGGAACCTCCCGACACTCCTCGAACGCGTAGGGACAGCGCGGCGCGAACCGACAGTCCTCGGCCCGTCCAGTCGGCGTCGGGACTTCCCCTCCGATGGTCGGGAGCCGGTCCGTGGCGCTCGTCCGGCCGGGAATGCTCCGCAACAGCGCCTCCGTGTAGGGGTGTGCGGGCTCCGAGAACAGCCTCCCGGTGGGCGAGCGCTCGACGATTTCCCCCGCGTAGATGACGTTCACCCGGTCGGTGGCGTCCTCGATGACGCCCATATCGTGGGTGATGAAGAGGATAGCGAGGTTCTCCTCGCGCTGGAGCTCTTCGAGTAAGTCGAGGATTTGGGCCTGGATGGTCACGTCCAGCGCCGTCGTGGGTTCGTCACAGACCAGCAGGTCGGGGTCACACGCCAGCGCCATCGCGATGACCGCGCGCTGTTGCATTCCCCCCGAGAGCTGGTGGGGGTACTCGTCGACCCGGCGGCGCGCGTCGGGGATGCCCACGTCCTCCAAGAGCTCGGTCGCCGCCTCCGTCGCTTCGTTCCCACGGAGACCCTGATGGATGCGCAGGGCCTCTTTGATTTGGTTGCCGACGGTGTAGACGGGGTTCAACGAGTTGGAGGGGTCCTGGAAGACGATGGCGATGTCCCCCCGATGGCGCTCCCAGTTGTCGTCGGTGAGGTCGTCACCGCGGAAGTCGATTTCGCCCCCCTCGATACGGCCGGGGGAATCCACGAGCCCGAGTATCGAGCGGGCGGTCACCGACTTCCCCGAACCGCTCTCGCCGACGAGGCCGACGGTCTCGCCCTCGTGGATGTCGAAGGAGACGCCGTCGACGGCGTGTATCTCCTCGCGCTCGGTGTGGAAGACGACCTCCAGGTCGTTGACGGAGAGCAGGGGGTTGCGTTCGTACGCCTCGCTCATGCGCCACCACCCCGTCCGGCCGCGCCACCCTCGGTCGTGGCGTCGCTCTGCGGGTCGATGGCGTCGCGGACACCGTCACCAAGCGCGTTGAAGCCGGTGACGACCAGCGTGATGAGCAGCCCCGGAATCAGGGAGATGTGCCACGAACCCGTGGCGACGTAGTCCTGCCCGAGGTTGATGGCCCGCCCCCACTCCGGCGTCGGAGGCGCGATGCCCAACCCCAGATAGGAGAGCCCAGCGATGGAGATGATAGCGCCCCCGAGGGTCATCGACCCGTAGATGAGCAGGTAGCCGGTGATGTAGGGGAGCATGTGTTTGCGCATGATGGTCAGCGGCCGCTGGCCGAAGCTTTCGGCGGCGTCGATCCACTGGCGCTCGGAGACCTGCAGGGCGGGCCCGCGTAGCGAGCGCCACATGTAGGTCCACCCCGTGCCGGCGAAGATGAGCGCCAACACGAAGCCGCCGCTGTATATCCCGGCTATCCACGTCCCGTTGAGAACCGTCGTGAGCATGATGAGGAGGAGTAGTTGTGGCATCGCCATCACCGAGTCGGACGTGAGCACCAACCCGAGGTCGATACGGCCCTTGTAGTAGGCGGCCACCAGCGCCAGCGACGCCGCGATGCCCGCGCTCAATCCGACGGAGAGCAACCCGATGACCAAGGAGAGCCGCGAGCCCGAGACGATGAACGTGAAGAGGTCCTGCCCCGAGGGGAGCGTCCCGAAGGGGTGGAACCGTCCGAAGTCGTCGTACTCCATCGGGAGCACTCGCTCGGGGTTGTCGCCCCGCGACTGGGAGGCGAGGTTCGCCTCCCCGACGAGCGTCGTCTGTACCTCCTCGGCGTCGCTGTTCCAGTACGTCACCTCGTTGGAGTAGGAGTTACGCATGTTCTCGTCGACGGTCGTCGGGCCGAGCGTCGGCGCGAAGACGGCCATCACGACGAACATGAACACGACCACGAGCCCGAAGAGGCCCCACTTGTGTCCGCGGAACCGGTCGACCATGTCGTCGCGCGGGGTCCAGTCGGCGGTGCGGTACTCGCGGCGGTAGAGGCGGTAGCCGAGCACCGCCCAGCCGGCGAACGCGAAGGCGTAGAGGTAGACCAGCGCGGCCCGAATCCCCCACGCGACCCCGGGACGCAGTCCGAGGAACGTCCCGACCCAGCGGCTCCCGTTCCAGTAGCCGTCGTTGGGTATCACGTCCCGGGAGAGCAGCGTCGGGATTCGCTCCACCGCGGCCTCGACGCCGGTGACGAACGCGGCTCCCGGCAGCGGCGTCGCCGCGAGGAGGTCCCCGAAGACCCCGACGACGAAGCTGAAGAAGGCCCCTGCCTGCGCCGCGAAGAGGAGGGCCCCGATGGCGACCCAGACGGCGGCGGGCGAGTCCGTCGGAAGCAGCGTTCCGGAGGTCGTTTCGTGTGCGCGGGCCATCTCAGTTGCCCTCCAGCCCGACGCGCGGGTCGATGAGCGTGTACAGCAGGTCTTGGATGAGGTTGATGCCGACTATCATGAGTATGAACACGTACATGAGCGTCCCCACGAGCGGGAGGTCGCCCTGTCTCGCGGCTTGGTAGAACAGGTTCCCGATGCCGTTGATGCCGAAAACCGTCTCGACCAGCACCGACCCCCCGATGAGCAGGAAGGCCTCGCTGGTGATGATTGGTACCAAGGGTACGAGCGCGTTGCGCAGGATGTGTTTCCAGACGAGCGCACGCTTCGAGACCCCCTTCGCCTTCGCGAGGTCGATGTAGTCCTCGTTTCTGACCTCCAACACCGCCGTGCGCCCGATGCGCATCTCGTTGCCCATCGAGGCCGAGCCGAGGACGATGGCGGCGGGGAGGACCTTCTTCGTCGCCGCGAGGAAGCCGTCGACGGTGTCCAGTCGGGAGAGGTCCGGACTCCCGCTGATGGCGTCGAGGGTCGGCCCGGTCGTCTGCCAGTCGAAGGTAACGGCGAAGAAATCGCCCACGCCGAGGGTGTACGCGCTCCCGAGAACCGTCAGCAGCATGATGGCGAGCCAGAAGTTCGGCATGGCGCGCCAGACGATACCGCCCATCGAGGCGACGTAGTCCGAGACCGTGTTCGAGCGCATCCCCGCGTAGAAGCCGAGGGGCACGCCGACGAACACCGCGATGAGCACGGACCAGAAGCCCAACCAGAGGGTGCGGGGCAGGAAGTCGAGGATGAGCGCGTTCACGTTCGAGCCCTGATAGAGGAGCCAGGTCTGGCCCAAATCGAAGACGGCGAGGTTCGACATCCAGTCGAAGTAGTGTTGCAGGGGCGGTTGGTTTAGCCCCAGTTGGATTTGGGCGGCTTCGTAGGCGGCCGGGTTCCGGGTCTGGCCCTCGCTGAGCAGCCGGGATGCCGGGTCGACGGGGCCCATGAAGATGATGAACCACGTCATGGAGGCTCCGAGCCACACCACGGGGATACTCATCAGCAGGCGTTTGCCGAGATATTTGAGCTTGTTCACGGTTTCGTCTCGTCGGAGTGCCGTCGCGGGTACATTGCGAATAAACGGTTGTTCGGCGGGCGATACACCGGCTGGCTTGCTATCGGTCGGCGAGTTGGACGTCGTCGAACGACTGGTTCTCCATGACGCCGTACATCTCCACGTCGACGTGGTCGTGCCAGAAGCGCTGGCTGGTGACGTGGGCGAACGGAAGCTCCTGCATCGAGAGCCAGTTGATTTCCTCGACGGTCTGGAAGGCCTCCGCCCGGCTCTCCTCGGTGGCGTCGTCCGCGGCGTAGTTGCTGTCCCAGGCCTCGCGTGCCTGTTGGCGAAGCGTGTCGTTGTGGTAACTCCCCTCAGCGCCCCAGCGGGTGAACTGGTTGCTCGGGTTGAGCCCGTGGAGGAACCGGAGGAAGTTCTGCGGGCCGGGGTACTCCATGCCGTCACCGAGACCGAACACCTCCATGTCGCCGGAGATGGCGCGGCTGATGATGGTTCCGAACTCGGCCTCCTCGATTTCCATATCGATGTACGCGGAGTTGAGCTTCGACTGGAGGCGGCTGAACACCGACCCGTAAGCGCTGTTGCCTGAGATGGTGGTCCCGGTGATGGAGAAGCGGTTGTCCTCGCCGTAGCCGTCGGATTCCATCACTTCCCGGGCGCTTTCGAGGTCCGTCTCGCCGTAGCTGTAGGGGTAGCCGTCGGACGCGGCGTCCAGGTTGGATTGGTAGCCGGACTCGGCGTGGCGGTTGTACGTCTCCGTCGAGCTGACGCCGTCCTCGAACGTCGGGTACGGCGCGGGCGGCGTGATGTGGTAGCCGGCGAACGCGTTGCCCTTGTAGACGTTGTTGACGATGTCGTCTTGGTTCATCGCGTAGGCGAACGCCTTCCGCACCGCGATGGGGACTTCGAGGGTGTTGAACACCAGATACTCCGTCGAGAGCGAGGGTATTTCCCCGTAGTTGACGGTCATCCCGTCATCGAACTCGTAGGTTCCGACCGAACGGTTGCCCTCCGTCGATTCGATGGAGACGTTACTCGGGTTAAACGAGGCGGTGGGCATCCCTTCGAGGATGTCCGCGTTCTCGTTCCGGAACCGGCTGAGACGGGTGTTCCCGCTCCCGACGACGGTGTACGTGATGCCGTCGAGGTCGGGAGCGCCGCCGTAGAAATCGTCGAAGGCCGTGAGCTGGATTTGGCTGCCCTTCGTCCACGAGTCGACTTGGAACGGCCCGGCCCCGGCGAAGGTCGGGCCGCCGTTGGCGGTCGAGAAGAACTCGTTGTACTCGTACTCGCCGTCGTACCCCTCGACGTCGCCGACAGCGTTCTCGGGAAGCACGGCGAACGTGCCGCCCGCGATCTGGAACAGCGTGTACTGGAACGCCGAGCGCAGGGTAAACTCGAAGGTCGTCTCGTCGACGGCCTCGACCGCGAGCGTTCCGGGGACGTAGTCGTCCGCCGTCGTCTCGTCGACGGGCTCCGTCCGCGATGGGTCCTTCTCGTGCTCGATGGTCATCGTCTGGCCGATGATGTCGTCCTGGTTTCGGGAGTTCTCCGAACCGGCCAGACGCCGGTAGGAGTAGACGAAGTCCTCGGCCGTGACGGGGTCGCCGTTGTGGAACACGGCGTCGTCCCGGAGCTGGAAGGTGTAGGTCAGACCGTCGTCGGACATCGAGTAGTCCTCGGCCAGCGCCCCTTCGGGCGGGTACATCCCGTTCGGGAAGTGCATCAACGGCTTGTTGTACTGGTTGTACCCCGCACCCGACCCCTTCGCGTTAATCGGGTCGAGCGTCTGGATGGAGCCGGTTGCCATCATCTGGAGGGTGCCGCCCGGCCCGAAGTTCATCTCCTCCGTCGTGACATCCGATTCCTCTTCGTCGTCGCTTCCGCTCTCGCTGTCGTTCGACCCGCCGGCGTCCGAGGGACCGCTCGAACAGCCCGCGAGTGCAGTTACCGCGCCCGCACCGGCCGCGGTGAGAAATCCTCGCCGTGTCTTGTCCCGGGGCATCACGCACATCTGGCCGGTGACGGGGTATTTAGGTTGCTATTACTGCTAAATTTTGCACCATCTCTAAAAATAGCAGTAAACATCTCTATATAGAGGGGCAGAAAGACGAATCAAAACCGAATATACTTGTGCGTTTGTCGAGGAAGGTGTTTCATGGCTGAATCAACGGGGTCGTGGGCGAAGACGCTCGCGTCGACGACCGAGATGGAGACCGAGTTACGCGACGACGGCTGGGAGGTCGTCACCGTGCGCGCGGGCCACGTTGCGCCCGAACCCCCCGAACACGGCGACACCGACCGCTTCGGCTTCGTCTACCTCGCACAGGGCGAGGACGCGGACGACTTCACCGACGCCGTCGAGCGCGCGGCCTTCGACGGCTACGAGGTGTTCAACCGCCGCGAGGGCGATGACCTCTTCGTCCTCACGCGGCTGACCGACGCGGAGCAGAAACTGGCGGTTCTCCTCGTGGGCGCGGTGAACCTCTCGCACGCGACGGACCTCGCCGAGGCCGCTCGCGAGCGCGGGGTGATGTACTCCCACGTCCAGTTGCTCGACGGCACCCACCTGGGTAGCTTCCGCCACGACGACCCCACCGCCTTCCTCCCCGAGGACGTATGACGGACGAGTCCGCCGGCCCGCTGATGGCCCGCCTCGACACGCCGGCCGCCGAACACACCCGCTTCGCCGTCGTCGCCGACCCCCATGTGAGCACCCGCTCGGAGGGGAGCTCCAAGCTCTTCGAGCACACCCGCGAGCACTTCGAGAACGCAATCGCGGACATCAACACCCGCAACGTCGACGCCGTGCTCTCGCCGGGCGACCTGACCAAGGACGGCGAGCCGTGGAACTACGACGCCGTCGACGAAATCCTGGACGCGCTTGACGCTCCCTTCTACGCCGTCCCGGGCAATCACGACGTGCCAAAGGAGCGTGACGAACACGAGAATCCCGACGTCCCGTGGTTCGCCGAGCGCTACGGTCCCGGTGAGCTCCCCTATCACGTCGAAGTCGGCGGACTGGACGTCATCGGGCTGAACAGCTCCGGGACGAACGAGCGCCTCTACGAATCCCATGACGGACAGGTGACGGCGGAGTCACTGGAGTGGCTGGCTGAAACGCTCGAAACGGCCGAAAACCCCCTCGTTCTGGTCCATCACAACTTCCCGCCGGTGAGCGACCAGATCGAGGCCCACCGCGAGGTCGAACCGGAGATGGGCCTCCCCCCGGTGATGCGCGACGCCGAGCCGTTCGCGGACGTGCTCGCCGCGGGCGGCGCCGAGTTGGTGTTCACGGGTCACTACCACCTCCCCGCGGCTGGCGAGTACCGGGGGGTCCAAGAACTCGCGGCGCCGACGACCTGCTCGTTCCCCCAGTCCTACCTGCTGTGCGAGACGTCGCCCGAGGGCACGACCGTCCGGCTCGTTCCCGTGACGGACGAAACGGGTCTCGAACGCGGGCACGCGGAACGCTCGCAGGACTCGGTCACGTCGGGCGGGCTGACCGCAATCGCGGCGGCGCGCCTCGCGAGCTTCCCGCTCGCCTACGAGTAGCTACTCCTCCGATTCCAGCGGGTCCGTGTCGCTGAGGTACGCGCCGACCAGCTTCTCCGTCGCGCGCCGCAGGTGCTGGTGAAACGTCGCGGCCGAGATGGAAAGAGAGTCGGCGACGTCCTCGCCGTCGCTGGAGCGGGGGAAGTCGTAGTAGCCCGCCTCGTAGGCCGTCTCGACGACGGTGCGCTGGCGGTCGGTGAGCACTTCGTCCAACTCGGAGCGGAACCCGCCGGTCGGTTGGACGCTCCCCTCGGAGGTGCGCTTCCCGCGGAAGTTCGTCTCGGGAAAGCGCTTCTGGAGAGTCTCGACGACGCGGCGGACGTTGCCCCCGGAAGCGACCTCCACGACGAGGGTGGCCTGCCCGCCGTGGGCTTCGAGTTCGACCACGTTCGCGCTGAGGCCCGGCGCCGCGTGGACGAAGGACTCCTCGCCGACGGTGACTTCGAAGAGCAGTTCGTCGCCCCCACCGATTCCGCGGTAGCGTTCCACGCCGTCTATCCCGCCCAGATACGCCGAGACGGCCTCGGCGTCCGCGCCCTCGACGGCGAGATAGCAGTTCGTTCCCTCGCCCCCCAGCGGGACGAACCCGCGCAGGGTGACCGAACAGTCAAGCCCCGCGGAGAGGTCGACGACCGGGTCGCCCCTGTCGGTGGTTTCGAGGGTGAGCTCCACGGTGGCGTCCGCGAACATCAGCCGCCGGTTCTCCGCGTCGTTGAGTTCCGCGGCGACGCGGTCGCCGAGCTCGGCGAGCAGCTCGGTCTCCCGGTCGGTTATCCCGGGCGCGTCGGCGTACGCGAGTATCGCGCCGTAGGTGGTGTCCCGGTAGCGCAGGGGGACGACGGCCACGGCGTGGAGGTCGCCGTTGACGGGCGCGGAGAGGGGGTCCCCGCCGTCGAGGGTTCCCGTCGTCACCGACCCCGTTTCGAGCGCCGTTTCGAGGGGCCCCGAAACGTCCAGCGCGAGCGGTTCCCCGTCGGAGACGCCCCCGGCGTGCCGGCGGACGCGCTCCTCCAGTGTGCCCCCCGTTCGCGGGTAGTCCCCGACGAAGACGGCGTCGTAGGCTCCCGAATCGACCAGTTCATCGGCGACGCTCTCCTCGATTTCCCCCCTGGTTTCGGCGGCGGTGAGCGCCCGGTTGGCGTTCCGCAACGCGGCGTTGGCACGGCGGACGCGCTCGAAGGCGGCCACCTTCGCGCGCACTGCCTCGTCCTCGCGGGCGGCCTCCAGGCGCTCGCGCAGGGCCGACACGGCGTCGGGGTCCCGGAACTCGGCCGTTTCGCGGTCCGAGAGGGCCTCCCAGGTGGCGCTCATCGCCAACACCTCCTCGGCGTCGGCGTCCAAATCGTCGTAGAGGAGGAGGCGCTCGACCGAGCCGAGGACCTCCTCGCGGCCGACGGGCTTGACGAGATAGTCCTCGAAGGGCATCTCGACGATGTCCGAGTCGGGTTTGACCGCCGTGAGCATCGACACCCGACAGTCGAGGCCGCGCTCGTGTATCTCCTCCAGGACGTCGTCCCCGGCCATGTCGGGCATCCGGCGGTCAAGAAGAACCACGTCGACCGTCTCGTCGAGCTGTTCGAGTGCCTCCGCACCGCTGTTGGCGACCAACACGTCGTATCTATCGGAGAGCCACGCCGCGTACGTGTCCGTCAGCGGCTCGTCGTCGTCGACCACGAGTACCCGCCCCCGCGGCTCCCTCCGGTCGCGCTCGGCGTTAGTGGCCCCCGCCATCGTTGGGGACTATGCCTTCCGGGGAATAAACCTTCCCACGTATCGGAGCCGGTGACCTTTTGTCGGTGGTCCCGTCCCCGGACGTATGGACACCGAGGCCAACCTCGCGATTCGCGACTTGAAGAACCGCTACTGTCACCGCATCGACGCGGGCGACTACGGCGAGTGGGTGTCGCTGTTCACCGAGGACGGGGTCTTCGCCCGCGCGGGCGTCGACGAGTACGAGGGCCACGACGAACTACGGGAGTTCGCGACGGCGGTGTTCGACCCGGCCTACGAGTTCACCGCCCACACCGTCTCGAACCCCGTCATCGAGGTCGACGGCGACGAGGCGACCGGTGAGTGGTATATCACCCTGCGCTTCCGGACGCCGGAGGGGGAGGCCGGCTGGAAGCAGGCCGTCTACCGCGACGAGTTCGTGAGGGTGGACGGGGAGTGGCGCTTCGCGTCGGTCACCATCGAGGGGCGCGCGAGCGAGACGCATCAGCGGGCCTGAACACGGCATTCACTCCCCCGCGAGTTCGAAACGTTGTATTGGCCCGCGAGAGGGTAAAAAACCGGTTGTTTTTAATCCCTACACCGTCCACTCCTCGGCATATGCCAATCCGGTGGTTCGATGACCTCGACCGTGACGATGTGGCTGTGGCCGGGGGCAAGGGTGCCTCGCTGGGCGAACTCGTGAGCGCGGGGCTCCCCGTCCCCGACGGGTTCGTCGTCACGGCCGCGACGTATCGCGAGTTCATCGAGCGCGCGGGTATCGATGGCGAGCTCCGCTCGGTCCTGGACGTGGACCCCGAGAACCCCGAGGCGCTGGCCGAGGCGGCCGAGCGCGCCCGCGAACTGGTGTCGGGGACCGATATCCCCCAGGAGACGGCCGAGGAAATCGAGGCGGCGTACGACGGCTTCGGGAACGACCCCTTCGTCGCCGTGCGCTCCTCCGCGACCGCGGAGGACCTGCCCGAAGCGAGCTTTGCCGGCCAGCAGGACACCCACCTCAACGTCACCCGCGAGGAGCTCGTCGAGCGCGTTCAGGACTGTTGGGCCTCGCTGTTCACCGAGCGCGCGGTCTCCTATCGGGTCCGCGAGGGCTTCGAACACGACGAGGTCGACATGGCGGTCGTCGTCCAGCGGATGGTCGACGCCGAGAAGAGCGGCGTGATGTTCACCCGCGACCCCACCACGGGCGCAAAGGAAATGACCGTCGAGGGCGCGTGGGGCCTCGGCGAGGGCGTCGTCTCCGGACAGGTCTCCCCGGACAACTACGTCCTCGACCACGACGGGAGCGTGAAGGCCGCGACCGTCGCCACCAAGCGTACCCAGTTCCTGAAAGACCCCGAGACGGGAGAGACCGAACAGGTCGACGTGCCCGAGGACAAACAGCAAAAGCGTGTGCTGAGCGAGCCCGAACTTCGCGATTTGGCCGAACTCGGGCGGGAAATCGAGGCTCACTACGGCGAGCCCCAGGACGTGGAGTGGGCCATCACCGACGGGGAGGTTTCGTTGCTCCAGTCCCGCCCGCTGACGACCATCGACGAGGAGGCCGGTGCGGCCGAAGAGGAGCCCGGTCCCGACGCGGGTGAGGTTCTGGTGAACGGGCACGGTGCGAGCCCCGGTACGACCGTCGGGCCCGCGCGGGTCATCACGAACCTCGACGAACTCGACGCCGTCGGCGAGGGCGACATCATCGTCACCGCGATGACCACGCCCGACATGGTGCCCGCGATGCAGCGCGCGGGCGGTATCGTCACCGACGAGGGCGGCCTGACGAGCCACGCGGCCATCGTCTCCCGCGAGGTCGGCGTGCCAGCTGTCACCGGGACCGAGAACGCCACCACGGAGCTGGAGGACGGCGACCTGGTCGAAATCAACGGCGAGCGCGGCACGGTGAGCGTTCCCGAACCCGAAGACGAAGCGGAGGAGACGAGCGAACCGGAGGACGGCGGTTCGGCCGCCGCGGCCGCCGAGTCGGCCGGCACCAACGAGGATGTGCGCCCGCAGACCCCGGTCAAGCCGATGACCGCCACCGAAGTGAAGGTCAACGTCTCCTTCCCGGACTCCGCGGAGCGCGCCGCGGCGACGGGCGCGGACGGTGTCGGCCTCCTCCGCCTGGAGCACCTCATCATCCGCACCGGCAAGACGCCCGCCCAGCACGTCGCGGAGAACGGTGAGGACGCCTACGTCCAACAGCTCGTCGACGGCATCCGGACGGTCGCCGAGGAGTTCTACCCGCGCCCGGTTCGAGTACGCACGCTCGACGCGCCCTCCGACGAGTTCCGGCGACTGGAGGGCGGCGAGAACGAGCCCGAGGAGCACAACCCGATGCTCGGCTACCGGGGCATCCGCCGGAGTTTGAACGAGCCGGACCTCTTCGCGCTCGAACTCGAAGCCTTCCGACGATTACATGGAATGGGCTACGACAACGTCGAGATTCTGTTCCCGCTGGTAAACGACGCGGAGGACGCCGCGGCCTGCCGCGAGGCGCTCGACGAGGCGGGGATGGACCCCGAGAAACACCGCTGGGGCGCGATGGTCGAGACGCCCGCCGGCGCCCTCTCCATCGAGGAAATCATCGAGGAGGGTATCGACTTCGTCAGCTTCGGGACAAACGACCTCACCCAGTACACGCTGGCCGTGGACCGGAACAACGAGACGGTCGCGGACCGCTACGACCCGAACCACCCCGCGGTCCGGTCGCTCCTCGCGGACGTGACCGAGGTCTGTCGCGAACACGACGTCGGCACGAGCATCTGTGGCGAAGCCGGCTCGGACCCCGAGATGGTTCGCTTCCTCGTCAACGAGGGCGTCACCTCCGTGAGCGCCAACATCGACGCCGTCCGGGACATGCAACACGAAGTCAAACGCGAGGAACAGCGCCTCCTCCTCGACTCCGTCCGCTGATTTCGCCCGTCGAAAACGGCTCTGAGCCGCCGTCCGCTTTCCTTCACGGTTATCGAATACATAACCGAATTTTTATCATGGATTAATCGTAACAAGCTGTAGACGCCTTACCATGGCAGACGATTCCTCACACAAGCGGAGCCGACGGCGCTCGTTCATGCAGGCGCTGGGTGCCATCGGGGCGGGGGCGGCTATCAACCCGGTTTCGTCGGCGGCGGCCGACCTGGGTTCGTACTACCAGTCCGTACAGGACACGCTCACCGGGGAGGAGGGGCTCCCCGAGGGCGAGTTCCTCTACGCCGACAACGCGGGCGACACCCTCGCGGGCTTCGAACTCAACAACACGGACAACGCGACCGTCACGACCTTCGAGACGCCGGACCAGCCCTTCCCGAACGCGAAGCGCATCGAGATGGGCGAGGGGGCCAGCGAGGGTCAGCCGTACTCTCACAGCCTCCTGCAGGATGTCGAGGGCACGGAGGTCGAGGACGGCGACGTGCTGTTGGCCGTCGTCTCCCTCCGCGGGTCGGTGCCGGCCGACGTGGGCGCCCAGCCCACCACCCAGGCCGGGTTCAAGTACCGCTACACGAACCCGGACGGCTCGACGGGCTACTCGTCGAACGCCATCACGGAGACGGCCGAGGTGAACCCCGGCGCCGACTGGCAGCAGTACTACTTCCCCATCGAGGCGACGAAGCCCGAGGACGGCTCGGATTTCCAGCCGTATCTGGAGTTCTGGACCGGCTATCGCACCCAGACCATCGAGTTCGGCGGGCTCGCCCTGCTGGACTACTCGAACACCGACGTGTCGGTCGATGAGTTGCCGGTCACGGAGTTCGAGTACAACTACGAGGGGCGCGCGGAGGACGCCGCGTGGCGCGAGGACGCGGCCGAGCGCATCGACGACCTGCGGAAGACGGACTACGAAGTGAACGTCGTCGGCCCCGACGGCAAGCCCGTGGCGGACGCCGACGTCCACGTCGAGATGACCGAACACGAGTTCCCCTTCGGCACGGCGGTCGAGTTCCCCGCCATCGGGGAGGGCGACTCGCGCTACGAGCAGGTGTTGGTCGAGCGCTTCAACAAGGCTACCCCCGAGAACGGCACGAAGGTGCCCGCTTGGGAGGGCCGCTACGGCGGTAGCTTCGGCCCCGAGGTCGCACAGGACGCCATCGGCTGGCTCAACGACCAGGGTCTCCCCGTCCGCGGCCACCCCCTCGTCTGGACGGAGTACGAGTGGATGCTCCCGCCGGAGTCGGCGGGAATCAACGCGGACACCTGGCCCGACCGGGACATCACCCGCGCGGACATCAACTGGTCCGACAGCCGCATCGACGAGACCGTCCGCTCGCAGATTCGGGAGCGCGCGAACGCCCTCGAAGGGATGGTGACGGAGTGGGACATGCACAACCACCCCATCTTCTACCCGGAGATATGGCAGGACCTCGGCTTCGAGAACGTCGTCGAGTGGTGGGAGGTCGCCAACGAGGCCGACCCCGAGGCGGACATGGTCATCAACGAGATGGACGTCCTCGACGGGGGTAGCCAGCGGGCGGCCTACGACGAGCACATCTCCCGGCTGCTGGACAACGGCGTCGAACTCGACGGCATCGGCTTCATGGCCCACTTCGGGCTGAGCAACCTGACCCCGCCGACGGAGGTCAAGGAGATGCTCGACCAGTTCGCGGAGCACGGCGAGTACCTCCAGGTGACGGAGTTCGACGTGCAGATAAACGACCGCTCGCGGGAGAACGAGGTCAGCGCGCAGGCGGACTACACCCGCGACTTCCTGACGATGTGTTTCTCTCACCCGGCGATGGACACGTTCATCTCGTGGGGGTTCTGGGCGGACCGCCACTGGCGGCCCACCGGCGCGTACTACAACTCCGACTGGAGCCTGCGGCCCAACGGCGAGGCGTACATGGACCTCGTCTTCGACGAGTGGTGGACCGACCAGTCCGGCACCACCGATTCCGAGGGCGCCTTCGGCGGCCGCGCGTTCAAGGGCGACCACGAAATCGTCGCGAGCAACGGCGAGTGGTACGGCCGCGCACAGGCCACCTTCGACGACGAGAACGGCAGCGCCGTCGTCCAGATCGCGCCCGTCGACGTGGGCGCCGTGGACGTGACGGCCACCGCGACGGAGCTCCAGCCCGAAGGCACCGCGCAGGTCGACGCCTCGCTTTACGCCCGCGACGAGACCGAGCTTCCCATCGACACGCTGACCTACGAGAGCAGCGACGAGGACGTCGTCACCGTCGACGAGGACGGCGCCGTCACCGCGGTCGGCGCCGGCACGGCGACGGTCACGGTCACCGCCTCGGGCTATCGCGACACGGCGGCCGGGAGCGCGCGGTTCACGGTCACAGACCCGAACGCGCTGGGCGAGCCGGTCGTCGTCGACGACGCGTCCGATTTGAACACAGTCTCGTCGAGTTCGAACGTCTCGGTCGCGACGTACTCGGAGTCCGAGGCTCGCCACGGCGACACCGCGATGTTCCAGAAGAACGACGCCGGCTCGCCGAGCACGCTCACGTACAACATCGACACCATCACCGACTTCCGGATGGTGTCGTACATCAACTACAACGCCACGTCCAGCGACGCCTTCACCGACTTCACCTTCGAGGTCTCCGCGGACGGGAGCAGTTGGTCGGAGGCGGGCGCCACCCGAACGGTGAACGAGTCGCCCAACGACTCCAACGGGTACTACGCGAGGTGGACCCACACGGCCCGCGACCTCTCGGACGCGAGCTATCTTCGAATCACCGCGCCGGCGATCGGCGACCTGGGGACCTACAACGTGGCTATCGGAGCCGTCGAGCTCTGGGGTAGCGACGCGGAGGTCGCCATCGACGACCCGGCGGCGGACTTCTCGCTGGCCACCTCGAACACGAACCTCACCGCCGCGACGTACTCCGAGGCCAACGCCCGCCACGGCGACACCGCGATGTTCCAGAAGTCGAGTATGGGGTCACCGAGCACGGTGACATACAACGTCGCGGATGGGGTCAGCGGCGCCGAGGTCGTGGCTTACATCAACTACAACGCGTTGAACAGCGACTCCTTCACCGACTTCGTCTTCGAGGCCTCCGCGGACGGGAACAGCTACCAGGAGGTCGAGTTCGAGAAGACGGTCAACGAGACTGCGGGCGAGGCGAACGGCTACTACGACAAGTGGACCTACTCCCTGAGCCGGCTCCCCGAGGGGATGAACTACTTCCGAATCCGGATTCCCGGGGCCGCAAGCGACTTGGGAACGTACAACATCGCCGTCGGCTCTGTCACGGTCCGCACGGGCGGACCGACCGGGGGCTCCGGTTCGGGCGGCTCCGGCGAGTACGGCACCCTCGCGGTCGAGGACCCCGCCGAGAACTTCTCGCAGGTCGCCTCGAACGACGGGATGGGAATCACGACGTACCAGTCCTTCTTCGGCGAGGGCACCCGGCTCCAGAACAGCGACATCTCGACGGCGGCCTCCATCACGTACGAGGTCGAGGACGACATCAGCGCCTTCGAGGTCGGTAGCATCGTCAACACCGGCGGCGCGGGTGACTTCTCGGACCTCGTCTTCGAAGTGTCCGCGGACGGCGAGTCGTTCCAGGAGGTGAACTACACCTCGAAGGACACCGTCACGGGCGGCGAGGCCGAGGGGTACTTCGACCAGTGGACGTACATGACGACCGACGGCATCCCGAACGGCGTCAACTACCTCCGCGTGACGATTCCGGCGTACCCGAACGGCGGCGGGAGTTACGCCATCAACCTCACGTCCGTCAGAATCTGGACCGGCACGGTCGGCGAGGATGCCGACACCAGCGGTCCGGTCGTCGTCCTCGACAACCTCGCGCCCGACACCACCTACGTCGGGACGCCGGCCCCCGAGACGGCGGTCTTCGACGACCGGAGCCAGGTCGTCTCGCAGTCCTTCAGCCTCGACGGGGAGGCGTGGGACGGCCGGCCAATCACCGACCCCGGCGAGCACACCTTCGCGCTGCGCGCGAGCAGCGGCGACGAGCGGACCACCGAAACGGAGTTCGGCTTCACGGCGGCCCACGAAACCGAGCTGACCATCGAGAACCGTCGCGGCCGGCCCGGGCGCCCGGCGGGGTTCGTCGTGACGCTCACCGACGCCGAGACCGGCGAGCGACTCGCCGGACACCCGGTGTCGCTGTACGCCGACGGTGAGGAAGTCGAGACCGACACGACTTCGGTGAGCGGCGAGATGACGGTCCCGAAGGGCCAGTTGTTCTCTCAGGTGTCCCCGCGCGGCGGCGACGTCGAGTTGCGCGCGGTCTACCACGGCGAGGACAGCAACGGTTACCTGGGCTCCGAGGTAAACGAGACGCTCTCACCCGGTAACGGACGCGGTAACGGCAACTAACTGCCTCTCGTTTTCGGGCGTTATCGCACCAGCCCCGCCTGCGCGAGGTAGTGAGCGGGGTCGTCCGCAACGTAGCCGACCGAGCGGTAGGGACGCGTTTCCTCCGGGAACGTGAAGTCGGCCGTGTCGCCCCACACGCCGGTCTGTCCCGCGCCGATGACCAGCGAGGGCAGAGCGTAGTTGTACCAGCGCGCACACCGGCGGGCGGCCGCAACGAACGCTTCGTCGCCGATGTCGGGCTCCGTCAGTGAGTCCGCCGCCGCACACAGCTCGACGGTTTCGCCCCCGTCGTGGACGTACGTCCGGCCGCCGTCGGCGTAGTCGGCGCCCTCGACGCGGAGCGCCCCCGGCTCGGCGGGGAGCGTCACGTCCGCGGGGACCGAAGCGTACTGTGGGTCGTCCGCGCAGGTGTCGAGCGGGTTGTTGCCCGCCGCGATTGTCGGGGAGAGCAGGAAGCCGCCGCTCACGCTGGCGCCCCGGCCGTACTGGTCGATGGGCGACCAGCCCGGGGGGACGGCGCCGGCGGCGATGTCGTACTCCCCGGCGGCGATGGCCGAGGAGAACCCTCCGCCAGCGGAGCCCCGGGTCCGGCGGTCGACGGCGATACCGAAGTCCCGGAGCGTTCGTTCGAGGCTGTCACCGAGGCGACCGAGCGTCGGCGTGCTCGCCGTCAACAGCCGGAGCGAGACGGGCTCGCCGTTCGGGTCCGCCCACTGCTCGCCGTCGAGGGTGTAGCCGGCCTCGCGCATCCACCCGGCGGCTCGTTCGGTGTCGGCTTCGCGGGGGTAGCGATGCAGCGACTCGCAGAAGTCGGCGCCGAGTGCCGACTCGTCCGCGATGGGGAGCATCCCGCTGTCGTGTTCGGGGGGCGTCCGGGCCGCGCCGTAGGCGTCCGAGAGGGTCCGACCGAAGGGGAGCGCGGCGGCCAGCGCGCGGCGGACCCACAGCCGCCGGAGGTGCGGGTTCGACCAGTTGAAGACGAGTTGGGTCCCGAGCGTCCGCGCCGAGGGGTAGCGCGCCAGCTCCTCGAACCCGTCGGGGATGGTACTCGGGCTGAGCGTCCCGCCGGTCGCCGCGACGAGCCCGTTGCCCAACTCGACGTCGCCGCTCGACGCGACGTTCGAGCCGGTGTCCGGCCCCGCCCCCTGTACGGCGAGGTGAGGGACCGGGAGGTCGGCGGGGTGGTCCTCGCGGGCGTGTCCGACCAGCCCGGCCCGCGCGACGTCGGTTTCGGGGTCCTCGATGGCGTAGGCGCCGGTGCCGTACCCCTCCTCGGCGTACGTGGTGTACGTGAGTTCGGTGCGCAGGAGCTCGTCGTAGATGGTGTCCAGCTCGTCGGACGTGCTCGCGTCGGCAAAGCGCTCGACCCACTCCTCGGTGAACGCCGGCGGGAGTGGGGGGTCCCCCGGGTGAATCGCGCCTTGGAGCGCCGAGCGGTCGAGGTCCGGCGGGAGCGGCCGGCGGAACTCGGTGTCGCTCACGAGTTCGCCCTCGTACTCCTCGCTTGGGTCGCCGATGTTGGTGAGGAACTGGAGGCGGTCCTGAAGGTAGAAGGCCCGCGCGGTGAGGTCCGCGCCGCTCCAGTAGGAGAAGCGGTCGTCGACGGTGTACGTCGCCGTGTCGCCCTCGACGCTGTAGTCCGCGATGAGCGCCGGCACGGTGACCTCCTCGC
>JBEQBK010000002.1:0-36130 GCA_041639855.1 Halobacteriaceae archaeon | reverse complement strand
TCGCCATCGTGGGAGTGTTCGCGAACCTCTTTCTCGTTCTCATCGCCTTCTTCATCTACGTCGGGGCGAGCGGCGAAGCCCAGCGCACGACGATGAACGCCGCCTTCGAGGGAGTTAGTGTGAAAGACATCATGACGCCGAAACCGGAGCTGAAGACCGTCTCGCTCGACACGACGGTTTCGGACCTCTTAGACCGGATGTTCCGGGAACGCCACACCGGCTACCCCGTTATCGCCAACGGCCGCGCCGTCGGGATGGTAACCCTGGAGGACGCACAGTCGGTCCAAGAGGTCGAACGTGACGCCTATCACGTCGAGGACGTAATGTCGAGCGAACTGGAGACCGTCGGGCCGGACACCACCGCGATGGAGGCCTTCGAGACGATGCAGGAGACCGGCGTCGGGCGTCTGCTCGTCATGGAGAACGACGAACTCGTGGGGCTCATCTCGCGGACGGACCTCGTCACCGCGCTCAACGTCATCACCAGCACGGGCGGGCTCTCCCGGCGCGCCGTCGACGGCTCGGACATCCGGCAGGCCTAAGTCGGACCCCCGGTGTTTTCACCAACCGCGCCCTACGGCGGGTATGGAGGACTTCGACGAACTCGTCTCCTCGCTCACCCCGAGACAGGACTCCGCCTCCCTCGCGGTCTACCAGAACACCGTCTCCATCGCCTGCCCCGCCTGCGGGGAGGCCTTCGACAGCCTCGTGGTCTGCCGGGAGTCGTTCAACACCCTCGAACTCGACGCGCCGATGGACCTCTGTACGACCGTTCACGAGGGGAACCCCGTGCTGTTCACGCACCGGCACTAGCTGGGGTCCGTGCGGAACTCGACGCGGGCGCCGCCCGCGTTGCTCTCGCGAGCGCCGACCCGCCACTCGTGGGCCATCGCGATGTCGCGGACGATGGCCAGCCCGAGACCCGCCCCCTCATCCCCGCTCGTCACCTCGTAGCCGAACGGGTCCTCCGGTCCCCCATCGAAACCGGTGCCGTCGTCGGCGACGTAGAAACCGCCCTCGGACAACGCCCCGACGCGGACGTGGACCGACTCGCCCCCGTGTCGAACCGCGTTCCCGACGACGTTTTCGAGAACGGTCCGTAAGCGAGCCGGGTCCGCCGCGATGGTCACGTCGTCAACGACCGAGAGTTCCGCCCCCTCCGGAGCCACCTCGTCGAACACCGCTGTGGCGACCCGCTCCACGCTCACGGACTCGGGGTCGGGCTCCTCCTCGCGGACGAGTTCGAGGAGACTCGACGTGAGGCGGTCCATCCGTTCGGTCGCCCGACGCGCCGCGTCGACGTGACGGTCGTCGCCGGGCGCTCCCTCGACCATCTCCAAGTGGCCCGAAACCACGTTCAGCGGATTGCGGAACTCGTGGGCGACCATGCCGCTGAGTCGCTGGAGCTTCTCGTTTTGCCGTTCGAGCCGGTGCTCGCGGTCTTTCAGCGCCTCCAGCCGTTCGATTCTGCCGATAGCCGCTTCCAAGTTCGCACCGAAGATGCGCGCGATCTCCGCGTCGCTATCGGCGATATCCTGTGGCTCCGGCGAACCGAGGGTGAGAACGCCGTACTCATCGAGCGGAACGACGATCATGCTCCCGTCTCCGGCCCGGTCGGCGCCGTCGTTGATGTCCGCGACGGACTGATACACCAACATCTCGCCGATGTTGAGGGCGTGCCACTGAACGGTTTCCCCGCGGTCGTACGTCCGGCGCTCACCGTCCCGTTCGCGGAGGGCTGGCGAGGACGCGACGGGAACGAGTGTACCCTGCTCGGCGTCGCGTTCCCGGATGGTGTTGTACTCGAATCCCAACAGGTCGACCGCGGCGGCGGTCGCCGTGTCGAGGGCGGCCTGCTTCGTCTCGCTGGCCATCATACGCCGCGAAACATCGTGGAGTTCCCGTATCTTGTGCGCCGTCTCGGTCCCGCCGCCGGACCAATCCCCCTTCACGGACACACAGACGAACTGAAAGTCCGTAATACCCTATCCACGCTTCCTGACAAAATTGTCTTTTTGAGGTCGTTCTCCACCTGAAACGGGCGGGTTCGGACCATTTGAGACCCCATTTCTCAATACCAGTATGTAGCCGTCCGCTCCCGACCGACACGCCCTTGGCCGGACCGGCCAAGGGTCACCCATGGTCGAGACCGTCGAGGGCGAGGTGCTCCACGTCGTGGAACCCGCCGAGCTCGACGACGCCGACCTCGAACCGGCGCTCGCCGAACTCGCGGAGTCGCGCTACGTGCTGGTCTGTCGTGAAGGGGGCCATCCCTCCCGGCTCCAACGGCTGTGGTCGTTTCTCCGGCGCGACCCGATTCACGCGGTGACGCTGGTCAGCGAGGCGGGCGCCGAGGTCGGCGAGGAGATAACGCGAGAGGTAGAGGAGACGTCGCTCGCGGGCGTCTACGAAGCGAGGGAGTAGGTCGTCTGTTCGCGACGGGTTAAGACAGAAAGTCCGGGTGCGAGAATCGACCGAAGCCGGACGTGCTCGTTCACGTCGTTCGGTCCGCGCGGCTGGCAGGGTTCGGTTTCGCCTGCCGGCTTTCTTCGTCACTACGTTCCTCAGAAAGTCCGGGTGCGAGAATCGAACCCGCGTCCCAGCCTCCACAAGGCTGGAGGATAACCACTACCCCAACCCGGACACGCACTCACAGATAGGAACGGAACGACGCAAATACGTTACGACTCAGAGCTCGGCTCGGCGGTGTGCTCCTCCCAGGCCTCCTCCGCGGCGCGGGCGGCTGCCGCCGCGGCCTCGTCGGCGTCGCCTTGACATTGCAGGCACATACAACACGCTACGGCCTCCGACGGTTTAGGTTCGGCGCCGCTCGCCACCCTTTTGCCCCTCGAACACCAGGATTAGCTACGCGTGGCCGTCACGGACAAGATCTACGTCAAGAACCATCGGCGCATCTCTTCGCAGTTGGACGCATCCATCCCGCGGGGTGCGTTTCACGGCGCGACCCTCGACATCCTCTTCTCGGGAGAGGGACTCGCGAACCTCGACGACGCGACCCGCGACCGCGCACTCGCGTTCGCGGAGGACTTCCTCGATTGTGACTGTCAGGACAACCCCCACTGCGGGCACCCGGAGCGGAAGTTCATCTCCTATCTGATGGACCTGCGCGCACAGGGGCTCAACCCCGACACGATGGTCGACGTGATGACCGACGACTACCTGCTCTACGCCTACCCCGGGGACATCCGCTCCTTTCTGGACGACTCCATTCGTACCTTGGAAGCCATCGAGGAACTCGCGGACGTCGACGGGCACAGCGAGGCCGCGGCAGACGCTCGGGAGCGGAAACACGAGTTGACGTAGCGCTGCGCACGCCGCGTCGAAAATCGGCCTAGAGCTCGAAGCGGTCGGCGTCCTCGTAGTCGCGCTCACGCTGGCCTTCGCGGTGGCGGCCTTCCTGCTCGTCGAGGTCGTCGAGGTCGACGACGTCCTCCTCCCCGTCCTCGCCCTCCAGTTGTTCCTGCAGGTGGGCGATGTAGCGTTTGTGCTCCTCCAGCTGTTCGCGGAGGTGGTCGGCTTCGAGTTCGAGGCGCTCGTGCTCGCGGACGAAGCTCTTTGGCACCTCCACGGTCGGGGGGAAGTCGACCGACTCGCCGTCCGCCGCCATGCCCTCGGGGACGACCTCCACCTGCCCGTCGTGAGCGACGAGGGCGTCCACGTAGTCGCGGAACACCGCCGAGAGCGAGAGGTCCCGCTCCTCGGCGATGTCCCGGAGGGACTCGAAGGTGTCCTCCTTCACGCGGAAGGAGACGGTCTTGTTCTTGTTCCCCATCGAAAAGAAACGGGGGTGCGAGGTCCTTAAGCGTTCGTCAGACACGGGTCTCGTCCGAGGGGACGCGGCTGTCGCACGCGTTCCACTTTCCGCGGCCGAGGACGCAGGTCTTCCGCGTGCGTCAGCCGCCCCAGCCCGAGGTAGTGGTCGTGCGACAGCCGAAGGAAGTGACCCGTGTGCGGCAGCCGAAGGTGAAGCACGCTCGTCCGCGCGCGCTTCTCCGCGGGTGCTGACAGGCAGCCGTCGTGTATCAGCCCGGCCTACAGGCTGGCCTGCCCGGCGTCCTCGGGCGTGGCTTCGGAGTCGGACTCCGAATCCAGACTCTCGAGGGCCTCGACCGCGGCGCGCTGATAGCGCTCGACGTCCTCGCCGTACTCCTCGGCGGCGAGCCCGTCGTACTCGTCGGTGTCTGGGCTGAAGGCCCGGACCCGCTCGACGGTGCGCTGTGCAGTCTCGACGACCCAGCGATTGCGGGTCGCGGCGTCGACTTCAGTGATGGATTCCGGTCGCAGGGAGACGTTCACGGTCCCGTCGTCGGTCTCGTAGGTCCGTGGTTTGCCCACGACGGCGACGTACGTCGGCGGCTCGGCGTCGCGGAGGAACGCGGCGGCGTCGGGCTGGTACTGGCCGGCGTACGTGTAGAACGTACCCGTCGGGTCCACGACCCGACCGCGCCAGTACTCGCTGTCCTCGCCGACGTCCTCCGTCTCAGTGAGCGTGCCGACGACGAAGACGCGGTTCGCCCGCTCCCCCGACGGCAGGAGGAGATACTGGGGCGCGCGCTCGTCGTCGGATTCCTTGAACGTGTACTCGGCGTCGTTGAACTCGGCTGCGAAGACGCGGCGGGCGACCTCGCGAGTGGGGGCTTGCTGACTCATTTATATCGACCTCGCTTCGATGAGGAGGTCCTCGGTGTCGGTCGGTCCGCCCAGTTCCTCAACCTCGTCCGCGAGGACGTAGCGGCCGAACTGCGGGCCGCGAACGCGGTAGTACTGCCCGAGCGTCTGCTCGCGCATGTCGTCCGCGACGACTTCGGTGTCGAGGGCGTCCATCGCGCGCTGCTTGGCTTCCTCCAGCGTGGTGCCGGTCAACGCTTCCGTCGCCTCTTGGTCGAAGATGACCTCCTGAACCTCGGTGCCGTCGTCCAGCACGCCCTTGATGCGGAGGTCGAACTCGCCTTCGACATCGCCGTGTTCGCTGCAGCGGCCGTTCTGGAGCACTCTGGTACAGTCCTCCTCGGGACAGCGTTTGATGAGTCCCGAGCCGGACTGCATGGCGACGAGCGCACCCTCGACTTCGGTGCTGCTCTCGCCGACCTCGATGTCCTCCTCCAGCTCTTCGATGGTGGTGGTACGGTTGAGCTTCACCGAGTAGCGCCCCTCGTACTCGTCGGTGACGACGTTCGAGAGCCGGTAGACCGACCCCTCTTCGAGCGCCGGCAGGTCGGAGGACGCCCACGCGGTGAACTTGACGGTCCCCGTCTCGTCGCCCAGCAGGCCGACTTGGCCGATGGACTCGTGGCCGGGCTCCCAGAGGTCCACCACTTTGGCGGTCATGTCGAGCCACTGCTCGTCCTCGTCGATGTCCTCAACCTGCATCTCGGGGTTCGCGCCCCCGGAGCCGAGGTCGTCGCGCTCCAGGCCCGCCTCCTCCAAGTAGTGGCTCTCCACCGACCGGCGAGCCTCCTCGCGGGGGACCATGTACTCCTCAACGAGGGTTTCGAGCCGCTGTGCTATCTCGTCTTCCGTTACGTCTAGGTGTTCCGAGAAACGCTCGTGTAGCTCACGGGCGTCTTGGCGTACGTCGCTCATGGGTGTGTTCGTCTCCGCGTTGTTTTCGACCGGAGACAATCCCGGTTTGGACCTACTCGTATATAAACGTCCGCGTCGCCGCCATCACCGGGTTTCGGCGGCGGAGAACATTAGTTCCCGCGGGCCGACGAACACGTATGGCAGAGGACGACTCGGGGCTCTTCGACCGTCTCGCCCGCCGAGCCGGTCGGACGTACGCCCGGACCCGGGCGGCCTACCACGAGGGGAAGACCGAGAGCGACCTTCCCCGCGACGACTCGGGGCGCGCGAAAATCGTCTGCCGGCGCTACGCCGAGCGGCGCGCGGTCGCCCTCGATTCGGAGGGTCGCCCGGCGTGTTTCGACGCCGACCACGACGCCTGCCGGGGCTGTCTGGAGGACATTCGAGAAGGGAGAATCGAGACGTGGGAGGGATGATACTCGGCGCTGGGTCGAAGGGCCGGGGTGTTGAACAGGACCGCGGGCCGGACGAGGCCCGCGGGTCTGGAAGCAGGGAGTAATGGGGCCGGACAAGGCCCGCGGGACAGGAGCGATAATCCCCGCTCAGGTGTGCAGCGTGCCGCCCTCGACGGGCACCGAGGCGCCGGTCACGTAACTCGCGCGCTCGCTGGCGAGGAAGGCCACCACGTCGCCGAGTTCGCGGGGCTGGCCCACCCGCTCTAAGGGAATGCCGCTCGCGTGGTCCGCCAAGGCCGCCTCGTAGCTGTCGGCATCGCCGCGTTCCACGGCCTGTTCGGCGAGTTCTTCTAACCGAGCGGTCTCGTGGGGGCCCGGCATGACGACGTTCGCCCGCACGTCCGGCGCCCACTCGCGGGCGATGGTCTTGATGGTGCCCGTCACGCCGCGCCGAACGGCGTTCGAGAGGACCAGACTCTCGATGGGCTCCGCGACCGAGGTGGAGGTAATCGCCGTCACGGTGCCGGCGTCGCTCTCCACGAGGTCGTCGTGGGCGTGTTTGAGTACGCGCACGAGGCTCATCACCAGCAGGTCGTAGGCGTCGTACCACTCCTCTTCGGGCGTGTCCATGAAGGAGCCGGAGGGGGGGCCACCCGCCGACGTGACGACGTGGTCGATACCGCCGAACGTCTCGCGGGTGGCGGAGACGAGCGCCGCGACGTCGTCGGGGTCGGTGATGTCCGCCTCGACACCGGCGACCTCGCCGGGGTGTACGGAGAGTTCGTCCTCGGCGTCGCGGAGCGCGTCGCCCCTCCGGCCACAGATGACGACGTTCGCGCCCTCGCTCAGCAAGGAGGCCGCACTCGCCTTGCCCAGACCGCTAGAACTCGCGGTCACGAGTGCCGTCTCGCCTTCGAGTCCGAGATTCATACCCGGTTCCTCAGGGTGCGGGCACTTAAAATCGGGCTAACTGCCCCAGAAGTTGTCGCGACTGCCCAGCCGCTGGCGCTCCTCGCGCCCGCCCTCGTCGTCATCGTCGTCGTCCGCCTCGGCGTCGTCCGCCTCGTCCTCCTCCGCTTCATCGTCCTTGTCGGGGAGGCGTTCAACCTCCTCGCCGCGGGCGTAGTTCGGCTTTACCGTGTCGATGCGTACCTTCGAGCGCGCCTCGGGGAGCACGCCGTCGACCATCACCACGAACCCGCTCTCCTCGTGGTGACCGACGCCCGCACCGCTCTCGTGGAGGTCGGTCACCTCCACGACGATTTCCTGCCCGGGGACGACGGGGGCGGTCTTGAGCTCCTCGATTGGCTGGTTGTAGTTGTCACACCACTCCTTGCCCCCCTTGTCACCGTAGTACTGACACCCCATCCCCTCCATTCGCTCCGTGAAAGCGGGGCATTCGTCCGCGAGTGGGCAGTCGGCCATGACCCGAGATATTTGCCCCGGGGCGAAAACGCTTGCGGAGGGGCGTGTGAGCGGTTGACGCGGAGTGAACGCCGCCGTTCGCCCGTCGAGTGCGCGCCCGAAAGCCCATTACGCCCCCCGGCTTACGGCCCACTAATGCTGTTGGTCCTCTGTGTGGACTTAGACGACGACCTCGGCCGCAAAACGGGGCACGGGACCCCCGTCGTCGGGCGCGAGGCTGTCGAGTCCGCCGCGGTGGACCTCGCCGCCGCCGACCCAGAGGACAGCGACGTGAACGTCCTCTTCGAGGGCATCCACATCCACGACCGCATCGACGACGAGGCCGTGGAGGTCGCCGCAGTCACTGGGGTCGAGGAAGGGGGTGTGGCGGCGAACCGGAAGGTCGGCGACGAACTGGACGAGGTGCTCGCCGGCCTGCACAGCGGCGAGCCCGTCCGCGCGGTCGTCGTCACGGACGGCGCACAGGACGAGTCGGTCCTCCCCGTCATTCGCTCGCGGGTGACGGTCGACGGCGTCCAGCGCGTCGTCGTACGGCAGGCACAGGACCTGGAGTCGATGTACTACACCATCAAACAGGTCCTCGACGACCCCGAGACCAGGGGCACGATTCTGGTTCCCCTCGGTATTCTCCTGCTCATCTACCCCCTCGCCGTGCTCGCGGACTTCCTGGGACTGCCGGGATTCGTTCTCGGCATCTCGTCGGCGCTGATGGGCCTCTATCTGCTTTTCCGGGGGTTGGGCGTCGAGCGCATGGTCGACGACGCTGTCGCGGGCGCGCGCAACCTGCTCTACGCAGGGCGGGCGACGCTCATCACCTACGTCGTCGCCGCCGCGCTGGTCGTTGTCGCCGGCGTCGAGGGGTTCAACCGCCTCGATACGCTCACCGCCCCCGAGATACCGGAGGCGGTCGCGGCGTTCGGCTACGGGGCCGTCCGGTGGGTCGCGCTCGCCGGGCTCACCTCCAGTCTGGGCCAGATAACCGACGAGTATCTCGCGGGTAGACTAGAGTGGCGCTACCTGAACGCTCCTTTCTACGTGGTCGCCATCGCCGTCGTCGGGCACGCGCTGAGCGGGTTCTTCCTCGGAATCATCTCGCTGACCGTACTCGCGGGGGCGCTGGCGGCCGGGACCCTCCTCGGCGTGTTGAGCACGCTGACGTTCGCCGTCGTGGAGTCCCGCCGGGAGACAGCGCGAGCCGCCTGATCCGCTCCCGCGCCACGTATTTGCCGAAGGCCGTCGAAGCCGACGTATGAACACCGAGGAACTCCGTGCGTGGGTCTGGGAGCGCCACGCGAACCCCAAGAGCGGGTGGTCCCGGGTCGCCGTCCTACCAGTACTTCTCTACGCCGTCTTCCGCCGCAAGCCGCGCCTCGCACTCGCCGCTATTGTTTTTGCCGTCCTGAACCCCGTACTCTTCTCCCCGCCCGAGGACGAGGAGGCGTGGATGACGCGGGTAGTGTTGGCGGAACGGTGGTGGGTAGAGGAAGAGCGTGCCGGGCTGCTGGACCTCTCCTATCCGAACGTGCTCAACCTGTGCAACGTGCCTGCAACGCTCTGTGCCTTCGTGGCGGCGTATCGGAAGGCGCCCCGAAAAGCCGCGCTCGCGGGCGCCCTCTCCATGGCGCTGAAGTTCTGGTACGTCGGCGAACTCGTGCGACGCTACGACGCCAGAGCGGAGTAGGGGTGCGCGGACTCCGGGTCGTCGGCCCGGTGCTCGTGGGGCGCGGACTACCGTTCCCGCTCGACGGCGAACGACGCCAGCGCTTCCAAGTATCGGAGGGCCTCCCCCTCCTCCAGGTCGAGGCTGTCGAGGGCCGCGCGCGCGGCGTCGGCCTGCTCGTGGGCGAGCTGATTGACCTCCGCGGGCGTCTTGTCCGTCACCTGCAGGATGGAGGGGCGGTCCATCGCCTCGTCGGTGCCCGCCGGCTTGCCAAGGTCTTCGGCGTCGGCCGTTGCGTCGAGGGCGTCGTCCCGAATCTGGAAGGCGACACCAACCCGCTCGGCGTACTCGCCGAACGCCTCGACAGTTCTCCCGTCCGCGTCCGCGGCGAGGGCCCCCAACTCGGCGGCGGCGCGGAACAGCGCGCCCGTCTTGCGCCGCGCGAGTTCGAGGTAGGCATCCTCGCTGTCGGGGCGGTCCACGAGTTCGATTGCCTCCCCTTCCCCGAGTTCGACCATCGCGTCCGCGACGGCTCTGGTCGCCTCGGGGTCGCCCGAGAAGAGTGCGAACGCCTCTCCGAGAAGGCCGTCGCTCGTGATGATTGCCGGGCCGTGGCCAAGCGCGGCCCACGCACTGGGTTCGCCGCGGCGGACCTCGGAGCGGTCGATGATGTCGTCCACGACGAGCGAGGCGGCATGAACGAGTTCGACCCCGACCGCGAAGTCGAGGGCGGTCGAGCGCTGTTCGTCCTCACCGCCCGCCGCCTCGAACACCAACAGCGTGAGCGCCGGGCGCATCCGCTTCCCACCCGCGAGCGCCGCCAACTCGACGCCGGCCTCCAGCTCCGCCGGTTCGACGTTCTCCACGACCGCCGTGAGGCGTTCCTCGACGGCCTCCCGGCGCTCGGCGACGTGTTCCATTAGCCCCGATTTCGGGCCTCCGAAGCAATAACGTGACGGTCGACTACTCCGCGTCCTCGTCGTAGTCGGGGAGGGAAATGAGGTTCTCGCGGCCGATGCGGAGTTTCTCGACCCGGCCCTCGTCGGCCATCGCGGAGAGCAACTGGGAAACCTTCGCGTTCGACCAGCCGGTCTCCTCGACGATGGTGGCCTGCTTCATCCGGCCGCCGTTCCGTTCGAGGAGGCGTTCGACGCGCTCCTCGTCGCTCAGGAGCGTCTCGTCTACCTCTTCCTGCTCCGCGGCGCCGTCGGCGTCCGCTGCCGTATCGGGCGTCCCGTCGGCCGGCAGCGCTTCGGAATCCGGTTCGACCTCGGACATCTCCGAACTGGGGGACGTCGTTTCCCCACCGCGGGCGTAGAGCGCGTATCCACCCGCCGCGAGGATGACGAGGACGAGTGCACCGATTGCGAGGCCGGCGCCACCGTCCGGCGGGCCGGGCGACGTCGTGTTCCCGCCCGGGCCGCCGGTCGTGCTGTACGCGATGCGGGGCTGCCCGTTGACGAACGTCCGGTCGCCCTCCCACCGGAGGACGCCGTTGCTGATGCCGTTGTCCGTGCCGGGTTCGACGTCGGACGGGAGATAGCCCTCCGGAGGGTAAATGACGAGGCGCTGGTTCGGCGCGAGGTCCCACGTCGTGCCGAGGCTACCACTGACGTTCACGCGCTCGGGGCCCGCAGCCGCGAACCCGTTCCACCGGAAGGAGAGGGTGAGCGCGCCGGTGTCGTCGTCGGGGCGCCAGCCACGCCGCTCGATGCCGGTGACCGACATCGACCGGCCCGTGGTGTCGCTTCCGCGCGCCGCGAGCGCCTCGAAGGTCGTCACGGAGGGCCCGACGTCGGCGTCGCCGCTTTCGAAGGCCGCCGCCACGTCCTCGAACGCGGTGCCGTCTTCGGTGTCGAATCGCATCGTCACGTTCCACTGGGCCGTTCCGTCGGGTGCCAACTGGACCCGCATCGACGTCGCGGTGTCGGCTCCCCCGGGCGAGCTCTGCTGTGCCGGCGCCGTAGCTCCCCCCGCGACCGGCGCGAGGACGGAACAGACGGCGAGGAGGGCGAGGAGGACGGCGCGGGACCGCATGTTCACACCTGCATACCGGCGGAAGAAAACGCTTTTCATCGGGACGTTACGACGCTGGCCTTTAAGTTCGAGCCCGCGACAGTGGTGTGTATGTCCCGTCTCCGTGCGGTTGCCCTCGCCGCGATGTTGGTCCTCGTCGCTGGCGTCGGCCCCGCAGTCCCGGCATCGGGGTCCGACACGGCCGGGCCGGCCGCCGTCCCTCCGACGTCGCCAGGGACCATGCCGACGCAGGTCATGCCCCCGAACACGACCGCCGTTCTCCTGTTGGGACCCGACGAGCGCGGCGCCATCTACGACCCGGACGTCGACCTCTCGTCGTCGCTCACGACGGATCGGGCCGTCACCGAGGAACGACTGGCCCGCGAACGGCTCCGGGAGCGGTACGCGTCGGCGGGGGCCACCGAACGCTCGGCCGTGTTAGCCTCCGCCCTCGACAGGATGTCCGAGCGCATCGCCGCGGTCAGCGCCGCGGAAGACCGGCTACAACGCCGCTACGCCAACGACACCGCCACTCCCTCAACTGTCTCGAAGGGGTTGGCGACGCTCGACGCAAGAGCCCGCTCGATGGGACGGACGGTCGCCTTCGTCGAGAACCGCCTCGACGACGGGTCGGAGCTTCGCCCGCGAATCAACGACCTCGAGCGCCGTCTCGCGTCCGTTCGCGGGCCGGTTCGTGACCGAGTCGGCGCGGCCATCCGCGGCGCGACGAACGTCTCCCGGGCGTATCTCGCGGGCACCGCCGACGGCGTCAGGCTGGCGATGGTCGCGGACGGCGTTCACTACCACGAGTCCTCCCGACCGGTATCGGAGCGTTCCTCCGGCGACACGGCGTCCATCGCGGAAGCCGAGCGGCGCATCGCCGAACTGTACCCATGGGCGTGGAACAACTCCCAGGGGACGACCGTGGACGTCATCGGCGCCGATACCTACCGGGCCACCATCGAACACCCGCACGGCTCGCTGGTGAGCTACGTGGACGCGGCCTCGCTACAGGTCGTCCGCGAGATACAGCGCCGGAACGTCTCCGCGCTTCCCTCGGGGCCGGGAATCTCCCGCTCGCAGGGGGGGTTGGGCGTCATCGTCAACCGAACGTACCCCGGCGGACCGCTCCGAATCGTCGCATCCGACGGCGCGAACCCGGTGGACGCGACCGTCAGAGTCGACGACGCCGTCGTGGGGACGACGGGCGCCGACGGAACGCTCTGGACCGTCTCGCCCGACGGCGGCCCGGACAGCCGGTTCATCGTCACCGCCGAGCGGGGCGGGACGCAGGTGTCGCTGATCGCCCAGCCGACTCAGCCGTCCTCCGGAGCGTAGGCGAGGGTGACGATGGCCCGGGGGCTCCCGGGTTTCGACTGCATCGCGTAGTGTGAGCGGTCGACGAGTCCGGCGGCCTCGAACATCTCTTCGGCCTCCGTGGCGTCGTAGAAGAGCATGATCGAATCCGCCAGCTTCCGGAGGAGTTCGCTGTTCGGCTGGTCGGGCCCGACGACGAGAACCGGGCCCCCCGGCTTGACGACGCGCCGGAACTCCTCCAGAGCGTCGACGGGGTTGGGCCAGTACTCGATGGAGCCCGACGACCAGAGCGCGTCGAAGGTGTTGTCCTGGTAGGGAAGCCGTTCGGCGTCGCCGCGGGTGAAGGCGACGGGGTCGTGTTTGCCGAGCTTCCCCCACGCCTTCTCCATCTGGTGGACGGACTGGTCGAGACCGTGAACGTAGTCGGTCTCCTGGAGGAGACCCTCCGTGCCGAAGCCGGTGCCACAGCCCACGTCGAGCACGCGGTCGTCGGACTGTAGCTCCATCATGTCGATGGCCTCCGTGCGCATCGCCTCGTTCCAGACGAAGGGGTTGACGCGGTCGTACACCTTCGAGAGGTACTTGTAGAACAGCCGCGCCCGGGCCTTGTTCTCGAGGAGTCCCATCGTCCCGACTTGGGACGGCGGGGAAATAAAGCGCCCGGGCTCGGCCCGCCCGCCCGCATCGTGGGAGCGGGGGGGGCGGACCGGCCGAGCACGCTCCGAGACGTGTCAGTCGGCCGCGCGCCACCTCCGAACGCCTTCACAACTATCTTATAGGCGCTTGCCGAAGATTCGCCTGATAGGTTATGCCGAGGCCAGAGGTTCTCGAAAACGTCAAAGAAGCCGAGGACGACGCCGACCAGATCGTCGCCGAGGCTGAGGAGGAACGGGAGCAGATCCTCTCGGAAGCCCGCGAGCGGGCCGCCGAAATCCGCTCGGAGGCGGAGGAGGAAGCGACCGAACTCCGAGAACAGCGCCTCGCCGAGGCACGCGAGGAAATAGAGGACGAACGCGAGGAGATACTCGACTCCGGGCGGGAGGACCGCCAGGAACTGCTCGCCACCGCCGAGGAGAGCGAGGCGGAGGCGGTCGAGTACGTCCTCGATGCGTTCAAGGAGGCGGTGCATGCTCAGGCCTGAGCGGATGAGCAAGGTCTCGGTGACCGGGACCAAAGCCGTGATGGAGGAGGTCATCGAGACGGTCCACACCCTGAACGCCGTTCACCTCTCCGACTACGACGGGTCGTGGGAGGGGTTCGAGACGGGCGACCCGCTGTACGGGGCCGAGGAGGCATCCGACAAGCTGGTCACCGTCCGTTCGCTCGAATCGATGCTGGGCGTCGAGGCCGACAAGGGCGGTCCGGAGCGGATCGTCTCCGAGGAAGCCATCGACACCCAACTGGAGGAGATCCGCGAGGCGGTCAACGAGCTCGATGACCGGCGCGACGAGCTCCGCTCGGAGATCCGCGACGTGGACGAGCGCATCGCCGCGATGGAGCCCTTCGCCGACCTGGGCGTCGACCTCGACCTGCTTCGGGGATACGACAGCCTCGAAACCGCGGTCGGGACGGGCGACGAGGACGCGGTCCGCCGCGCCGTTGCGGAGGCGGACAACGTGCGGTCCTCGGAGGTCTTCAGCGGTGGCGACACCGTCGCGGTCTTCGTTCAGCCCTCGAAAGGCAAGGACGGCGTCCTCGACGACGCGCTCGTCGGGGCGGCGTTCAACCGACTCGACGTGCCGGACGCCGACGGCGACCCGACCGAGTACGTCGAATCCCTCGAAAGCGAGCGACAGACCCTCCAGTCCGAACTGGAAGGTGTCGAGGACGAACTGGAGAAGCTCCGTGACGAGCACGCTGACTTCCTCGTCGCCGCGGAAGAGCACCTCTCCATCGCGGTCCAGCAGGCCGAAGCGCCGCTGCAGTTCGCCACGACGGAACACGCCTTCATCGCCGAGGGCTGGATTCCCGCCGAGGAGTACGCGACCTTCGCCGAGTCGCTGCGCGACGCCGTCGGCGACCGCGTCGAAATAGAGGAGCTCGAACGGGCCGATTACACTCCCTCGCACGGCCACGAACAGGAGGCCGTCGCCGACGGGGGTCACGATACTCGGATGTCCGACGACGGGCCGCCCGTCATCCAGGACAACCCGGGCGCCGTCAAGCCCTTCGAAGTGCTCGTCGAGACGATTAACCGGCCGAAGTACACCGAACTCGACCCGACGTTCGTCCTGCTGTTGACGTTCCCGGCGTTCTTCGGGTTCATGATCGGCGACTTCGCCTACGGCCTGCTGTACGCCGCTGCCGGCCTGTGGGTCGCGAAGAACTTCGAGAGCCCGGCGCTGCGCAGTCTGGGCGGCATCGCCGCCTGGGCCGGTGGCTTCACGGTGCTCTTCGGCATCCTCTACGGCGAAATCTTCGGCCTCCATCTCATCACGGAGTACTTCTGGCACGGTGTCGTCGGACTGGACCACGCACCCATGCGCAAGGGGCTCCACACGGCGGAGTTCGCCTACCTCTGGTTGACGATCTCCGTCATCGTGGGGATACTCCACCTCGTCTCGGGGTGGCTGCTGGGCTTTGCGAACGACATGCGGGCACACGGCTTCAGCGAGGCGCTCTTCGAGAACGGCTCGTGGATCGTGTTGACCGTCTCCGTCTGGCTCTGGATTTTCTCGGACCAAGCGCTCGGGTCCAAGCCCGACTTCCTCGCTGGCCCCAACTCGGTGTTCAACGGGAACCCCGTTCCGCTCGGCTTCGAAGCGGTGCCGGCGGTCGTCATCGCCGACATCCCCCTCGGCCCGCTCGGGACGCTTCCCCTCTCGATCTGGCTCGTAACGATTCTGCTCGGCCTGGTCATGCTGATTAAGGGCGAGGGCGGCATCGGGGCGCTCGAATCCCCCAACGCCGTCGTGAACGTTGTCTCCTACACCCGAATCGCCGCGGTGTTGCTGGCGAAGGCCGCGATGGCCTTCGCGGTGAACCTGCTCGTGTTCGGGGCCTACGAGGACCCGGACGGGGCGGTGCACTTCATGCTCGGGCACGGGCCCGAGTATGTCGCCTCCCACTACGGCGGCGAGGCGACAGTGATGTTCCCGGGACTGTTCAGCGCAGGCATCGCGGGCGTGCTCGGCGGCATTCTCGTGTTGATCGCCGGTCACGTCTTAGTGCTCGCGCTCGGCGTCACCAGCGCCGGCCTACAGGCCGTTCGTCTGGAGTACGTCGAGTTCTTTGGGAAGTTTTATGAAGGCGGTGGAGCGAAATATGAACCGTTCGGCTACAAGCGAACTCACACCACAGAGGACTGAGTAAACCATGGATCCTACACAACTCGCACTCAACATCGGCGTACTGCTCCAGCAAGAAGGCGCGAACGCGGCCTCCAGCCCGGCGATTACCGCCGGCGCTGCGGGTGCCCTTTCGGTTGGTCTCGCGGCGCTCGCCGCGGGCTACGCGGAGCGCGGCATCGGTAGCGCCGCCATCGGCGCCATCGCCGAGGACAGCGACCTCTTCGGTCCGGCGCTGATTCTGACGGTCCTCCCGGAAACGATCGTCATTCTGGCGCTGGTCGTCGTCTTCGCTGCCTAACCCCCCCTTTCCTACGATGAGTTTGGATACAGTCGTTGAGGACATCCGCGATGAAGCGCGCGCGCGACGCGAGGAGATTATCGAGTCCGCCGAATCCGAGGCCGACGAGATTGTCGCCGAGGCCGAGACGGACGCCGAAGCGACCCTCGAAGCCGCGGAGGAGGAAGCAGAGGAAGAAATCGAGCGCGAGCGTGATCAGGCCCTTTCGGGCGCGAAGCTCGAAGCCAAACAAGACCGCCTGGAGGCCCGCCGCGACGCCCTTGAATCGGTCCGAGAGACCGTCGAGGAGCGCATCGCCGGGCTGGAAGGCGACGAGCGGGAGGAACTGACTGCCGCGCTGGTCGAGGCCGCTGCCCCCGAGTTCGACGACGACGCGACGGTTCGGGTGTACGGCCGCGCCGAGGACGAGGCGCTCATCGGCGACGTGCTGGCCGACTACGACGGCTGGTCGTACGCCGGCGAGCGCGACTGCCTCGGCGGCGTGGTCTGTGAGAGCGACACCTCGAAGGTTCGCGTGAACAACACTTTCGACTCGGTGCTCGACTCCGTCTGGGAGGAGAACATCCGGGACGTGAGCGAAATCCTCTTCGAGGAATGAGCGCGAACACCGGCACCGCGAACTACGAATACGTCACCGCGCGGGTACGTCACCGCCGGGCCTCGCTGTTCGGCGAGGACGACTACCGAAAACTCCTCCGCATGGGGCCGGGCGAAATCGCCCGCTTCATGGAGGAGTCCGAGTACGACGAGGAGATAAACGCCCTCGGCTCCCGCCACTCCGGCGTGGACCTCGTCGAGTACGCGCTGAACCGAAACCTGGCGCGACACTTCGACGACCTGCTCCGGTGGTGTGAGGGCTCGCTGTACGAACAGGTCGCCCGTTACCTGCGCAAGTTCGACGCGTGGAACGTCAAGACCGTCGTCCGCGGGCTGTACGCCGGCACCGACCGGGAGTCCATCGAGGACGACCTTATCCGGGCCGGCGAGTTCGACGACGACTTTCTCGCGACCCTCGTGAGCGCGGAGAACATCGAGGGCGTCATCGCGGCGCTCGAGGACACGATGTTCAGCGACGAGCTCGAAGCGGCGTACGAGGAATACGAGGAGACCGGTCTGCTCGTTCCCATCGAGAACGCCATCGACCGAGCGTACTACGAGGGGTTACTGGAGGACGTCTCCACGGGCGGCAGTGAGTCGACACGGCTGTACGTCGAGTTCCTGCAGGCCGAAATCGACTTCCGGAACGTCCGGAACGCGCTCCGGCTGGCCCGCTCGGGCGCCGACCTCGACCCCGCCGAGTACTACATCGAGGGGGGCAAGCTGTTCGGTCCCGAACGGCTCCGCTCGCTCGTCGAGAACGAAGAGGAACTCGTCGCGGCGCTCCGCGACAGCACCTACGGCGACGAGTTGGACGCCGCGCTTGCGGGTCTCGAGGACGCCGGCAGCCTCATCGGCTTCGAGCGCGCCCTCGACACCGCGCTCTTGGAGTACTCCGAGCATCTCTCGCACGTCTACTCCTTCTCGGTCGCTCCGGTCCTCGCGTTCGTGTTGGCGAAGGAGCGGGAAGTGGACAACGTCCGCGCCATCGCCCGCGGTCGCGAGGCCGGACTGGACCAAGACGAAATCGAGAACGAGTTGGTGATACTATGAGCCAGGAGATCGGCGTCGTCGGCACTCCCGACTTCACGACCGGGTTCCGTCTTGCCGGCGTGCGGCGCTGCGAGAACGTGACCGCCGAGTCGAAGGGCGAGGAGCTCGACGGGGCGGTCACCGAACTGCTCGAGGACGAGGGCGTCGGCATCGTCGTGATGCACGAGGACGACCTCGATTACCTCTCCCGGTCGGTCCGGGAGGAGGTGAACACGAGCGTCGAACCCGTCGTGGTCACCCTCGGCGGGAGCGGCGCGTCGGGACTGCGCGAGCAGATCCGTGCGGCTATCGGTATCGACCTGATGGACGAAAGCGACAACGAAGACAACGAATGAGCCAAGCAACTGACACCACAGTCACGGAAGACGGCGTCATCGACAGCGTCTCCGGCCCGGTCGTCACCGCGACCGGCCTGAACGCCAAGATGAACGACGTCGTGTACGTCGGCACGGACGGTCTGATGGGCGAGGTCATCGAAATCGAGGGCGACATCACGACCATCCAGGTCTACGAGGAGACCTCCGCGGTCGCCCCCGGCGAGCCCGTCGAGAACACGGGCGAGCCCCTCTCGGTCGACCTCGGCCCGGGCATGCTGGACTCCATCTACGACGGCGTCCAGCGTCCCCTCGACGTGCTCGAAGAATCGATGGGTGCGTTCCTCGACCGCGGCGTCGACGCCCCGGGTATCGACCTGGAGAAAAAATGGGAGTTCACCCCCAGCGTCGACCCCGGCGACGAGGTCGAGGCCGGCGACATCGTGGGCTCCGTCCCCGAGACCGTCAGCATCGAGCACAAGGTCATGGTCCCGCCCGACTACGAGGGCGGCGAGGTCGTCTCCGCCGAGGAAGGCGAGTTCACCGTCGAAGAGCCGGTCGTCGAACTCGACAACGGCGAGGAGATCCAGATGCACCAGGAGTGGCCGGTCCGCGAGGCACGGCCGACCGTCGAGAAGCAGACGCCGGAGAACCCGCTTGTTACCGGCCAGCGCATCCAGGACGCGCTGTTCCCGCTGGCGAAGGGCGGCACGGCGGCGATTCCCGGCCCCTTCGGTTCGGGGAAGACGGTCACCCAACAGCAGTTGGCGAAGTGGTCCGACGCGGACATCGTCGTCTACATCGGCTGTGGGGAGCGCGGCAACGAGATGACGGAGGTCATCGAGGACTTCCCCACGCTGGAAGACCCGCAGACGGGCAACCCGCTGATGGCCCGGACGACCCTCATCGCCAACACCTCTAACATGCCCGTCGCGGCCCGCGAGTCCTGCGTGTATACCGGGATTACGGTCGCGGAGTTCTACCGCGACATGGGCTACGACGTCGCGCTGATGGCCGACTCCACCTCCCGGTGGGCGGAGGCCATGCGCGAGATTTCCTCCCGGCTGGAGGAGATGCCCGGCGAGGAAGGTTACCCCGCCTATCTGGCGGCTCGCCTCTCCGAGTTCTACGAGCGCGCCGGCCGCTTCGAGACCCTCAGTGGTTCGAACGGCACGATTTCCGTCGTCGGCGCCGTGTCGCCTCCGGGCGGCGACTTCTCCGAGCCCGTCACCCAGAACACGCTGCGTATCGTGAAGACGTTCTGGGCGCTCGACGCGGACCTCGCGGAGAAGCGCCACTTCCCGGCCATCGACTGGAACGAGTCCTACTCCCTGTACAAGGACCAACTCGACCCCTGGTGGCGCGAGGAGGTCGCCGAGGACTTCCCCGAGAAGCGCCAGTGGGCCGTCGACGTGCTCGACGAAGAGGACGAACTGCAGGAAATCGTCCAGCTCGTCGGCAAGGACGCGCTGCCGGAGGACCAGCAGCTCACGCTCGAAGTCTCCCAGTACATTCGGGAGGCCTTCCTCCAGCAGAACGCGCTCCACGAGGTCGACACCTACTGTGAACCCAACAAGTCCTACCGGATGCTGGAGGCCATCGAGACGTTCAACGACGAGGCCTTCGAGGCGCTCGACGCCGGCGTCCCGGTCGACGAGATTCAGGACATCGACGCCGCGCCCCGCCTGAACCGGATGGGCGTCATGCCCGAGGACGAGTACGACGAGGAGATCGACGAACTCGAAAACGACATCGCCGAGCAACTGCGGGAGCTCTACTAATGAAGGAGTATCAAACCATCACGGAGATCAGCGGTCCGCTGGTGTTCGTGGAAACGGACGAACCGATCGGCTACGACGAGATCGTCGAAATCGAACTCGGCGACGGCGAGGTCCGCCGCGGGCAGGTCCTCGAATCCCAGACCGACCTCGTCGCGATTCAGGTCTTCGAGGGGACCGACGGTATCGACCGGGACGCCTCCGTGCGCTTCCTCGGCGAGACCCTCAAGATGCCGCTGACCGAGGACTTGCTCGGACGCGTTCTCGACGGCTCCGGCGAACCCATCGACGGTGGGCCCGAGATCGTCCACGAGGAACGCCGCGAAATCGTCGGCGCCGCGATCAACCCCACGGCCAGAGAGTATCCCGAGGAGTTCATCCAAACCGGTGTTTCGGCCATCGACGGCATGAACACCCTCGTGCGCGGGCAGAAGCTGCCCATCTTCTCGGCGTCCGGGCTGCCACACAGCGACCTCGCGCTCCAGATCGCCCGTCAGGCGACCGTCCCCGAGGACGAAGGCGACGAGGATACCGAGTTCGCGGTCATCTTCGGCGCGATGGGTATCACCCAAGAAGAGGCCAACGAGTTCATGGACGACTTCGAGCGCACCGGCGCCTTGGAGCGTTCGGTTGTCTTCATGAATCTCGCGGACGACCCCGCCACCGAGCGGACGGTCACGCCGCGGCTGGCCCTCACCACCGCCGAGTACCTCGCCTTCGACAAGGGGTATCACGTCCTGGTCATCCTCACGGACATGACCAACTACTGTGAGGCGCTCCGCGAAATCGGCGCGGCCCGCGAGGAAGTGCCGGGCCGGCGCGGATATCCGGGGTACATGTACACGGACCTCGCGCAGCTCTACGAGCGCGCGGGCCGCATCGAGGGGCGGGAGGGTTCGGTCACCCAGATTCCCATCCTCACGATGCCGGGCGACGACGACACCCACCCGATTCCCGACCTGACGGGGTACATCACGGAGGGGCAGATCTACATCGACCGGAACCTGAACAGCCAGGGCGTTCAGCCGCCCATCAACGTCTCGCCGAGCCTCTCACGGCTGATGGACGACGGCATCGGCGAGGGCCTCACCCGCGAGGACCACGGCGACATCGCCGACCAGCTGTTCGCGGCGTACGCGGAGGGGAAGGACCTGCGCGACCTCGAACAGATCGTCGGTCGCGAGGCGCTGGGCGACGTCGAGAACATCTACCTCGACTTCGCGGACCGCTTCGAGGAGGAGTTCGTCGACCAGGGCTTCGACACCAACCGCGACATCGGAACCACGCTCGACATCGGCTGGGAGCTCGTCTCCATGCTCCCCAAAGAGGAGCTCAACCGCATCGACGAGGAGCTCATCGAGGAGCGCTACCTCGACGACGTCGAAGTCGAAGTCTGAGCTGAGTTTTCGGCGGCGCCGTTTTTGCCCGGGCACGAAGCGCATAAAGGAGCGGTCGTTCTACCGTGTGTATGACCGGGACCGTCCGCGCCATGACGTTCAACGTCCGCGTCGCCGTCGACGAGGGGCGTCAGGCGTGGGAGCGCCGCCGCGACGACGTTGCGAGCGTCATCAGGGTACACCGCCCCGACGTCGTCGGGCTCCAGGAACCGCGCCGGGAACAGCTCGACGACATACAGGAACGGCTCCCGGCCTACGAGTTCGTCGGCGTCGGCCGCCGCGGGGGAGAGGAGGGGGAGTTCTCGCCCGTCGGCTACCGGCCGGGCATCGTCGAACCCCTCGATTGGGGGACCTTCTGGCTCTCGGGCACGCCCGAAGAGGAGGGCAGCGTCGGCTGGGACGCCACGTACCCGCGCATCGTCACATGGGTCCGCTTCGAGGGCCCCGACGGAACGTTTCTCGTCTGTAACACTCACTTCGACCACGGCGGGGCCGCCGCGCGGGCGGGAAGCGCCCGGCTGCTCCGCGAGCGGGTCCCGGAACTCGCGGGCGACGACCCGGCAGTCGTGATGGGCGATTTCAACGCCGACGAGTCCTCCGAGCCGTACGAACTGCTCGCCGGGGCGTTCGGGGACGCGCGCTACGCGGCCGAACACGGCCACCACGGCCCCGGTGACACGTTCCACGACTTCACCGGCTATCCCGACGCGAAGATAGACCACATCTTCGTCACCGAAGGCGTAGCTACACACACCCACGCCGTTCTCCCGGACCACTGGAACGGCAGATACCCCTCCGACCATTTCCCCGTACTCGCGGACCTCTCGTTTTAGACGCGCTCGCCGTCCTTCCACCCTTCCTTGCCGATGCGCCCCTCCCGTTCCACAGCGAGCCCGCCGTCGCGTGCGTGCGCAAGAACTGCGTTGTACTGGGCGGGGCCGGCCGCGACCTCTCGGTCGGGTTCGAGCGCCGGGAAGGCGTCGATGCCGAGTAGGTAGGGGCTCGTCGCGACGCGGTAGCGCTCGCCCGCTCGGACCCGCGGGTCGTCCGGACCGCCGACCCGTGCCGCAGCGAGCGTGCCGTCGGCGTCCCACCGGACGCGGAGGCCCGAGAGGTGGAACTGCACCCAGCCCCGGCCGCCAGGGTGGGGCGCCCCGGCGTCGGCGAGCGTCGCGCGGAGGTCTTCTCCCGAAAGGTCGAGCGCCGCCACGTCGCCCTCGAAAGGAACGACGCCGACGACTTCCGCGACCGAAACCTCGCCCGCAAGGGTGGGCCCCGTCCGTATCGTGCCGCCCGGCACCAGTCCAATATCGGCGTCCACGGCTTCCCGGTAGGCGTCCGCGGCGAAGTTCCCCATACGGCTCTCCCGACGCAGGCGCGTTTCGCGGCTCCGTTCGAGGGGGTCGTCGACCGTCGCGACAGTTTCATCCGCGCCGAGGTCGGCACGCCGCGCCCGGTAGTGCTCCCGGACGTCTGCTTCGGGGGCGAACTCGTCGGTGTCGAACACCGACGCGCGCGGGCGACCGTCACCGAGGGTGAGCTCCGCGAGTTCCGTTCCGACGCCCGCCGTTCTGACGGCGAGCGTGCCGGCGTGGCGCTCGACGCGTCGGGAGTGGTCGTGGCCCCCGAGCACCGCGTCGACGTCGGTTTCGAACGCGATGGTTTCGTCGCGGGTACCACAGTGCGAGAGGACGACGACGAAATCGGCGCCAACCGCGCGCAGGGCGTCTGTCTCGCGCTCGATTGCGGGGACGGGGTCCCGGAAGTCGATGGGGGCGGCCTGCGGGCACAGTTCAGGCGTCTCGGGGTGGGACACCCCTATCAGTCCGACCGTCCGGTCGCCGAACTCGAAGGTGGCGGCGCCCGGCAGGTCGAATCCGGCGTTCGCACAGAGCACCGTTCCCGAGGCGGCCTCCGCGAACGCTTCCGCGTCGGCCGAACCGTCGTCGATGTCGTGGTTCCCGAGCACGCCGGCGTCCCGGCCGGCCGCGTCGAGGAAGGGGACGGCCTCCTCGCTGCCGTCGCCGAGGATGGACAGGACCCCCAGCGCCCCGTTGTCGCCACCTCCGACGACGAGGGTGTTGGGAGTCCGGCGCGCCCCGATGGCGCCGGCGAGTCGGGCCAGCAGGTCGGGGTCGTCGTAGGCGATTTCCGTGTCCGCGAAGTGGAGCAGCCGAATCGGGTCGTCCATGCGGTATCCCTCAGCGCGGCCACTGGGGCGACTCGGCGAGCACGTCGCTGTCCTCGGTGTTCCACCCCTGGAGGTAGTCGGCGAGTTCGCCGACGAGTTCGGCGAACATGTCGCGGGCGGCCTCGGTCTGAAGGGTTCTGACCTGCGGGTCGATGAGGAAGCCCCGGAACGCCGCGTCCACGTCACCGGTGCGGGAGGCCTCGATGACCGTCTCGACCGTGTCGACGTGGCCGTCGATGAGCGATTCGAGGGGGCGGGGAAACCCCCCCGCGGTCATCGGAACCACGTCGTCGCCGCGGACGTAGGCGTTCGTCTCGACGACGGCGCCCTCCTCGATGCCCTGCACTTGGCCGACGTTGGGCATGTTGACGTTCGCGACGCAGGGCTCGCCGCCGTGGAGCGCTTCGAGCATGTCCGCGAATCGCTCGCGGGACTCCGTAATCTCGAAGGCCTTCTCGCCGTTCATCCACGCCTCGACATCGGTCGTCTGCTCGGACTCGGCGGGGTTCCAGTGTTTCGCGCGGTAGTCGCTGTCCGTGCGCTTGACGCCCCAGCGATTGAGCCCCTCTTTGCCCCCGTTGAGAAACCACGTCGCGTACTCCACGAGGTGACGGTCCCCACCCGCGGGAACCATATCAAAGCGCCTGAACAGTTCCCACATCACCTGCTGGTTGTCGACGAAGGGCGAGACATCCGCCAGCTCATCGGGCGTGAACGCCCGGGTCGCGCGCTCCTCGTCGAGGATTTCTCGGAGTTGGTCGAAGATGTCTTCGCCGTTGACGTGGACCTCGTCGATGAACGTGAAGTGGTTGATGCCTTTCGGGTTGATAGTGACGTCCTCGGGGTCGGCGTCCATCCCCAGTTCCTCGGTCGCGAGTTCCGCGAAGAAGGGGTACATCTTGAGTACCTCGTGGCAGAGGCCGACGGCGTTGATGTCGGGGTACTCGTCGTAGAGGGCGCGCGTGACGAAGTGGACGGGATTAGTGAAGTTGAACACCCACGCGTCGGGGCAGTTCTCCCGAATGGCGGCCGCGAACTCCCGGTAGAGGGGGATGGTCCGCATCGCGCGGAAGATTCCTCCGGGGCCGATGGTCGCGGAGACCGCCCCGTAAATGCCGTATTGCTCGGGAATATCGAGGTCGTGGACGAACGTCTCCGCAGGGTCGTACTGCGTCGAGAGGATGACCGCGTCCGCGCCCGCGAGCGCGTCGTCGAGGTCCGCGACCGCCTCGTAGGTCCAGTCGGCGACCGCGCGTTCCTTCTCCTGAACCCAGTTGCCGAACGCGGCGTTGCGCTCGGCCGCGTCGTGGTTCCGGTCGTAGAGTCTGACCGTGCCGTCGAGTTCGGAGCGTGCCATGTCCTGAACGAACTTCGGTGCCCACTCCCTGCTCCCGCCGCCGATGTACGCGACCGTGGCTGTCATCGTTGGGTCGGCCGTCGGTTCGGCGGGGCAAAAGCGTCCCGACCCGCCCGGTTCGTTGCCGTGAGGACTGAAAACAGTTATCCGCGTCGGGGCGCAAACGTCGCCTAATGGCGGAGGACGTGAAACCGACCCGGAAGGAGCTGATGAACATCAAGGAGCGCATCGAGTTCTCCGAGCAGGGTCACGACACCCTCGAACAGAAACGCGACGCGCTCATCCTGGAGTTCATGGACATCCTCGACCAGTCCAAGGACGTCCGTTCCGGGCTGGAGGAGGACTACGAGAACGCCCAGAAGACCATCAACATGGCGCGCGCGATGGAGGGCGACGTGGCCGTGCGGGGCGCCGCCGCCGCGCTCAAGGAACACCCCGAAATCACGACGGAGTCCAACAACATCATGGGGGTCGTCGTCCCCCAAATCGAGTCCTCGCGCGTGAAAAAGAGCCTCGACGAGCGCGGCTACGGCGTGCTCGGCACGTCGGCGCGCATCGACGAGGCCGCCGAGGCTTACGAGGAGCTCCTCGAATCGGTCATCCTCGCCGCCGAGGTCGAGACGGCGATGCGCAAGATGCTCGACGAAATCGAACAGACCAAGCGCCGCGTGAACGCCCTGGAGTTCAAGCTCCTGCCCGAGCTCCGCGAGAACGAGGAGTACATCGAACAGAAGCTCGAAGAACAGGAGCGCGAGGAGATATTCCGGCTGAAGAAGATCAAGGAGAAGAAGGAGAACGCCGAGCGCGAGGAACGGGAGGCCGAAGCGATGGCCGCGGAAGCCGCCGAACCCGCCGACGACTGAATGGCCGACGCCTGCGCCTGCGGCGCGGAGCGCCTCTCCTTCCCGCTCCCCGCCGACTGCCGGGCGTACTTTCCGGGCGCTCCTGCGGGCGCCGCGCTCTGTCCCCGCTGTCTCCGGGTCGAACCCCTCGAAGCCGAACCCGATTCGGGCGCCGATTTCCAGACCATCAGTGATGCGTTCCCCCGCGACGGCGAGACGGGCGCCCGAATCGCCGTGCTTCTCTGGATGCTCGATTCCATCGCCCACTACAGAGGGGAAGCCTCCGAGCTAGCCGAGAACCTGGAGCGCTCGGGCACGGACCCGTTGCTCGTTCTCGACAGGCTGGCCCGCGAGGACGCCGTCGAACCACACTTCGATCTGTCGCGGCGCGCCACCCAGTTAGAACAGTTGCTCTACAACGCCTAACCGCCGAAAAGTGTTTGACTGACGGCTCGGTAAGTCACGCCTGAGAGTGACGACGCACACCGTCATCCCGGCGGCGGAAATCGACGCGCAACTCGAGCGCGCCCTCGACCGTTCCGACGGACCGTTGACGGCCGCTCGCGAGGCAGTCATGGAGACCGGCGACAGGTGGTACGGCCAGCTCGTGGCCGGCGCGCGCGACGCCGCAGCCGACACGGCGTCGGCCCCTGTCGTTCCCGCGGCGGGGGCAGCGGAGCTGGTCCGCGGCTACGCCCGGCTGCGGACGGCGTCGCTGGGGACTCACAGCGCCGACCCCGACCCGTCGGCGGCGCTGCTGGCCGGGGATTACCTCTACACCGCGGCGTACTCCTCGCTGAGCGCGGTTCCGAACCCGGCGCTCGACGGCTGTTTCGGGGCACTCACCGACGGGCTCACCTCCGTGACCGTGACGTTCGCCCGCGCCCACGAGTCGGATGACGGCGCCGCGGCGTTCGACCGAGTGGCCGGCGTCGTCGGCGAAACCGCCGCTCGCCTCGGCGCGTCCTTGGGGGACGCCGACGACACCCAACGCGAGCGTCTCGCGGCGTTCGGCCGGGCGGCCGCCGCCGAGCGGGCGGTGCGCCGCGTTCTCCGCCGCGATTCGAGCGCCATCGCGAACGCCGACGAGCCGGCGCTCCGCGAGCGCCAAGCGGAGAAACGCGAGGAGGCAGAGCGGACGCTCGAAACGTTACGAACAGACGCGACGGGGCTCCGGGAGCTCGTCGACTGTGATCAGACGCCGGTCGAGTAGCGCAGAATCCCGCCCACACCGCCGAAGGCGGTCATCAGCTGTTCGCCCTGCTCGAAATCCGTCGAGATGAACTTCGTCTCCGTGCCGCGCTGGTCGGCGATGTTCATCAGGTGCTCGATGACGTCCTCGCGCTCCACCGACTCGGGTTCGGAGCCGTCCGAACACGCCACGTCGGGCGTGTCGTGGCGCGCGTCCACGAGCTCGAAGTTCTCCTTGCCGTCGCACTCGTAGACGACGACGTCCTCGCGGAGGTCCTCGCTGATGAGGAGGCTCTCGACGGAGCCCATCACCAGGTTCCGGCGGGTGGGCTCGAAGCCGTAGGTGGCGAGGTCGCCGTCATGGAGCTCCTCGAAGAAGCGCTCCATCGCCTGTTTGTCCTCCATCAGCGCCGCGTCCGCGAGGGTGTCCTGTGCGGCGTCCACGAGGTCTTTCAGCCCGGACTCGTCGGTGTAGGAAACGTCGAACTTGCCGAGGACTTGCTGTTGGAGCTCGTGGTGGAGGTAGTCGCCGTCGAGGAACTCGTCCTTCGTCGGGGAGGGGCCACCCACGAGGACGCCGTCGAGTTCCTCCCGGCGCGGGACGAACAGCTCGTTTGCCATCTCCGCGACCTCCTGATAGAAGTTGTCGATGGCCTCCAAGCGCAGGCGGGCGAAGCGCTGTGCGGACTGCCCCCCTTTGCGCTGCTTGCCCGGAACCAGCGAGGTCGCGCTCTTGACGGGCTCGACGCGCTTGCCCTTCAGCCAGCCGACGTTCGCCTCGCGGCGGTCAAGGACGACGAGCCCGTACAGGCCCTTGTCCGCGAGCATGTTCTCGAGGGGCTCGGTGAGAAAGGCCGAGTCGCAGTGATAGCGGAAGGACTGGATGGGCTCGGGCGGGCTCTCGAGGGCCTTGGTGACCATCTCGGTCTGTCCGCCGCCGGTGGAGATAGAGCCGGAGAAGATGACGAGACCGTTCTCCGGGGGGTAGACGTCGTAGTAGCGCAGACGGTCTTTGATGGACGTCAGGGCGTCCTGTACCGCCGTGCGGGTCTGTTTCGATTTGATGTTCGAGGCCTCGGAGTGCTCCTGGGTGACGTGGGCCACGACCGAGGAAATCTGCTTGTCCTCGGGGATGTAAATCGTAACGAGTTGCGTTCCTGATCCTTCGTACTCCTTGAGGTCCTCGATGACGCGCCGGAACTCGTAGTCGTTCCGGCCGTCGTTCCCCTCGCTCTGTGTCGCCATTATGGATGATAGGCGCTGGTCCCGGTAAGTAACCTTTGACGCCGGCGGGAGAACCGGGAGGCACAAGTCGGTCCGCCGTGACGGGACCAGTATGTCCAACGCCGATTCCGAGGTCTCCACGTCCGTCCCGCTCTCGTGGATCGTGATATTCGTCGTGCTCACCGTCATGCTGCTCATCGTGGCGATGCAGTTCGTGGGGCTGGAAGCGCTCGTCAACCCGAACCCGTAAGGCGAATCCGGTTCGGCGCCCCGCCTACATCCGCTCGGGGGCCGACACGCCGAGCACGCCCAAAGCGTTCGAGAGCGTGTCGCGGGCCGCCGCGACCAGCGCGAGCCGGGCTCGCTTCGTGTCCGCCTCGGCGTCGAGGACCGGACACTCCCGATAGAAGGCGTTGAACGCGTCGGTGAACTCCCGGCAGAACGTCGCCACCTGGTGGGGTTCGAGCTCGCGGCCCGCGCGCTCGATAACCGCCGGGAAGCGCGCGATTTCGCGGAGAAGGCGACGCTCCTCGGGTGTGTCGAGCGCGGAGACGTCGCCCTCGCGTTCGCCCGTGTCCTCCAGAATCCCACAACAGCGGGCGTGGGCGTACTGGATGTACGGCGCGGACTGCCCCTCGAAGTCCAGCGCGTCGTCCCAGTCGAAGGTGATGGTTTTGGTTGGCTGTTTGGAGACGATATCGTAGCGCACCGCCCCGATACCCACCTGTTCGGCAATATCCGCTATCTCGTCGTCCCCGAGTTCGCCGCGGGTGGAGTCGTCGAGTCTGCTCTCGACCGCCTCCTTCGCGCGGGCCTCCGCCTCGTCGAGCAGGTCGTCGAGGTCGATGCCGGTTCCCTCGCGGGTGCTCATGCCGCCCTCGGGGAGGTTCACCCACGAGTAATGAACTGCGCGCAGGCGCTCAGTGTCGTTACCCAGTAAATCGAGGGTCGCGCGGACCTGCTGGGCCTGGAGTTTGTGGTCCTCGCCGAGCACGGTGACCGCGCGGTCGAAGGTGTCGAGTTTCCACTCGTGGTGGGCCAAGTCGCGGGTGGCGTACAGCGAGGTACCGTCGGAGCGGAGGAAGACGAGGTTCTTCTCGATGCCGTAGTCGTCGAGTTCGAGTTGCCAGGCGCCCTCCTCGTACACCGCCGCATCGAGCTCCTGGAGGCGCTCGACCAGGTCGTCGGTCGCACCGTTGCGCATGAAGCGGGTCTCGTGGACGAACTCGTCGAACGTCGCGGGCAGGCGCTGGAGGGACTGGCGCATCCCGCCCAGCACCTCGTCCACGACTTCGTGGACGCGCTCGTAGGTCTCGTCGTCACCCGCTTCCAACCCCTGAAGGATGGCCTGAATTTCGTCCTCGGCTTCCTCGACGGCGGCCTCGTCGGCGTTTTCGAGGAACTCGTTGCCCTTCCGGTAGTAGCGCACGAGCTCGTAGTCCGCGCGCTCGCGCTCGGGGTCGGGGAGGTCGGATTCGTCGAACGTCTCGTAGGCCCAGGTGAAGACGGCCATCTGGCGGCCAGCGTCGTTGACGTAGTAGTGGGTTTCGACGTCGTGGCCCGCGAAGTCCAAGAGGCGCTGGACGGCGTCGCCGACGATGGGGTTGCGCGCGCGCCCGACGTGGACGGGACCGGTCGGGTTCGCGGAGGTGTGTTCCACGACGACGGACTCCCCCGTGGGGTCGAGGCGGCCCCACTCGTCGTCCGCGGCGGCGAGCGTGTCCGCGTAGTACTTTTCGGTCGGCGTGAAGTTCAGATACGGCCCCTGCGTGTGGACGCCGCCGAGGTAGTCGTACCCCGCGACGTCGAGTTCGTCGGCCAGTTCGTTCGCCACCTGCGGTGGGGGCGCGCCCATCTCGCCGGCGAGGCGGAAGGCGACGCTCGACGCGAGCACCGCGTCCACGTCCTCCGGTGGGTCCTCGATGCCGAGGTCCTCCGTGGGCAAGTCGAGAGCGCCGAGGGCCCCTTCGAGGGCGGCCTCGACCTCCGAGCGGAAAGGCAGGAACATACCACCGAGTGGCCGGCGCGCGCTCAAAGGCGTTCTGGAAAGGCGGAGCGGGGAGTCACGGACTTTTTCCGCCTGCACGCTCAGTTGCGGCTATGAGCGACGCGGATTCGGGGCCCAAGACCGTCGCCGACCCCGACTACAACAGCGTGAACCACACGGCCGCCCAGACCTGCGGCTGGACGAAGAACGCGCTGGAGGGGGAGGGCACCTGTTACAAGTACGCGTTCTATGGGATTCGTTCCCACCGCTGTATCCAGATGACCCCCGTGGTCCGCTGCAACGAGCGGTGTGTCTTCTGTTGGCGCGACCACGCGGGCCACACCTACGAGATGGACGGCGTCGAGTGGGACGACCCCGAGGCGGTCGTCGACGCCTCCATCGAGCTCCAGCGACAGTTGCTCTCGGGCTACGGCGGCAACGACAACGTCCCCGAGGACAGATTCGACGAGGCGATGGAGCCCCGTCACGTCGCCATCTCGCTGGACGGCGAGCCGACCCTCTACCCCTACCTGCCCGAGCTCATCGACGCCTTCCACGACCGGGGGCTCACGACGTTTCTCGTCTCGAACGGCACGCGTCCCGAGGTCATCGCCGAGTGTGAGCCCACCCAACTGTACGTCTCCGTCGACGCGCCCCACCGCGCGACCTTCGATTCGACGGTGGGGGCCGTCGAGGACGACGCCTGGGAGAAACTGGTGGATACGATGGACGTGCTCGCCGAGAAGGAGGACACCAGGACGGTGTTGCGCACCACGCTGGTGAACGGCGAGAACATGCACGACCCGGACTGGTACGCCGGCTTCTACCGGCGGGCGGACCCCGACTTCGTGGAGCTGAAGGGGTACATGCACGTCGGCCACTCCCGCGACCGGATGGAACGCGAGTCGATGCCCGACCACGGCGACGTGGCCGCGTTCACCCGTGAGGTAGCCGAGCACATGCCCGAACACGACGTCTACAAGGAACAAGAAGTCTCGAACGTCGCGCTCCTCTCGAAGGAAGAGGACACCTGGGTCGAAAAGCTCGGTGCCGACTCCGAGTTCTGGGACGAGTAGCGCCTTCCCGAATTGGCCGCTATCGGCTGTATATCCGCCCGATACGCTGGGGTGAATTATATCCGAGACAGCGTCGCGACGGTCGTTCGTGAAGACGGCAGGGGCGGCGCCCACGGCGATGACTACAACGTCGCCGTCGGGTTCAGCGGGACGGTCATCGGTAACGACCACGGCGCGAACACGGCGTAGAGGGAAGTCGTTCCAATTCTGAGCCGCGTCACACTCTCGGTACGCTTAAACGTCGCCCGCCCGTTGGTCCCGCCATGGCAGAACCGGCAGGGGCACCGGCCGTCGGCTACGCCGAACTGGCCGCCCTGAAGCATCTCGCCCTCGACGGCGCCCTCGACCGGACGACGAAGGTGTCGTGCTCCGAGCTGGCGAGCAGTCTCGACGCCTCGAACCAGACCGCCTCGCGGCGCCTCCAGGCTCTAGAGGACGCGGGCTACGTCGAACGCGAGCTCGTCTCGGACGGCCAGATGGTTTCCGTCACCCCGGACGGCAAGGGACGGCTCCGCTCGGAGTACGAGGACTATCGCCGGGTGTTCGAGTCCGACGCCCGCCTCACTCTAGAAGGGGACGTGACCAGCGGGATGGGCGAGGGGCGCCACTACATCACCCTCTCGGGGTACATGAAGCAGTTCCGGGAGCGCCTCGGGTACGAACCCTTTGCCGGCACGCTGAACGTCGTGTTGACCGACGGCGAACGAGCCGCGATGGGTGCGGTCGAAGCTGTGCCCATCGACGGCTGGGAGGACGAGGAACGGACCTACGGACCCGCGGTCTGTTATCCCGCGACCGTCGAGGCCGAGGGACGGAGCTACGAGCCCGCCCACGTCATCAGCCCCGAGCGCACGCACCACGAGGACGACCAACTCGAACTCATCGCCCCCGAGAAGCTCCGCGACGAACTCGCGCTCGCGGACGGGGACACGGTCACCATCCATGTCGAGGACCGATAGCTTGCACGCGAGCGCCGTCGCGGCGTTCCGCGCCGGCGACCCGGTGCTCGTGCACGACGCCGCCGACCGCGAGGGCGAAGTCGACCTCATCTACCCCGCCGAGGCCGTCTCCCCCGCGGACGTGCGCCGGATGCGACGCGACGGGGGCGGGCTCATCTGTGCCGCGCTCGGCAGCGAGGCGTGTGACGCGTTCGACCTGCCGTTCCTCGCGGACGAGATAGACCACCCGGCCGCGGACGGGGCGGAGCTGGGCTACGACGAGCGCGCCTCCTTTTCGCTCCCTGTGAACCACCGGGACACCTACACGGGCATCACGGACGCCGACCGCGCCCGCACCATCACCGAGCTGGGGCGGGCCGCCGCGGCGCCCGCCGACACCGAGTTCGCCGCCGAGTTCCGGGCGCCGGGGCACGTCCACGTCCTCCGGGAGGCCGAGGGGGGGCTCGCCGAGCGGTTGGGCCACACGGAGTTCGCCGTCGCGCTGGCGCGGGCCGCCGACCGGGCGCCCGCGGCAGTCGTCTGCGAGATGCTCGACCCCGAGGGCGACGGCGCCCGAACGCCCGAGTCGGCGCGGGCCTACGCCGAGCGCGAGGGGTTGGTGTACGTCGAGGGCGCCGAGTTGCTGGAAGCGCTCTGAGTTTCTCGCCCCACGGATTCCGGGACCGACAAGACTCTTAGGTCGGGGATTCGACTCGCGAGTATGGGATTCGACGAGATGGATGTCGACACCATCTGGCTAGACGGCGAGTTCGTGGACTGGGAGGACGCCCAGGTCCACGTCCTCACGCACGCGCTCCACTACGGCACGGGCGTCTTCGAGGGCGTGCGCTGTTACGACACCGAGGACGGGCCGGCCATCTTCCGCTGGGAGGACCACCTCGAACGCCTCTACCAGTCGGGGAAGCCCTACGACATCGAGATCCCCTACTCGCCCGAGGAACTGACGGCGGCGACGATGGAGCTCATCGACCGCCAAGACCTGGAGTCCTGTTACATCCGGCCCATCGCCTTCTACGGCTACGACCGGCTGGGCCTGAGCCCCGACGGGATTCCCGTCCAGACGGCGGTCGCCTGCTGGCCGTGGGGGACGTATCTGGGCGAGGAGGCCATCACCGAGGGCGTCGACGTGATGGTCTCCTCGTGGCGCAAGCACGCGTCGAGCCAGATTCCGACGAACGCGAAAACGACCGGCACGTACGTCAACAGCGTCCTCGCGGGCGAGGAGGCCCGCCGGAACGGCTACACGGAGGCCATCGTCCTGAACAAGGAGGGCAACGTCGCCGAGGGCCCCGGCGAGAACATCTTCATGGTCAACGACGGCGAGCTCTACACCACGGGACTCTCCGAGTCGATTTTGGACGGTATCACTCGCCAGAGCGTCATCGACATCGCCGAGGACCTCGGCTACGAGGTCACCCAGACGAGCGTCTCCCGGGGCGAGCTCTACACCGCCGACGAGCTCTTCTTCACCGGGACCGCGGCGGAGGTCACACCCATCCGCTCGGTGGACGACAACGAAATCGGGGAAGGCACGCGCGGTCCGGTGACCGAGGAGATCCAACAGCGCTTCTTCGACGTCGTCGAGGGACGCGTCGACGGCTACGACGACTGGTTCACCTACGTCTGAAATTCGGATTCGGCGGGAATCTGGCGGGGCGCCCGGGAAACCGTCGGGACGACCCCGGGAACCGACCGGTCCCACCCCAACCCAGCCGTATTTCGTCCGTAACGGAGATTGTCTGAATGTTCGTTTAGTATTTTCTCGAATATAGAAACAGATTACAAATACTTAAACGTGTAGCGTGCATCCGTCTATTTGCAATGGCAAACGGTAAGGTTGATTTCTTCAACGACACTGGCGGCTACGGTTTCATCGCGACCGAGGACTCTGACGACGACGTTTTCTTCCACATGGAGGATGTCGGCGGCGAGGACCTGACTGAGGGAACCGAGATCGAATTCGACATCGAACAGGCCCCCAAGGGCCCCCGCGCGACGAACGTCGTCCGCGCGTAACTGAGGCGTTTCCACCGCGACCTGCGGTGCACGTTTCGTTTTTCCGTACGACGACCGGCGAGAGACGTCTCCGGTCGGGCGACCGACGCTACAAACAGCCCGGGACCGCTTGACGCTCGGTACGGAGCGGAGAGCCACGTTCAGGTGCGGAGAGATAGTTTTAACTCCGACACTCGTGCTACACTCAGAATACGCGAGCCCAGAAACATGCACCAAACCGAAGCGCGCGGAGGAGCCTAATGGACGAATCGAACGCCCCCCTCGAAACCTACGAGCGCGACACCGTCCGGAACGGCGACCACCTCATCGCCGCCGTCGAGGCCGAACTCCACGCCGACGCCGTCGAGGCCGCCCTCGACGAGTCGGCCCTCGAACGTATCGCCGACGACGTATCGGAGCGCCTCGGCCTCCCCGTTCGGTTGGCCCACGAGTCGGACATCGACCCGTCGTTCGAGATGAGCGTCTACCACCGCGGCGACGACTACCCCGGACTGTTGCTCGTGACCAGCGTCGAACTCGACGACGACACCGACGAGGCGGCGGCGCTCGAAGAGCTCCAACGCCGCCGCGACACGCTCGCCCGGGTCTGCGAGGACACCGAGTTCACATCCTCCATTCTGAGCGCCGAGGAATTGGTCGACCGAATCAGGGCCTACCGCCGGGATACAACCCCGCAGTAAACGCTTCGCGACAGAGTATGGACGACACATCAACATTCGAGCCGTTCGACGACCCACGAACCGAGGAAGAACCGCTCGAGACCTGTGCGACCTGCGGCGCTCGCCTCGGCGAGCCCGGACGCTGGTATCCGACCTGCGCCCACCAAGAGCAAGACGAGTTGGCGGTGTTCGCGTTCTGCGACGAGGCGTGCAAGCGGGAGTTCCGGGAGCCGTAAAGCCCGGAAACGGTCGGTGATTTTCCGGGTCACCAACTTCTAAACACTCTCCGCGAGGGTCGGTACCATGGAGTACACCACACTCGGTTCGACCGGGATGGAGGTCTCGAAAATCTGTCTGGGCTGTATGAGCTTCGGCCCCTCCGCGGACAGCGAGTGGATACTCGACGAGGAGGCGTCAGAGGAAATCATCGAGCGGGCCATCGACCTCGGTATCAACTTCTTCGACACAGCCAACGTCTATTCGAGCGGAAACAGCGAGCGCACGCTCGGGAACGTCCTCGAAGAGTACGACCGCGACGAGCAAGTGGTGGCGACGAAGGTCCGCTTCCCCGGCGCGAACGACCACCGGAACGCGTCAGGGCTCTCGCGGAAGACCATCGAACAGGAGTTAGAGCACTCCTTGGAGAGGTTGGGGATGGACACGGTGGACTTGTATCAAATCCATCGCTGGGATTACGAGACGCCCGTCGAACAGACCGTACGCGCGCTGGACGACGCCGTGCGGCGCGGACAGGTCAGGCATATCGGCGCGTCCTCGATGTGGGCCCACCAGTTCGCCGACGCCCTCCACACGAGCGATTCGCTCAATCTCGAACGGTTCGCGACGATGCAGAACCACTACAACCTCACCTACCGGGAAGAAGAGCGCGAGATGCTCCCGCTCTGCGAGAAGGAAGACGTGGGCGTCATTCCTTGGAGCCCGCTCGCACAGGGCTATCTCACACGGCCCCACGAGGACCTCGAAGCCACGACTCGCGGCGAGGAGCTGGCCGACCGCCACGAGGAGTACCGTTCAGGTGGGGGGCCGGAAATCAACGCACACGTCGAACAACTCGCGGAAGATAAGGGCGTCACGATGGCCCAAATATCGCTCGCGTGGCTCCTCCATCAGGACGCCGTCGACGCGCCGATTGTGGGGACGACGAGCGTCGAGCATCTGGAGCAAGCGGTTGAGGCTTTAGAAATCGACCTCTCCGAGAGCGACCTGGAGTTCTTGGAGGAACCGTACGAGCCGCTTCCGGTCGCCGGCCACGAGTGAGCGCGGGCGGATTTGAAAATCATAGCTCGAACCCACGCGGACGGCCGTTTCGCCATCGAACTGCCTCGACGGCTTCGGAGAGTTGGCGCAGACATCGGCGCAACACCCCCAACTCTGCAGGTTGGTGTTCCACCGTCGTGGCACCATCGTTCACCTGGAGATGAACGAGTCTCATTCCGGGAGCGGAGGCCTGTACAGTCCACGAA
>JBEQBK010000001.1:0-39548 GCA_041639855.1 Halobacteriaceae archaeon | reverse complement strand
TTACGGGACCCTCACTCGTCGGCGTACGCCCCCACGACCAGCAACGTCACGAGCGTCGTCGCCAGCCCGACCGCCGCCACGGCGTAGAAGGCGGCCTGCACGCCGAAGCTCTCGATGAGGTAGCCGAAGGCGGGCGGCGCGACGGCGCTCCCGAGCATGATACCGATGGAGACGACGGCGAAGCTCTTCGCCGTCGTACCGCCGGCAGCGAGTTCACCGGTGAGGTGGTCCCGCGCGGGGCCGGCCATGCTTCTGGTCGCGCCGAGCAGGAGGAACAGCGCGACGGCACCGAGCGCGGGGACGACACCGGCCGCGATGAACGCGACGATAACCGTGAAGCTGACGAAGCTGGCGACGAGCACGGTGCCGCCTCCGGAGCGGTCGGTGAGATAGCCCCCGAGCAGGATGGCGCCGGCACCGACGACGTAGATACCCGTGAGCGTGAGGTTTGCCACCCCCAGAGAGGTGCCGTACACATCGGAGGTAAGGAAGACGACGACGTAGGAGGTGACGCCCCAGTTCGCCGTCGAGGAGAACAGCGCGAGAACGGCCAGCGCCAGAATCCCGGGAGAGGCGACGAGCGCCCGGAGTTCCGAGCGGACGCGCTCGACGAGCGTCGTCTCCTTTGTCGTGGATTCGACGTTCGGCCCGGTGACGGCGTCGCTCACGCGCCAGCGGACGAGCGCGGTGCTGACGACCGCGTACAGCAGGCCGAGCACACCGATGACGCCGACCGCGTGGCGCCAGGAGTAGCCCTGAAGCGCGATGACGCCAGTGACGACGACGGGCGGGGTAGCGAAGCCGAGACTCCCGGCGAAGTTGTAGACGCCGAAGGCCCGCCCGCGGACGTCTTCTTCGGTCGCGTCGGTGAGAAGCGGGTAGTGCGAGGGGTGGTGGCCGCCGACGCCGATGCCCAGAATCACTTGCGCGAGGAACAACTCGGGCACGGTCGTCGCGAACGCTGTCCCGAACGCGCCGAGCCCGCCGAACACCGAGGAGAGCCCCAGCGCGATGGTTCTGTCGTAGTGGTCGGCGAGGTAGCCGAAGGGGAGGTGGACGACGGTGTTCGCGAGCGCCTGTGCACCCATGACCGTGCCGAGTACGGCGATAGTGGTCTGAAACTCCCCCGAGAGGATGGTGAAAATGGGAGGCAGGAGAACCAGATACGCGTGGTTGAAGAACTGCGATCCGCCGATGAGGCCGACGACGAGCGCCGTCTCCCGGGAGACGGAGTCCAAACTGTCACGAAGGCCGGCAACCGACATAGAGGGCTCTGCGCGGGGCGGGGATTAAACGCTGGCCTTCGTGGAAACGGTGGAGACGACCGACGCGCCCGGGAGGGCGTTTTTTCAGCCAGGCTCACATAGGTCAGGCATGCAGCGGCGAACGTTCCTTCGTGCAAGCGCAGCGGCGCTCCCCCTGACACTCGCCGGCTGTCTCGGCGGCGGGCCTTCCCCGCCGGACGAGGACGCCGCGGTGACGGAACTGCTCCCGTCTCCCCCCGACGGCTGGGAGCGAACGGGCACCCGGGAGGTCGGTGGCGGGTTCCGTTCGGACTCCGGTATCGAAACGGCAATTATGGGGACGTACACGCCCGACCGGGAGGCGGGATACACCGTCGCCGTCTATCGCTTCGCGTCGGTGGCGGACGCCGAGGAAATCGAAGCACAGCTGGCGGAAAGCGGGGGGACCGGGCGCGCCGTCTACTTCCTCCGCCACGGGAACTTCCTCTTCCGCGGCGGCCACAACGAGGCGGGCACGGATTCGGAGTTGCTGTCGCTGTTGGCGCGCGTTCCGTCGCTCACCGAGGAGTACGTGCGGGAGAACAACCTCCTCTGAGACAGGTTCACAAACGGTCGCTCGTCCCCGCGACCGTTAGTTCCACAGATTCCCGCTCGTTCGCGCGGTCCTCAGTTCCGCGCGTCCTCGATAGCCTCGACGAACGCCGCCGCCGACTCGCGAACACCCTCCCAGTCCTCGCGCTCGATGGCGTCGTAGTCCACGAGCGCCGAGCCTGCGCCCACGGCGACGGCGCCGGCGTCGAAGTAGTCGCCGACGTTCTCGGCCGAAACACCCCCAGTGGGCATGATGGGCACGTCGCCAAGCGGGCCCTGCAGCGCGCCGATGTGACCCGGTCCCACGGTCGAGGCGGGGAACATCTTCAGGAGGTCCGCGCCGGCCTCCATCGCGTCGGCGGCCTCCGTGGGCGTCATCACACCGGGGATGACGAGAACCCCCTCGCGGTTGCAGACCTCGATGACCTCCTCGTTGAGATTGGGCGCGAGGACGAACTGCGCGCCGGCCTCGATGACGTTGCGCGCGGCGGCGGCGTCCATCACGGTGCCGGCGCCAACCACCGCGTCGCTCCCCTCCATCGCGCGGTCCACGGCGGCGATCATCTCCGAACACCGCTTCGCGTCCGCGGTGACTTCGAGGGCCGTCACGCCGCCCTCGTGAATCGCCTCGGCGACCGGCACGATGTCGTCCTCGTCGATGCCGCGTAGGACCGCCGTCACGCCGCTCTCGACGATGCGCTCGCGCACGTCGTGTTTGTTCATACCGGAGGTGCGAGCGGGCGGATGAAAAAGGATACAGTCTTCGCCCCGAGTCAGTTTGACTGTTCAGTAATACTGACTGGGCAGGCAGTACAAAGAATCAGAACTCGAAGCCGCGCGGCGCGGGCGAGGGCGCCAGCGGCGTGGCCGGCAAACGACCCTCCAGCTCGGGGTCGTTGAACGCGACGGGCGCCGCATCGTTCGGACCCTCCGGATAGAACAGCGCGGCGAGCGCGTGGAGGTGTTCGCGCCCGACGCCGAGCTCGAACTGGCCGCCGCTGTAGAGCGAGACGTCGTGTTCGGCGGCCCACTCCAGCGTATCGGAGAGCGATTGTACGGTGCCGAAACGGGATGGTTTGACGTTCAGCCACTCGGGCTCGACGGGGAGGCTCTCGACGGATTCGACGCCCGTAACGGGGTAATCCCACGAGAGTCTTCCCTCCTCGCCGGCGAATATCTCGCGGGTCTCGTCGTTCAGTTCGGGATCCTCGATGAGCGCGTTCGGGAACGAGTCCCGGACCCACCGGTAGAAGTCGGGGTCGGCCTCGTTGTCCACGTCCGTGCCCTCGTAGAGGCCCTTCAGGTCGAGCACGCGAACGCGCTCTTTCGGGAGCGATTCGGCGAGTTCGTCGGTCCACTCGTCGGTCGGGTCGAGTTTGAACTCGATGGCCGGGACGCGCTCGACCAGTTCGTGGACCCTGTCAGCGCTCGGTTCCTCGTCCTCGCCGCCGAGGCGCGCCGACGCCGCGAACGTGACGGGCTCGGGCTCGCGGCCGAGCCGCTCGGCGAAGTCGGTGTCCGCCTGCCGGAGCGCCAAATCGAGGGCCGCCGACTCGACCGCCCACCGACGGTAGGGGTAGCCGGTCTTCCGCTCCGGGTCGCCCGTCGGGAAGAGCTCGATAGTTTCGAGCGCGTCGGAGAACTCGCCGAACGTCCATCGGCCGGTGAAACTGTCCTCGAACCCCAACCCCTCCGCGGGCGTTTTCGGGTCCGATTCGGGGGTCGCGAACAGGGCGTCGTGGTCCGGCGCGTCGTAGGTGACGTCCTCGCCGCGGCCGAGTTCGCCCGCGCCGCGCAGGCGGAACGTCGTGCTCACGCGCTCGAAGCCCGAAGACGTATCGCGGGTGCGCCGGCGCAACGAAAGCGATTCGATTCGGAGAGGAAGGTCCGCGACGGCGTCGTAGAGGGTCACATCCCCTCTTGGACGGCTCCGAACAAATCAGTTGTCCGCGAGACGGTCGGCAAGCGCCCGAAGCGCGTCAGCCCCACCCACGCGGAGTGGGTCGCCGTGACCCATCCCCGCGACTTCGAAGGCCGGCGCCCGGGCGGCGAGGTCGACGACGCTCTCCTCGACCGCCTCGGAGTCGTAGCTCATCACCCACGGCGAGGGCGTCAGTTCGCCGTCGGACTCGGTGACGAGGTCCCCGAGCATCGCCGTTTCCAACTCGGCGCTGACGTAGGCGACGTGGCCGGGCGTGTGACCCGGCGTATGATAGGCCTCGAAGGAGCCGACCCGCTCGCCGTCCGCCACCGGACGGACTTCGAGGGCGGGCGTCGTGACCAACAACCCCGCGACGCGCTGGATGAAGCCCTTGTGGTTCCTGAGAGGAGGTTTTCGCCGGCCGGTCAGGAGGTCGGCGTCGAACGCACCCACGCGGACCGTCGCGTTCAACTCGGGCGCGAGCGCCGCGAGCGTCCCGACGTGGTCCACGTCGTAGTGGGTGAGCAGAACACGCTCGACGTCTTCGAGGGCGACGCCCGCCGCCGCGATGCCCGCCCGAACTGCCTTCTCGTCGAACGGCGTGCCCGCGTCGACGAGCGTGGGTACGTCGTCGTCGACGAGGTAGGCGTTGACCCCGGAGCACTCGATGGCGTTGACCCCCGCGGCGAGTTCCGTCATATCCCAACGACGGGCGGCATCGGAATGAGCGTTCGGGAGTCAGTCGTACAGCTCGGTGACGTCGAAGACGGGTTTGACCGTCTCGCCGGCGACGAACGCCTCGAAGGCCTCGTCGGCGTCGGTCAGCGAGAAGCGGTCGTCGATGAACGTCTCGCTGTCCACGTCCCCGGAGTTTATCATCCGGAGCGCGCGCTCGAAGTCCTGGTACATCGAGGCGTAGGAGCACTGCAGGTCGATCTCCGAGCGGACGAGCGGGGAGTACTCCATCGTCGTTTCGCCGGTCTGGCCCACGAGGACGATTTGGCCGCCCTTGCGGACCTGGTCCACGGCCGAGGGGAGCCCGGAGGGATGGCCCGTCGTGTCGAAGACCACGTCGTAGCCGATGCCGTCGGTGCGCTCCTCGGTGACAGCGTCCATGTCGTCGGCGGCGATGTTGACGGCCTCGAAGCCGAGTTCCTCCGCGAGCGGGAGGCGGTAGTCGGCGTCCGGACCCACGCCGGAGACGACGACCTCGCCGCCCTGGGCGTCGGCGATCTGCGCGGTGAGCAGGCCGATGGGGCCCGGCCCTTCGACGAGCACGCGGTCGCCGGGTCCGACGCGGGAGTTCTCGATGACGGCCCGCGCGCCGATGCTCGTGGGCTCGACGGTCGCGGCGTGTTTCTGCGAGACGCCCTCGGGAACGGGGTGGAGCGCGCGCTCGGGGACGGCGATGAACTGCTCGTAGGCGCCGTCGTGGTCCACGCCCGTGATGACGGAGTTCTGGCAGACGTTCTCCTCGCCGATTTCGCACTGGTAGCAGTCGCCACAGCCGCGGATGGGCCGTTCGACGACGCGGTCGCCGACCGCGAACTTGCTCACGTTCGCGCCCGCCTCCACGACGCGGCCAGCGTACTCGTGGCCGATGACCGTCGGGAGGTTCATCCGCTCGAAGGCGGACTCGAACTCGTAGATGCCGGCGTCGCTGCCACAGAGACCGGCGTAGTCGACTTCGATCAAACACTCGTCGGCTTCGATGTCGGGTTTCTCCCGTTCGACGAGTTCCATACCACCCTTTGACCGGACGGTCTTCGCGAGGCCGTGCATGAAGAACCCTCCGAGGGCGGGGTTCTATAAGGCTACGGTAGCGGACCGAAACGTCTTGTATCCCGGGCCGTCGAATCGGGGTATGGTCGAGTACGAGCACACGCCGGTGACAGTCGAGGGTAAACGCGCCGTCGTCGTGGGTGGGACCAGCGGTATCGGGCAGGCAATCGCGCTCGGGTTCGCCGAGGAGGGTGCCGACGTCATCGCCACCAGCAGAGGCGAGGAGAAGGTCGAGGAGACGGCCGAGGAACTCGAAGCCCGGGGCGCCGACACCGCCCGCGTCACATGCGACGTGACCGAGCGCGACTCCTTGAACGAGGTCCGCGAGGCCGCGGTCGAAACGTTCGGCGGCATCGACATCGTCGTCGCCTCGCAGGGCGCCATCTCGCGGGCGTCGGTCGAGAGCATCACCGACGAGGAGTGGGACTTCGTCACCGACGTCGCCCTCGACGGCGTCCGACGGGTCACCCAGGCGATGCTCCCGGCGATGGAGGAGGGCAGCATCATCAACATCTCCTCGATGGCCGCGCGGCTGTCGATGGCCGATTTGCCCGCGTACGCGGCGGCGAAGGGCGGCGTCGAGTCCTTCACCCGCGCGTCGGCGAAGGAGCTCGCGCCCGAAGTCAGAGTGAACGCCATCGCGCCGGGCTTCGTCATCACGCCGCAGAACGCCGACACCTATGCGGAGGGCACCGAGAAGCGCGAGCGCATCGACTCGCGGGCGCCGTTGGGACGAGTCGCCGAGCGCGAGGAGATCGTCGGCGCCGCCATCTATCTGGGCAGCGACGCGGCGTCCTACGTGACGGGCGACATTCTGACCGTGGACGGCGGCTTCGCGGACAGCGCACTCTAAGTGAGAGTCGCACGGCGGGCCCCAGCCCGCACAACGCCGGAAAGCGGTCGTTTTTAGCCGTCTCGGGTCGGCTCCCACCCGAGCACGCCCGCGAGATACCGCTCCAGTTCCGTGCGGACCCGGCGCACGTCCTCCGTGTCGGCGTCCCCGGCGGCCCGGCGGGGCGCAACCCCCTCCGTGACCGTATGGACGAACGCCGCGACCCGTTCCGGGTCCGCGTCGTCGAAGTCGCCGCGCTCGATACCGGCGCGGACGGCCCCGGCGATGCGCTCCCGGAAGAAGGCGTCGTGGCGCGCGAACGCCTCGCGGTACCGCTCGTCGTGGGCGGCCTGCGCCCGGAGTTCGACCATCGCGGACTCGAACTCCCGGTACGCCGTCGGCGGGTCGGGGTCGAGGGCGAAGTCGAGCGTCGCGTCGAGATACCCCCTCGGGTCGTCGTCCGGGTCGGGAACCGTCTCCTCCGCGCCCGAGAGCATGAAGTCCAGAAAATCGAGGAGGAGTTCGTCCTTGCCGTCGTAGTGGTGATAGAGCAGGGATTTGCTCTTCGGGAACCCCTCGGCGATGCGCGCGACCGTCAGGTCGGCGTAGCCGTGCTCGCGGAGGGCGCGGTAGGTCGCGGCCATGATCTCCTCGCGGGTTCCCTCGGGGTCGTCGAGGAACGGCGGCCCCGCCATCAGCGGGCCTCCGCGCTGGTCGCGCGGGCCATGTAGTAGACGGCGACGCCGCCGAGCGCGATGTCGAGGACGGCGAGCACGGCGATTGCCGGAACCAAGGTGTCCCACATCCCGCCGAACGCCGTCACCTCGATGACCTGCATCGTGTCGCGGCCGAACATCAGCGCCCGTGCGGCGTCCACACCGTAGGTGATGGGATTGACCGTCGCGACGGCCTGCACCCAGCCCGGGAGTTGGTCGAGCGGAAGGAAGGCACTCGAAAGGAAGAGAAGGGGAAACTGGAGGATGTTCACGCCAATCATCGTGGACTCCTGGTCGCGGGTGACCAGCGCCATGATGTTCGAGAACGCGGTGAACCAAATCGAGAACAGGATGCCGACGAGGACGATGCCCACGGCGCCCAAAAAGCCGGTCGCGATGTACTCGCCGAACGCCGCGCCCGTGTCGAGGTAGAGCAGGACGTAGCCGAACCCGAGGATGATACACACCTGTGCGACGATGCGGATCACTTCGGAGAGGGACTTCCCGAGGAAGACGGCGCCGCGGTGCATCGGCGAGACGAGCGCCTTCTCGAACATCCCGCTCTCGATGTCCTCCACGAGGCCCATCCCCGAGGAGGTGGCGCCGATGAGCGCCACCTGGATGGCGATGGCCGGCACGAGATAGGTGAGGTAGTTCACGCCCGCCCCACCGCCACCGATGGCGCCGCCCGCGATGCCTCCGAAGACCTCGGTGAAGAGGACGAGGAACATGATGGGGTTGATGAGCGAGAACGTGATGACGAAGGGGTTTCTGGTCGTCTTCAGCAGCCAGCGCTTGAGGTTCACCCACGTATCCGTGAGAAAACCGTTCGCCGTCGCTTTCCGTGCGTTGCTCATCGAGCCACCTCCGGGGCGGGGGCTGTGTCCTCGCTTCCCGACTCCCCGTCAGCGTCGTACTCCTCGCCCGTCACCGCGAGGAACACGTCGTCGACCGTCGGGCTCCGGACGTTGAACCCGACGATTGTCAGCCCGGCGTCCCGCAACGCGACCAGCAGGTCGGTGCCGTGCCGGCGCGCTTTCGGGGAGGTCACGCGGAGGCCGTCGTCTGTCGTCTCGATGTCCTCGGGCCCCGCGACGAGCTCGGCGTCGAGCGCCACCTCCCGGGCGCGTTCGAGGTTCGATTCGGTGGGGTCGTCGAGTTCGAGGTCGAGCACGTCGCCGCCGACGCGGGACTTGAGTTCTTCGGGCGAGCCCGACACCGCGATGGTGCCGTCCTTGATGACGCTGATGCGCTCGCAGAGGTGGTCCGCCTCCTCCAGATACTGGGTCGTGAGGAACACGGTGGTGCCGCGCTCGTTGATGCGCTCGAAGTAGTCCCAGAGCCGGTTGCGGGCTTTGGGGTCCAGCCCGGTGGTGGGCTCGTCGAGGAAGACGATAGGGGGTTCGTGAGCGAGCGCCGTCGCCACGTCCAGGCGTTTCTTCATCCCGCCGGAGAACCCCTTCGCCTGCTTGTCCGCGACGTCCGCCAAGTCCACCAAATCGAGGAGGTCGTCGATGCGCCCGGCGCGCTCGGATTTCGGGACCCCGTAGGCCTCGCAGGCGAAGCGGACGTTCTCTTCGGCCGTGAGCTCGGGGTCGATGCTCGTCTCCTGTGCCATGTAGCCGATGGACTCCCGGACCGAACGGGGCTCCGCCGTCGGGTCGTAGCCGTTCACCTCGACGGTGCCGCTGGTCGGGTTGAGAAGCGTGACCAGCATCTTGATTGTCGTCGTCTTTCCCGCGCCGTTCGCGCCGAGGAAGCCGAAGAACTCGCCCTCGGGGATGTCGAGGGAGACGTCCGTCACGGCCTCGGTGCCGTCGGCGTAGGTCAGTTCGAGGTGGTTCGCGTCGATTGCGGCCATGGGGACGGCGAAGAGACCGAGGGGTATAACGGTGTTGAATGAACGTTCAGTCAGCCCGGCGGCCGTGCGTCTCGTCCGAACTCGGAAACGTCGTACTCGCCGCGGACACGCTCGCCCGGCGCCACCGTTCGGCCCCCGAAGCGGAAGCTAATGGGAACGGAGAAGAGGGGAAGGTCGGGCTACCCACGAGAACGGGCGCGACGCGCGACGGCCCAGACGAGGACGAGGGCGGCGAGGACGGCGACGGGAGCCGGCGCGACGGTGAGCCGCTGTGGGAGACGACCCCACGCCGCGCCGATGCCGGCCAGCGCCCGGGCGCCGAGCACGGCGAGAAGAACGGGGGGGAGCGCGTACTTCGCCAGCGCGAGAACCGCGCGGTTCCCGACCTGCTCGCGGAGCCGCTCGTAGGGTTGGAACCACGCGAAGACCACGGTGAGGAGCAGCGCGGTCAGGAGCAGTCCCACGGTGCCGACGGACTCGTCTACGGCGTCGAGCACGCGGATTCCGGCGACCCGCCAGTTCGCGCCGGTGTAGCTCAGCGCCGAGGGAATCCCGAGGAGCGCGACAGCCCCCGTCAGCGTCCAACTCACCTGCTTTCGGGAGTGGGTCTCCGAAACGTTGTTCCGGACCGCCGTGACACCCACCTCCAGCAGGGAGACCGCGGAGGTGAGCCCCGCGAGGAAGAGCAACCCGAAGAAGGCTATCGCGACGAACCGGCCGCCGGCCATCGCGTCGAAGGCCGCCGGGAGCGTCGTGAACGCCAACTCCGTCCCGAGCGTCGGCTCCAGCCCGAAAGAGTAGACGACCGGGAAAATCACGAGGCCGGCGAGCAACGCGACGGCCACGTCCGCGACGGCGATGGCGAGCGCCGACCCGACGATGTCGGTGTCGGAGTCGATGTATCCCCCGTAGGTGAGCATCACGCCCTGCCCGACGGAGAGCGAGAAAAACGTCTGTCCGAACGCGGCGGCCCAGAGTAGGGGATTCGAGAGCGCGCCGAAATCGGGCGTGAAGAAGAAGCCGACACCCTCCACGAAGCCGGGAAGGGTCGCGGCGTAGCCCGCGAGGCCGAGCAGGAGCGCGAACACCACGGGGATAGCGGTCGTCGAGAGGCGCTCGATGCCCCCTCTGACGCCGCGGGAGACGACGGCTCCCGTGAGGAGCGCGGCCGCGAAGAACCCCGCGAGCGAGGCGTAACCCGACGTGAGCCCCGCGAACGTGAGGTCGGCGCCGACGAGCGCGGAGACGAGGAAGGCCAACACCCACCCCACGAGGACGAAGTAGTAGCTCAACACGAGCGCCACCGCCGCGGTCACCAGCCAGCCGAACGCGGCGAAGCGCTCGCCGACGGCCCGGAACGCCGACACCACGTCCGTTCGATAGGCCCGCCCGGCGCCGAGTTCAAGGACGAGCAGGGGGACGGCGACGACGAACACCGCCAGCAGATAGGGAACGAGGTAGGCGCCACCGCCGTTGCGCCCAACGACCGCCGGGAAGCGCCAGACGTTGCCCAACCCGACGGCCGCGCCGACGGACGCGAGGACGAAGCCAAGCCGGGAGGACCACTGTTCCATACGTGACGGCTCGGAGAGGGTCGGGGAAAGCGTTTCGCTGGTCGGCACGGTTCCCGGCGAGCCGGGACGAGTTAGTAGCGTGGGTAATCGGACCCGCTCGGAGCGGTAATGCCGGGTTAGCCGCCCCACTCACCGCCGATGTCGTCGACGACGGCCGCGCGCCACGCCTCGAAGCGCTCCCGGCAGTCGGGGGCGTTGCCGAGGTGGTCGATGAAACCCGCGCCGCCGTCCGCGAGCGCCGTCCCGCAGAAGGGACAGAAGTCGGGGTGGTCCCACGCCGGCGAGTCGCGGGGCGGATGGTCGTTCATGGGCGCCAGTCGGCGGGTCGCCGCCGAATAGCTACCCCCGGTTTCCCCGCGCGCCGAACTCGTCCGAAAGCCTATGCGGGTTGCGACGGGTTTCCTCGTATGGTTTCGCCGGTGAAGACCCGCCTGAAAGGAATCGGCCTCCTCCTCGCGGCGCTCGCGACGGCCGCCATTCTCCTCTACGTCCTGTTCTTCCCGGGTGGGTCGATGACCCTCCACCCGGAGCTGCTCGCCGCGTACCTCCTCGTCGTCGTCGCCGTCGCACTCTGGGGCGCGTGGACGCATCTCTCCACCTGACGGGCGAACGACCTGACCCCAGCACAGGGCTTTCCCCTGTCGTCGTACGCTTCGGCAGGTCCCCGGAGAACCCCGGGCTGTTCGCGCGGCGGCCGGTCACGCTCGGGTAGTCACTCGAACTCGACGAGGGGCTTGACGACGCCGTCCTCCTTGCTCTCCATGAGTCGGAAGGCGTCGTCCACCTCTTCGAAGCCGAAAGTGTGGGTCGTCATCCGCGTCGGGTCCACGCGCCCGGTTTCGAGCAGGCGGAGCAGCCGTTCGAGGCGGAGCCGCCCCCCCGGGCAGAGCGACGTGACGATGTCCTTCTCGGCCATCCCGACGCCCCACGCCTCGCGGGGGATTTCGACGTTCTCTCCCTCGCCGTGGTAGCCGACGTTCGAGACCGTCCCGCCGGGTTTGGTCACCTCGACGCAGTTCCGGAACGTGGCGTTCGAGCCGAGCGCCTCGATGGCAGCGTCGACCCCCTCGCCGTCGGTCAGGTCCATGATGGCCTGTACCGGGTCGTCCTCGGTGTAGTCCACGACGTCGTCGGCGCCGTAGGCCCGCGCGAGTTCCTGCCGGGCCTCGACGCTCTCGACCGCGATGACGCGCCCCGCGCCCTGGAGTCCGGCCCCCTTACTCGCCATCAGCCCGACCGGCCCCTGCGCGAACACGGCGACGGTGCCGCCGAGCGGGATGTCGGCGCGCTCCGCGGCCGCGAACCCGGTGGTCATCATGTCCGTGACGTAGACGGCTTCCTCGTCCGAGACGGACTCGGGGATGTGCGCGAGGTTCGCGTCAGCCTCGTTGACGTGGACGTACTCCGCGAAGACGCCGTCCTTCTCGTTTGCGAACTTCCATCCCCCGAGTGCGCCACCCGACTGGGAAGGATGGCCGTCCTGCGCGGCGGGCGACCCCCAGTCGGGCGTGATGGCGCCGACGACGACGCGGTCCCCGGTCGTGAACTCCTCGACCTCGTCGCCGACCTCGTCGACGACGCCGACGACCTCGTGACCGAGGGTGATGTCCTCGCGCTCGCCGATGGCGCCGTGGACGGTGTGCACGTCCGACGTGCAGACGAGCGCCTTCGTCGGGCGGAGTATCGCGTCGTTCGGGCCCGCGCTGGGGCGGTCCTTCTCGACGGTGCCGGTCTCACCGATGGCGCGCATCACGTAGGCTCGCATACACGGCGCTTCGACGGCCCGGCACATAGGTAGGTAGTCGTTCACGCGGGTAAGCCCGGCTTTCCGGGGCTCAGTCGCTACACGCCCGGGAACCGGGACACCCTCGCGGCGGCGTTCGAGAAGGCGACGAGCCACTACGAGAACGAGGAGCTCAGCGCTTCATCCTTCTCTGCGAGCGAGACGAGATACGGCGCGGGCTCGTAGCGCCCACCGCCGGTCCGGCCGGCGAGTTTCCGGAGTGTCCGGGCGAGGCGCCTCGTACCGTGCGTTTCGGCCATCCGCGTCGGGCCCCTGGGGAAGCCCGCGCCGAGTTCCATCGCGCGGTCGATGTCCGCGGGGGGCGCGACCCCGTCGGCGAGGAGTTTCGCCGTCTCGTTCGCCATCACCGCGACGAAGCGACGCTCGACGTCGTCACGCGCCGCGTCGGGCGCGGGCGAAGGCTCGCCGCCGTCGTAGTCGTAGAAGCCACATCCCGATTTCCGTCCCAGGTCGCCGGCCGCGACCTTCCGGGCGAACCCCGGGCAGGGTTTGTACCCCTCGTCCAGCCGTTCGTGAAGGCTGTCGAGCGTTTCCTTGACCACGTCGAGGCCGATGTGGTCCGCGAGTTCGAAGGGTCCCATCGGGAGTGCGAGGCCGGCTTTCGCCGTCGCGTCGGAGACGTCGATCGTGGCGGCGCCCGACTCCCGAAGCCACCCTGCCTCGTTCAGGAACGGGAACAGGATTCGGTTGACGACGAACCCGGGGCTGTCCCGGACGCGTATCGGCTCCTTGTCCATCGACGCGGCGAGGCTCTCGGCGCGCTCGACCGTTCGGTCGCTCGTCGCCGCGCCGCGGACGACCTCGACGAGGCGCATGCGCACCGGGGGATTGAAGAAGTGCATCCCGACGAACGTCTCCGGGCGGCCGCTCACCTCGCCGAGGTCGGTCACGGAGAGACTCGATGTGTTCGTCACCAGGACCGTCTCGGCGCCGAGATGGGGGGCAACGTCCCCGTACACCGCGTGCTTGATGTCGGCGCGCTCGGGGACAGCCTCGATGACGAAGTCTGCGCCCCCGACCGCGGCCGCCGCGTCGACGAACGTTTCGACGCGGTCGAGCGCAGCGGCCGCCTCGCTCTCGGTGACGTCACCCCGTTCGGCGAGTTTCTCCAGGCTCCACGCGATGCGCTCGCGCCCGGCGTCGACAAGGTCACGCTCGACATCGCGGAGCCGGACGTCATGGCCGGCCATCGCCGCGACCTGTGCGATGCCGTGGCCCATCGTCCCAGCACCCAGTACGGCGACGGTCTCGGATACGCTCATACGCCCGTATCGACGGGGTGGAGGGTATTCACTACTGTGCGCGGAAACGTACAGGTCCGGACCGAGAACGCGGACGAACGACGCGCTTGCCCCCGATGTGAACTGTTTCCGGTTACACCGGTAGGTATTACACCCGATAGTTCCCATCGTTTCCGGCAGGGAGAGCGCGTTAGGCCGTCTATCAGGCCCATTATAGGACGCTTCGACCGTCTGAACCCCTGTGCGGGAGACGCTCGGTGGGGCAGACTTCGGGATTCAGTATCCGCTCAACGCGGAACGCAGGAGTCGCTTCGTCGTGTGTCGCGCCCGGCCGTTCGACTCGGACAGCAACGGCCCGCTAGCCGGTAAGAGACATTTTGGGGCGCTCACTTACGGGAATCGTTGCCAACACAGGTACCGCAGTCGAGGTCGCGCCGTCGTTCGGCGACGGCTTCCCGCACTGTTCTGTTTCCGCTCTTGCCGGACGTTATTGTCCGAGAGAGTGCTCCGATGACGAGGGCTCTACGCCCGCGTCCTTCGGTTCTCACAGGGAGAACAGCTCCGAGAGTATCGTCCGCGTCCCGCGACGCAGACGCTGTGACGCCGCGGTGTCGGAGACGCCCAGTCCGTCGGCGAGTTCCCGGAGGGTGACCTCCCGCGGCACCGAAAAGTAACCCCCGGCGAGCGCGGCCCGGAGGGTCTCGTGTTGCGGGTCGGAGAGGTGAAAGGAGAGGCCGTGTCGGTCCGGGTGGCCGGAGCGCCGGACGCTGCACAGCGAGACGCCGACCTCCGAACAACGCCGGTAGAACTCGGCGAGACACTCGGAGGTCGGCGTCCGGACCGTGAGACGCCATGCGGCGTCGGCGCCGACGCCGCGCAAGCACGCCGACCCGGTGTCGGCCAGCGATTCCGCGAGCGCGCACCGGGAGCGCGGCCACTCGACGTCGAGGAGGAGGCCACCGTCCGGTGTGCCGGCCGGTTCGACGCGCGCCACGTCCGGGTCGGAACGAACGAGAGTCCGAACGGCCGGCGTGTCGGCGTGGGTCCTGATGCGGAGCCCCGGTCGCCCGCCGATAGGTACCACTCGCTCCAGTTCGACGCGGAGCTCGGCGCCCTTCAGGGCGTGTTCGAGGACGAACGCCTCCGGCGGGACCGCGACCGTGGCGTACACACTCATGCGGCGGAGTTCACTTCGCCCGGAGCGGGCAAAAAACCCCGTTCCCGGCGCGTGACGTGACGGTTTTTCGTGGATGTTCGGGGGCTGTACTTGAATGGGTTGGAGGGCGATAGCCACGTTTCATCCCCGGCGGCGGCCCACTATCTGGTAGGGCTCGAGGGGTTCGGGCCCGGAGAATCCATGGTAGAATTCAGCGCAGAAGACGAAGGGAAGCAAGTTGTAACGTCCGACGGCGACACCGTCGGAACGCTCCGGAGCGTCGAGGGGTCGATGGCGCACATCGAAGCCGACACCGACCTCTCGCAGAGCGTCCGCCGTCGCCTCGGCTGGACGGAAGAGAACGCGGGGACGTATCAGCTCCAGGCGTCGAGCGTCGAAGACATCGACGACGAGGAAATCCGGCTCAAGGAAGACCTCTGAGGTCGCTATTTTTTCGCCGCTGTTGCGGGTGCGACGTTCTCCTCGTCGGAAGCGAAGACAACGACCGTCTCGTCGGTGACCCGGGCGACCGCCCGACCGTCGAGCCGGAACGGGGTCGCCGAGCACCACGGGCTGTGTAGCCACGAGCCGTAGCCCGCAAGCAGGCCCGAGCGCGGTTCGACGTGGACGCAGCCCGGCGCGACGCGGGCAACCGAGCCCACGACGACGCCGTCGGTCGTCACTACCCGCTTGCCCTCGTCCTCGCTGCACAACGGGTGGGCCATACTACCGCCCCGTCCGGCGCCGGTGATGTGTGGTGAGCATACGTATCACGTCGCCTGTGGTGAACGTACGGCGGACGCCGTGATAAGCGATTGGGACAGTTCGTTACGGAGTGGAACGGTCGAGGCCGGCCGCGAGCGCGTCGAGGTGTTCGACCCCGACCACGGCGACGACGTCGCCGTCGGCGCGCAGTTCGCGCAGGCGTTCGACCATGCCGGCTTCGCGGGCCTCGTCGACGAGGCGTATCGTCGCCGGGGTCTCGATTGCGCGTAGGAACGCCCGCTGGTGGGAGACGTGTTCGGACTCGTGGGCGGCCTGCTCGGTGGGGGAGTCCAGAACGGTTACGTCGTAGACGATGTGCTCGTACAGTCGCGGCTTGAACGGGGTGTGCGCCGCGACGACGGCCCCGAGCCGGCAGACCGCCGCGTGCGCGAGCCCGGACGCGGCGTCGCGCAGAACACCGCGGACGGTGTCGAGCGGGGGACGCTCAGCGCGGAGCGCCCGGGCCAGCGCGCGGAAGGCGGCCCCGTTCGGCGCGTCGATGCCGACCGTTCGCCCCGCCGCGGTTTGGAGCGCCGCGCTCATCTCGCCGCCGAGCCGGGGCGGCGTGTCCGGGGCGCTCGCGTACGCCCGGAAGAGCGGCATCGCGAGCGGCGGGAGTTCGACGGCGACGGCATCGGGGGAAAGCGTTTCGAGCGTGTGGACGACGCGAAACACGCTCGCCGGGTGGTCGTGGACGACCCCGACGAGCAGAACCGTCCCGCGTTCGTCGTCACCCGGAACACACCGGAGCGCCCACTCGGCGAGTCGGGGGTCGGACCGAAGCGCCTCGACGTCGGCGCACTCGAACGTGCGGCGGGGTTCGGTGATGGTCTTCCTTCGGGCCTACCCGCTTTGAGCGTATCGGTCACGCAGAACCCCCGCTCTCGTTGCTGCTGGCGGTTTTTCCGGTCTCGTTGCGACAGTACAGAGCCGATACGGACCGTAACGTCGGCGTACTACCCACCAGTGTGTGACATACATATGGATGTAAACCAATAGAGGGTGTCGGTAAGCCGCCGTTACCCGTTCTTCCCCGAGATTCGTGCAGGAACGCGGGGGTGGTATCAGCGCTCGACGGCGTACTCCCCGAGTGCCGATTCGTCGATTTCGATGCCGAGTCCGGGCGCCGTCGGAACGTCCAACGACCCGCCGGTCGGGTCGAAGGGCTCTTCGAGTATCTCGTGGCGCAGAGGGTTCTCACTCCGGTCGAACTCGAAGAGAACCTCCCGCTCGGTCAGGTCCGCGCGCTGGGGGTAGTCGGGCACCGTCGCCGCGAACTGGAGGGCCGCCGCGAGACCGACGCCGCTGTTCCAGACGTGGGGTCGGACGGTCGCGTTGTTCGTCGTCGCCGTCCGCGCGATGAAGGCGGCCTCGGCGAAGCCGCCACAGCGCCCGAGGTTCGGCTGGACCACGTCGACGAGACCGTCCCGAATCAGGTCGGCGAACTCGAAGCGTCCGGCGTGGGCCTCACCCGCCGCGAGGGGTACGTCGACTTTTCGCCCGACTTCGCGGTAGCCGTCACGGTTCTCGGGCGGGACCGGCTCCTCGACCCACGTCAGGTCGTACTCCTCGATGGCCCGTATCGACTCGACTGCGCCCTTTGGGGTACAGTTCCCGTTGTAGTCGACCATCAGTGCGGCGTCGTCGCCGAGTATCTCCCGCGCGGTCCGAACCCGGGAGCGGTCGTCCTCGACGGAGCGGCCGATTTTGATCTTCGCCGCGGTGAAGCCCTCAGCGACGGCCTCCCGCATCGGCTCCGCGGGGTCCTGGTCCCACTCGGTGATGTACATCGTCGAGGCGTACGGCGTCACCGAGGAACGCGAGCGCCCGCCGAGGAGTTCGTGGACGGGTTCGCCGAGTTGCTTCCCCCGAAGGTCCCAGAGCGCGACCTCGACGCCCGTGAGAGCGGCCTGCGTGAAGGGACCCCGCGAGAAATGGTAGCCCCCTATTTGCCCGGTGTACACGTCGTCCGCGAGCGCGTCGGCATCGCGGGGGGACCTGCCGACGACGGTGTCCGCGAACACCTCGTCGACCAGCTCGGCGACGGTACGAGGCGGCGCGAACGCCTCGCCCCATCCGACGGTGCCGTCGTCCGCGGTGAGTTTGACCAGCGTCGCCGTCCGGGTGCCCGTCACGCCGCGCGTCCCGCCGAGCCGTCGGCCGGCTCCGAGCGGGTGTTCCAGCGGAATCGTCTCCACTTCGTCTACTTCCATGGGTCGTTCTTCCGCGGGCGGCGCAAATACCTTTTCACAGCGTGGGCCGTCCGGACCCGCACAGTCGTGTGGGTAGCGAACACTTCGTGGGCTGGTGCGCGAGGGCAACCGATCCGGGTGAAGAAGGGCCCGCAACGACCGGCGGCGGCTGGCCTACGAGTGGCGCGAGCGCCGACTCAGTTCCGCTCCGGGTACGCCGACTCCTCCAGGGGCGTCACGCCGCGTATCTCCCCGACGACGCGCCACGCGGGCGAGGCGTGTCCACTCGGGCAGTACCGGAGCTCCGGAGATGACCACCCGCCGTCGGCGAACGTCGCGCGGACCTGATACCGTCCCTCTTCCTCGACGCCGGGCGAAAGTTCGATGCGGAGGCGCTCGTCCGGAACGAACACCCCTTCGGCGACCCGGGCGTCGAGCGCGGCGTCGTCGGTCGTAACGCGGACGCGCTGTTTCTGTCCGAGGCCCGCGAGGGCCTCGACGGTCCGTTCGTGTGCCATCGGGCACGATAGAACCACGGCCGACCTAAGTCATGTGTTCGAAACCCGATATTTACACGCTCGGTAGGGCCCGTATCGCGGATGCGAGTCGCGGGCGGCGACGGTAACGCAGCGTTACCTCCGCTCCTGCAGCCTGGGAAGGGTGAATGGGACCCATAACTAATCGGTGTGGACGTCAAGTGCCGCCGCGGTAAGCAGACATACCATGCCACGAAACGTAGAAGAAGAAGACGTAGGAAAGCGCGTTGTCAACGCCGACGGCGAGAAAATCGGTGTCGTCTCCGGTATCCGCGGAGGGACGGCATACGTCGATGCCGATCCCGGTCTCGGGGACACCCTGCGCTCGAAGTTGGGGTGGCAGAAGATAGACGATGACGACTACCCGCTCAAGCGAGACCGCATCGCGCGCGTCACCGACGACGAGATACGCCTCAAGCGAGAGTTCTGAGGCGGCGTACGGCCCCGAACGGGCCGCGGGCACCGACCCGTACCGCTCGGACCCGAGCTTTGATGGAACAGTAACCCAACTAGAGAGCATGCGTTCCAGCCCCCCGGGCCCGAAAGGCGAGCCCCTCTTCGGCAGCAGCCGGCAGTACGCTCGCGACCCGTTCCGCTTTCTGTCCGGTTGTGAAGCGGCCTACGGCGACGTGGTCAACTTCGAGTTGGGACCGATGGACACCTACCTCCTGACGGACCCCGCGGCCATCGAGCGCGTCCTCGTCACCGAGCCCGAGCGCTTCGCCAAGCCCGCCTTCCAGGACGACTCGCTGGGCGAACTGCTAGGGAAGGGCCTCCTACTGAGCGAGGGACAAAAATGGGAGAAACAGCGCGAGCTCGCGAACCCGGCGTTCGCGATGGGCCGACTCGTCGATTTTGCCGACGACATCGTCGCCCACAACGACGACCAGCTGGCGGGGTGGGCCGACGGTGAGGTCATCGACATGGAACAGGAGATGACGGAGGTCACACTCTCGGTCATCGTCGATTTGATGCTCGGGACCGACCTGACCGACGACCGCGTACAGACGATTCGGGAGGCCCTCGAACCGCTGGGCGCGCGCTTCGAGCCGGACCCCGTGCGCTTCGCGGCGCCGCCGTGGCTTCCGATGCCCGGCGACGGCGAGTACGACGCGGCCGTCGCGACGATGGAGGGCGTCATCGAGGACATCGTCGCCGAACGCCGCGGGACCGTCGGCGACCCCGAGACCGACGAGGGGCCCGACGACCTGCTCTCGATTCTCCTGCGCGCACAGGAGCGCGGGGAGCAAACCGATACGGAGCTCCGGGACGAAGTGATGACTATCCTGCTGGCGGGCCACGACACGACGGCGCTCACGCTGACGTACACATGGTACCTGCTCTCCGAACACCCCGAAGTGGAACGGCGAGTCCACGCGGAAATCGAGGAGGTGGTCGGTGACGGCCACGGTACGGACGGGGAGCGGCCGACGATGGCCGACGTACGGGAGTTCGACCTCATCGAGAACGTCGTCAACGAGGCGATGCGCCTCTATCCGCCCGTGTACACGATGTTCCGCGAGGCGACCGAGGACGTCGAGTTCAACGGCTACCGCGTGCCCGAGGGGTCCGCCATCATGCTCTCGCAGTGGGCGATGCACCGCTCCGAGCGGTACTGGGAGAACCCCGAAACGTTCGACCCCGACCGGTGGAACCGGGACGCGGACCGCCCGAGCTTCGCGTACTTCCCGTTCGGCGGGGGGCCGCGTCACTGCATCGGGAAGCATCTCGCGCTGCTGGAGGCACAACTCATCGTCGCGCGGACGGCCCAGCGCTACACTGCCGAGTACACGCGCGACGGCGTGGAGTGGTGGCCGACCCTGACGATGCACCCCCGAAACGGGATGCCGATGCGGGTCCGGGAGCGCTGAAGCGCCGTTCCGGAAGGACGAACACACCACCGTGTCCGCAATTCGTATCATCGTTCCGATAGGAGGAGGGGAGGGGGAGACACACCACCGTGTCCGCAATTCCATCGGCGGTTCAACCCCCGACGCCGGCCGGACGCGGCGTTGACCTGGGTCCGACGGTGACACACCACCGTGTCCGCAATTCCGAGCGCGAGCGCGGGGCCCGAATCGGTTCGCCGCTCTTCGAACGCTGGTTCGCCCTTAGACAGCGTTTCACGGTGTGTACCGTCGGTATCTCGACGATAAACCCGTAGCCTAACACACCACCGTGTCCGCAATTCGTGTTATCGTTCCGAGGAGGGGGGACACACCACCGTGTCCGCAATTCCACGCTCCGAGAGAGGGGGTGGGGTGAGGGGCTGACCGGCGCGAAACCGCGGAGTTCGGGAGGAATCCGTCGAGAGCCGCCGAAATCGAGAATTTTATTCACTTAACTCTTCCTCTAGAACTAGTTAGTGTAGTAGTATAGTAGTAGTACGCTAGTTTAGTAACCGGTGAATTCTCTAACTGCTTTTCTTTATAACCTAAAACGCCCAAAACTGTACTGACCGACTGAACCGCCCCCTCCGTCGTTGGCTCGAATTGCGGACACGGTGGTGTGGGTGTGGTGGCAGTTGCGGACATTATAGACATTACGGACACGGGGGTTTATGACACTCCGACTCGGACACGGAGGTATGTCACGGTACTCCGCCACCTCCCCCATCTTCGCGAACGAGGAGGCCCTCCGGGAGGAACACCACCCGGACACGCTGCCGGAGCGACGGGACGAAATGAACGCGCTCAACGACTCGCTTTCGCCGGCCGCGCGGGGCGCCGGCGCGAACAACGTGTTCATCCACGGGAAAGCAGGGCAGGGCAAGACCGCGGCGGTGAAAGCCGAACTGAGCGAACTGCAGTACCACGCCGAAAACGAGTCGGAACACCTCGATCTCACTACGTGTTATATCTCCTGTGAGAGCCACGACCTTTCGACGTCGTACAAGGCGGCCTCGCGGATCTACCAGCGACTCACCGGCGCGGACCGCCCGACGGGCTACTCCACTGACGTCGTCATGGACATGATGTTCGACGCGATGGACGACATCGGCGGGACGATCATTCTTGTTCTCGACGAAATCGACGCGCTCGGCGACGACGACCGCCTCCTCTACTCGCTCTCGCGAGCACGGGCACAGGGCCACGTCGGGGACCACGTCTACCCGAGCGTCATCGGCATCAGTAACGACCTGCAGTGGCGGGATTCCCTCTCCCCGAAGGTCAAATCCTCGCTCTACGACGACTCTATTCTCTTCTCGCCGTACAACGCGGGGGAACTCCAACAGATCCTTCGTCGCCGCGCGGCGAAGGCGTTCCGCGACACAACACACACCACCGTGTCCGCAATTTCTCAGGGGGCTAACCCACACGAAGTGGCCGAAAACGGCGGTTCCGATTCGGACATCGAGTTCCGGAGCGACGTGCTCGACGAGGGTGTCGTCGAACTGATCGCTGCCATGTCCGCCCACGACAAGGGCGACGCCCGGCAGGCGATCAAGTACCTCCGCAAGGCGGGGGAGGTCGCGGACCGCGAAGAGTCGGAGACGGTTTCGCAGGCACACGCTCGCGAGGCGGAGACCGTCATCGAACGGGAGACCGTCGTCGAGGCGATGCGCCAGATGACGACGCAGGCACAACTCTCCCTCGCGGCGGTCACCGTCCTCGAAGTCTCCGGGGACACGCCCGCCCGCTCGAAGGTGCTCTACCAGATATACCAGAACATCGCGGACAAGACGGACGCCGACAAGCTCGTGCAGCGGCGGATGAAGGACCACCTCCTCGAACTCGACATGCAGGGCATCGTCGAGGCCGAAAAACAGGCCGCAGGCTCCATCGGCGGCCCGGCATACCATTTCTCGCTCCAGGTGAGCACGGAGGCCACAATCGACGTGTTGGAGGGTCTCGACCGCTTCGAGGACCTCGATTTCCGTTCGATTTCCGCGCAACGGTAGGCCACGGTGTCCGCACTTCGTATCGTCGTTCGATGGACCCCCCCACACCACCGTGTCCGCAATTCTGATTCGGGGGGATTCTCTCCGGAGACACCACTCTGTCCGCAATTCACTTCGGTGGCGGGCGAACGGCGGCGGGGACACCACCGTGTCCGCAATTCGGTCGCCCCTCACAATCGAATAGCGTCACAAAAACAGACTATATTAAAAAATGCTTAAAAATAAATCACAATCACATAGTTATCGCGACCGAAGAAAATGGGGCTATAGCTCCTCAAAAGCGATTTATATGCCGATAGAAGGCTAAATTAACACACAAAAATAATTGACCGAACATCCATATATTCGCGGCGGCGAACGCCTATGGTCCCATTCCGGTTTTCACGCCGAACCAAAAATCACTGAGTCAGAGCCTTTCAACAGTGTTGACGAGGGTTCCAACGTTCTCGACCTCGATGTTCACCACGTCGCCCTCCCGGAGCGTGAAGTCGTCGGGCGGGATGATGGATGTCCCGGTGAGGAGCGCGGTCGTCTCCGGAACGTGGTTGTAGCGCCGGAAGTAGTCGGCGAGTTCCTCACATGTCCGCACCATCTGACTGGTCGAGGTGCCCTCGCTGAAGGCGACCTCGCCGTCGCGTTCGACGGTCAACTCGACGCTCACGTCGTGGGGGTCGCCGATGGTCTCCTCGGTCACGATGCAGGGACCGATAGCGCAGCTCTTGTCGTAGATTTTGCTCTGCGGAAGATAGAGGAGGTTCTCGCGCTCGATGTCGCGGCTACACATGTCGTTGCCGACGGTGTAGCCCACGATATCCCCCTCGTGGAGAATCATCGTGAACTCCGGCTCCGGGACGTCCCAGTCGGAGTCCCCCCGGATGCCGACCGACTCGTTCGGGCCGACGGTCCGGGTCGGCGTCGCCTTGAAGTACACTTCGGGCCGCTCGCCCTCGTAGGCGCCCATGTAGGCCTCCTCTAGCCCCCCCTCGCCCTCTCTGGACTTCTGGCTGATGGCGTACGTCACGCCTGCACCCCACACTTCCTCGGGGTCGACCGGGCGGATCATGTGCTCGCGAACGGTTTCGAGGTCGATGGTTGGGGCCTCGTCGAGCAGCCCGCGTGTTACATCGTCGATGCTCTGGTCGGTGAGTGCGGCCGCGTCGGCCAACTCGGTGAACGATTTCGGGCCGTGTTCCGTCTCGGTCAAGACGTACGCGGTCGCCTCGTTTTCCGCGACGAGCGAGACAGTCTCGTCTCGCTCGATCCGGTAGTATCGCATGCACCGACACCATTCGGTGAGCGGTTAAATAGTTTTATGTGCCGCCGATACCGTCCGGTTGTAGAAGAATCCGGTACTGCCGGAGAAAAAACACGGCGGAGACGGGCTGAAAAGACAGTCATACGAACCCCGCTCCCGTAGAACACGTCTGCGGGCCGAAAACGGGTGCTCAGCTGATATGGAAATATTTCGGTGTGGCCGGAAGCAAATCCGGAAATAATTTACAAAGTTAGTAGCGTAAATCAACTCGGCGGTGTGGCTTTCCCTGGCGCGCTTCGCTCACCCATATCCGCCATGAGCGGAACCACCAACACGACGGGCGTTGAGCGTGTGTCGCCGCCGTCTCCCCGGCGCCGCCGCTGGTCAGTTCCCGGCGCGGCGACGAAAGAACGCACGGCGGCCTGTAGAACGCGTCCGACGGGTCAGCGCTTCTCGACGGCGCGTTGTTCCCAGTTCTTCTCCCAGAGGTCGATGGTGTGAACCTTCTCCTCGGTGTACTCGTGTTCCGCGATGACGTCGTGGTCCAGTTCGATGCCGTACCCCGGGCCTTCGGGAATCTGGACGTAGCCGTCCTCGACGACGAGGGGTTCCTTTAGGAGGTCGTCGACCCAGTCAACGTCGTAGGTCTGGAACATCTCCTGGATGCGGAAGTTCGGGATGGAGGTACAGAAGTGACCGTAGATGGCGCCCGCGACCGGGCCCTGCGGGTTGTGCGGGGCCACGTCGACGTGGTCGGCCTCGGCGAGCCCGGCGATCTTCTTGCCCTCGGTGATGCCGCCTGTGTTCATGAGGTCGGGCTGGAAGACGTCGACCTCGGTCTGCGTGACCAGCTCGTAGAACTCGTGTTTGGTCATATGTCGCTCGCCGGTCGCCACGGGGATGGGCGACTTGCGCGATACCTCCGCGAGGCTGTTGATGGAGTCTGGGGGGCAGGGCTCCTCGAACCACGTCGGGTCGAACTCGTCGAGCTCGCGCGCGATTTCGACCGCCTGCCCGGCCGAGAAACGGCCGTGACACTCGATGAGGAGGTCCACGTCGGGCCCGACGGCCTCGCGGACGGCGCGGACGATGTCGACGGCGTGGTTCTGCTCTTTCCGAGTCATCGACTGCCACGCGGTGCCGAAGGGGTCGAACTTCATCGCATCGTAGCCGTCGTCGACAACTCGCTCGGCCGCGCGGGCGAAGCCCTCGGGCTCTCCCTCCGTGTCCGTGTACCAGCCGTTGGCGTACGCGCGGAGTTCCATGCCGTGGACGGGACCCCCCAGCAGCTCGTAGACGGGCTTGTCGAGGACTTTCCCCTTGATGTCCCAGCAGGCCATGTCGACGGCCGACGCGACGGTGGTGTTGATGACGTTCTTCGAGAACCACTCGTCGCGGTACATCTCCAGCCAAAGGGACTCGGTGTCGAAGGGGTCCCGGCCGACGAAGAAGTTCGACATCTCCTCGATGGCCGCCGCGACGGTGCGGGGCTTGTCGTGTGTCGTCGCCTCCGCGATGCCGGTCACACCGGCGTCCGTCTCCAGCTCCACGAACACCCACGGCTTCCAGGGGTTCGCAACCAGATACGTTTCTACGCCCGTGATACGCACATCTGACATGCGTCCCTAATGGCTCACAACTAATTATTAAATCTATCCATACGGCATCCGTTCGCACACCGCGTCCGGGGCTGCCGGAAGGAGACGAAACTCAGTCGGTCGGGAGCCACACCCGCATGCGCCCCTCCTCGCGGTTGTCCCAGCCGTAGTAGGGCACCGCGGTGAACGCCGTCGTTCGCTCGTCGGTCCCCTTCCACTCCCGGTAGAGTTCGCCGTCCCACCCGTCGGCCGTCGCGGCCCGCGCCTCGCCGGCGAGCGTGACGACGCCGCCGAGCAGGTCCTCGTCGTTCCGAACGTCGACGGACGCCTCGGGGTCGACGCGCAGCCGCGAGGGCGCCTCGCCCAGGTCAGTCTCCTCGACGCAGTAGACGAGCGGCCCCCGCTGGAGCGCGAGCTGGTCGGCGTCGTCGGGGAGGTCGGGGTGGGCGGCCATCCGCTTGACCGGCAACTCGAAGGCGAGTTCGAGCGTGTCGCCGTCCTCCCAGCTCCGCTCGACCGTGAGATAGCCGTCCGCGCGGTCGCTCTCGACGGCGTCGCCGTTCACCGTCAGTTCGGGGTTCGCACACCACTCTGGCACCCGGACGTGGAGCGCCGTGTCCAGTTCGTCGTCGACGCCGACCTCGATTTCGGCGGACTCCCCCCACGGGTAGTCGGTGTGCTGGGTCAACGTCATCTCCCGTCCGCCGACTGTCAGCGTTGCCTCGCTCCCGAGCAGGAGGTTCACGTAGGGTTCGTCCGCGGCGTTCTGCGCGTACACGTACTCGCCCAGCGAGGCCAGGAGGCGCGCGAGGTTCGGCGGACAGCAGGCGCACGCGAACCAGCCCTTCCGGTGGTGGTGGCCCAGGCTCTCCAGGGGGTTCTCGTAGAAGAACTCCGTGCCGTCCTGCGAGACGCCCGCGAGCACGCCGTTGTACAGCGCGCGTTCGAGCGTGTCGTAGAACCGGCCCTCGCCGGTGAGTTCGAACAGCCGGCGGTTCCAGAAGACGCTCCCGACGGCGGCACACGTTTCGGCGTACGCCGACCGGTTGGGGAGGTCGTAGTCCTCGGTGAAGCGCTCGCCGTCGGACGTGGAGCCGATGCCGCCGGTGACGTACATCCGCTTTTCCGTCATGTTCTCCCAGAGGGAGTCGAGAGCGCCCGCCAACTCCGCGTCGCCCGCCCCTTCGAGGAGGAGGTCCGCGACGCCGCTGTAGAGGTACACCGCGCGCACCGAGTGGCCCTCGACGGTGTCCTGCTCGCGGACCGGCGCGTGGCTCTGGGAGTACGTCGCGTCGTAGTCGTCGCCGGTGTGCCACCACTCCCCGCCGGCGAGTTCGTCGGGATGGTCGGTCTCCCAGTCGAAGCGCCCGCTCGTCCCGCGGGCGTCGACGAAGTACTCGGCCAGGTCGAGATACCGCTGTTCCTCGGTCACACGATAGAGCTTCACCAGCGCGAGTTCGACTTCCTCGTGGCCGGGGGCGCCGTGGAGGTCGTCGGGGCCGAAGGTGTCGTCGATGTGGTCGGCGAAGTCACTCGCTACCTGTAGGAGGGAGTCCTCGCCGGTGGCACGGTGGTGTGCGACGGCCGCCTCGATGAGGTGGCCCGCACAGTAGAGCTCGTGGAGGTTCCGGAGGTTGCTCCAGCGCAGCTCGTCGTCGAATTTGAGCTGGTGGTAGGTGTTCAGGTAGCCGTTCTCCTCCTGTGCGGCGGCGACCAGCTCGATGACCTCGTCGACGCGTTCCTTCAGTTCGGGGTCGTCGCGGGTCGCGAGGACGTAGCTCGCCGCCTCCAGCCACTTGTAGGCGTCCGAGTCCTCGAAGCACATCCCCTGGAAGCCGCCCTCCTTCCCATCCCGGGCGCGCCGGAAGTTCGGGAGACAGCGCTCGCCCAGCTGCTCGTACTGGTGTTCGAGCGAGGTTTCGCGGTTCGTCGCCAGGCGGTCGTTCCAGAAGTCGTCGTCGATGGCCACGTCGCTGAGCGACACCGTCGACAGCCGACGGCCGGTGAGTTCCTCGACCATCTTACCGTTCGACGCCGTGTTCCAGGGTTCCGATGCCCTCGATTTCGAGTTCGACGCGGTCGCCGTCCTCGAGCGGCGCGACGCCGGCGGGCGTGCCCGTGATGATGACGTCACCCTCCTCTAAGGTCTGGTACTGGGTAATCTCGGTGATGAGCTCGGGCACGGAGAAGATGAACTCCTCGGTGTTCGAGGACTGGCGGACCTCGCCGTTCACGCGGAGCTCCACGTCCGCGTGTTCGGGCACGTCCTCGGGGTCGGCGATGACGGGGCCGAGGGGACAGGCGTTGTCGAAGGCCTTGCCGCGGACCCAGTTCTGCTCGACGCGCTGGTCGTCGCGATTGGAGATGTCGTTCGCTATCGTGTACCCCTCGACGACGTCCATCGCGTCCTCCTCGGGAACGTTCTTGCACTGCTCGCCGATGACGACCGCGAACTCGATTTCGTGTTCGACCTTCTCCTTTCCCTCGGGGAGCGTCACCGTGTCGCCGTGGCTCGACACCGTGTTCGGCGGCTTCAGGAAGAGCAGGGGGCGCTCGGGGATGTCCATGCCCTCTTCCTCGGCGTGGTTCGCGTAGTTCAGCCCCACGCAGACGACCTTCGTGGGGTCGCTCGGCGGGAGCACGTCGACCTCGTCGGGGTCGTAGGTCTCACCGCCGAACTCGATGCCCTCATCGCTCCAGGTACCTTTCCGAACTGAACCGGCCGGGTCGCGGAACCGTACTGTTGCCATGCGGGATTCGTTTCGACGGGCCCACATAGAACTTGCTATCGCGCGTCGGAGCGGGTCCGGAAAGCACTATTTCCCCCGCCCGTATGTAGGGGTATGGCGAACGTCGCACTCACCGGTGCCGCGGGCAACGTCGGACGGGAAGCACTCGCCGCGCTGCGCGAGTCCGAACACGAGGTCACGCCGATTACCCACCGCGAGCGCGAGGGTATCGACAGCATCGTCCTCGACGTCACCGACCGCGAGGCGCTCGTCGACGCGCTCGACGGCCAGGACGCGGTCGTCCACCTCGCGGGGAACCCGTCGCCCGACGCGGGATGGGAGTCGGTTCTGAACGTCAACATCGACGGCACGCGCAACGTCTACGAGGCCGCCGTCGAGAACGACCTCGACCGGGTGGTGTTCGCCTCGACCAACCACGTCTCCCAGATGCACAACATCGCGGACGTCTCGGTGCCCGAGTCGCTGCGCGCGGACGCCGATGCGGTCCGGCCGGACGACCCGACGCGCCCCGATTCGTACTACGCGGTAAGCAAGGTCAGTGGCGAAGCGCTCGGCTCCTACTACGCCGACAGACACGGTCTCGACGTGGTGAACCTCCGTATCGGGTGGCTCTTGGACCCCGAGAGTCTCCGGGAGAAGCAGTCGTTGCCCGAGGAGAAGGCCCGCTACGCGCGGGCGATGTGGCTCTCTCCGCGGGACTGTCGGGACGCGGCGCTCGCCTCGGTCGACGCCTCCGTCGAGGGCGCGGTGTCGGTGAACGTCGTCTCCCGGAACACCGAGCGCTACCTCTCGCTAACCGAGACGATGCGCGAAATCGGCTACGAGCCCCGGGACGACAGCGCCGAGGTCCTCGACGGGTAGCTACTCCCCCGCGAAGCGGACCTTGAGCAGGGTGTTCGGCGACAGCGTCACGGACAGCGTGCCGTCCTCGACGGGGGCGGTCGATTCGGTCGGCGTCACGCGCTCGGGCTCCTCGTAGCTGTTCTCCGCCTCCATCGCGTCGGCGGTGAGTTCGGTGAGCGCCGCCTCGCTCCCCGGCTCGAAGCCGTCGCCGACCTCGATATCCACCGTCACGCCGCCGGCCGTCGCGTCCCGGTGGACGAGCATCGCGACGATGTCGCCCTCCGTCTCGACCGCGAGCGCGTCGACGCTCGGCACGCCGTCAACGGGCTCGATTTCGCCGAGCCACTTCGAGTCGTCGGTGCCGAAGGTGCGGTCGGTCGAGAACGAATCACACGCCAACTCGACGCCCAGTTGGGTGCCGCCGGCGAGCGCCGCGCCCATCCGGTGGCCGTAGTAGCAGGGGTCGGCCCACACCGACTCCTTGTGTTTCCGGACGCCGCCGCCGTGGTTCCCCAGCCCGGAGTGGGTGACGGCGTCGAGGAACGGCGCCATCCGAGCGCTCTCGTGGATGACGGTCGCGTCGTAGAGCGCCTCGGTAATCGACTTGTTGCCGGGGATGTTCGACGCCGAGACCGGCGTTCCGTCCTCGGTCGGCTCCGCGTCGGTTTCCTCGAAGCGGGTGAACAGCTGTAGCTCGGTCACCGAGAGCCGCGGCTCCTCGGCGCCGGCCGCCTCCATCCGGGCTTCGAGGTCGCGGTAGCGTTCCCCGAGTTGCGTCGCGAGGCCCATGTGGGCGTTGTAGAGCTCCTCCCGGCTCGTCTCGGCGCCGACGTAGGTCGCGACGAGGATGTGGTCCGTCAGGTGTTCGGGCGTCGGCTCCGCGTTCGCGAGCAGCTCGTCGTTCCACCCGACGTTGCGATTGCCACAGGCCAGCACCTCGATGCTGTCGTCGACCGCGGTCATCGCCTCCCGGAAGCGCTCGAAGCGGTCGGCGTACCCCGTCGCCGTCGTCCACCGCGTCTGCCAGGGGCCGTACACCTCGTTGCCGAGCTCCCAGCGCTCGACGTTCCAGGGCTCGGGGTGGCCGTGCTCGGCGCGCAACTGACCCATCTCCGTGTCCGTCGAGCCGTTGCAGTACTCCACCCACTTCGCGGCCGCCTCGGCGGTGCCGTCGCCGGCGTTCACGCAGATGATGGGCTCGCAGCCGACGGCCTCGCAGAAGGCGAGGAACTCGTTCGTTCCGACGTCGTTGGGTTCGAGGCCGTCCCACGCGGGATTGGGCTTCGTGGGCCGCTCGGAGAGGGGGCCGACGCCGTCGCGCCAGTCGTAGCCCGAGACGAAGTTCCCGCCGGGCCAGCGCAGCGCGGGGAGCTCCGCCTCACGGCAGAGCTCGACGACGTCGCGGTCGGTGCCGGCGACGTGGTCGGTCGGCCGGAGCGCCGCGCGGTCGAGGACGACGTTCGCAGCCTCGGTCGTCGTGAGTGCCAGCGCGACCGTCGCGTCCTCCGCGACGTCCTCGGGAACGTCGAACGCGAAGGTGCCCTCCGTCCACTCCGTCCCGACCGTGACGGTCGCTTCGGCGAGAGGTTCGCCGAGCGTTCCGTCGCTCTCGGTTCGGTGGAGCGCGACCTCGACGGTGCTCTCCGTCTTCGCCCGCGCGATGAGGTCCCCCTCGTAGCGCCGCTCGCGCTGGAGCGGGAGGTGGGTCCACTGCGCGACCCCCTGACCTGCTTCTTCGGTTTCGACGCGCTGTGCGCGGTCGTCGGCGACGCCCGTCTCCGGGCTCGCCCGGATATCACCCACGGGGAACCAGAACAGCGCACAGCCCTCCCGGTAGGCGTCGTGGAGGCGCTCGGCGTCCGGAAGCGCTTGGAACTCGGCGTAGTGGTCGATACGCTCCTCGACCTCCTCGGGGTCGTGCTCCGGCGGCCGGCCGCCGTCCACGGTCGGTTCGGGGACCTGGAACTTCCAAGAGCCGAACGCCGGGTTGTAGAGGGTCTCGGCGCTGAACGCGTTCTTCACGTTCCACGGGGTGGAGAGGTGTTCGCCGAACTTCGCGTAGAGGTCCGGGTTCACGGTGGCCCCCCGTTCGCTCGGGTCGATTCGAAGGGCTGCCTCGCCGTCGTCGCTCGTGTTCGTATACTCAAACGTACCCATACACGTTGCCGCGTCCGTGATGCCTAAAAAGGTAGGCCCTTGAGGGGCCCGACCCTCACACGATGACAGCCTTACAGCTCGGTTGAGCGGGGCGATACAGGCGACGTCCCCAGCGCTCCGACACACCCCACGGACCGGCTTGTGGGGGTGCGAGTATCTGAGACGCCATCTAAACGCTCACCCCCCAGTATAATGAAAGTTGGGGTCAGAACACACGCGAGACCGATACTATATTTTCCGGCAACACCGGAAAAACTCTGCCCATCAGTTGTCGCTTCCCTCTCTGAAGGGGTCGGCTCCGGGGCCCGATGCCGCCGGTTTCGGGGCGCAAGCCGGTCTTGACGGACGCTTCACCGCTTCCTGCGCAAAGAATTACGGCACTATTCGTGTAATTCTCATCGTCTTAGAACAAGGGTCGCCTCCCGACGAACTGTCCGCTTTGACCGGAGACGACTAACCGAAAACTGTTCCAGGATTTACGCGGATAACGGCGTAATGAAAACCTCGGATACATCGGTTCTACGGGAGATGCTACTCGGATTCGTGTATTGATAGGCTGGTTTCGTCGGTGGGAACCCGGAAAATCGCGCTGTTTTACTCGTTCGGACCTGATTCCGGCAATAGCGGAAACGCCGTTACTGGTACTTCAGGTTGACTTCGATGACGTTCGCCGTCCGCAGGACGAGATCCGGTATCTCCTGCTCGAATCGCTCGCCCTGCATCCCGCTTTTCGGCCCGGTGACGCTCACGGAGGCGATGACCTCGCCCTCGTCGCCGAGGATGGGCGCGGCGACACAGCGAACGCCCGGGATGCGTTCCTCGTCGTCGACGGCGTAGCCCTGCTCGCGGACCTGCGCCAGCTCCGCTTCCAGCTCCTGACGGTCGGTTACGGTGTCGGACGTTATCTCGGGGAGCCCGTGTTCCTCGATTATCCGGTCGACGCGCTCCTCCGGGAGGTGGGCCAGAATCGCCTTTCCCAGGCCGGTCGTCTGCAGGTTCACCCGCTTGCCGACGTGGGTGTCGAGCTCGAAGGCGTCTTCCCCTTTCACCTTCAGGAAGAAGACGCCGCGCCCGAACTCCTCTATCATCAGGTTCGCGTGCTCGCCGGTTTTGGAGGCTAGCTTCTGAATCTCGGGCTCGGCTATCTGGTAGACGTCCCGGTTGCTCCGGGCGTAGCCGCCGATTTCGAGGAAGCGCGCGCCGACCTCGTACTCGCCGTCCCGCTTGATGACGAACTCGTTCTCGTGGAGGGTCCGGAGGTGGTCGTGGACCGTGCTCGTCGGCAGGTCGAGGCGCTCGGACAGCGCCGAGACGCCCGCTCCGTTGAGGTCCTTGAGTGCCTCGATGACTCGTATTGTCGTCTGCGTCGCGTCCACCGGCGCGTTCTTGCTCATACTCCGGCTACTGGCTGCGTGTACTAATTGCTTCCGCCACTGCCGGATAGGCGTTCGCGGTCCGCCGCGTGCGTGACGGGTCGGGCATCCGGTACATATTTACTGATGTGATTGTTCGTGATATTTGTATGACGGCGAACCCCCCTAGCGGAGACGACACCAGTCCCGAACGGAGCCTCTCGCGGCGGGGCTTCCTCGCGGCCCAGTCGGCGCTCGCGGCCGGCTCGCTCGTCGGCCTCGGGAGCGGTGTGGCGTCCGCGGACCCGGCGGAACCGGTTCGGAACACTGTCACGGTCGACCCCGGGTCGGCGACCGACGCGACGGTACAGGAGACGCTGTTCGGCCGGCTGAACGAGCACTACGGCGACGGCACGATTTACCCCGGCGTCTACTCCCTGCACGTCATGAACCCGACGTTCTGGCGAGTTCCCGACTACTGGTTCGGCGACGCCATCGACACGTTCTACGACGTCGAACGCGACGACGTTCTCCCCTACCCCTGGGAGCGTATCGGGGGCGACGGCGTCTCGGTCGACCTCCGCACGGACGGCGAGCGCGTCGCGGGCGGCAACACGCCACACGGGTCGGTCGGCTACCCCCGCGTCTCGCTCGACGGCGCGCGCGGCGGTCTCACGCAGAAAATCGTCCTCCCGGACACCCGCACGCTGGGCTACGACCTCGGGGTCTCGGTGCGCGGCGACGTCGACACGGTCACGGTTGCGCTCACGACGCTCGACGGGGAAACGCTCGCCTCGACGGAGTTGCCCGTTTCGGGCGAGTGGGAGCGCCACGAACCCACGCTCGAACTCGACGCGAAGAGCGGCGACGAGTACGTCGCCGGCGCCGTCGCGAACGTCGCGACGCCGTACGGCCAGTACGCCGTCGAGTTCACGGCGGAGGGAACGGGGCACTTCGACGTCGACTTCGTGGAACTCGCGGCGGACGACGCGGTCAACGGGAAGTTCAACCCGCTCACCGTGGAGTTGCTCGACGACCAGAACGGGACGTGGCTGAAGTGGCCGGGCGGCAACGTCACCAGTCAGTACAACTGGCGCGACGGCGTCGGCCCCCTCTCCGAGCGGACGCCCCGGTTCAACCACGCGTGGCAGGGGATGCAGCCCAACTTCTTCGGCACCGCGGAGTACCTCGAACTCTGCGAGGTCGCGGACATCACGCCGGAAATCACTATCGGCTGGTGGGACAACCCGCCCGAGTGGGCGACCGAGCGACAAATCCTCCCCGAGAACGCCGCTAACTGGGTCGAGTACGTCAACGGCTCCGGGGACACCGAGCTGGGCCAGTTGCGCGCGGAGCACGGCCGCGCCGACCCCTGGAACGTCGAGCACTGGGGCGTCGGCAACGAGGTCTGGGGCGACTGGCAGCACGGCCACACCACCGACCCGGCGACGTACGGGGTCGGCGAGGACTCGGCCGTGGAGGGGGGGAACGCCGACCGCATCGGCTTCGACCGGTACTCGGAGGCGATGCGCGAGGTCGACGACTCGATCACGGTTCTCGCCAGCGGGTGGGACCCCGCTGAGGCCGCGCACAACGACAACCCGTGGAACGAGACCCTCCTGGAGGAGCTCTCCCCGGAGCTCCTGGACGGGCTGAACATCCACCGCTACCAGTGGGGACTGGAGGACGCCGCCGCGGTGACCGAGTGGAAGAACGAACACGGCGCCGACGACTGGGACTACAGCGAGGTGCTGGTGATGGCGCCGACCCAGCTCGGCGACCAACTCGCGTCGCTCGGCGAGATGGCCGATGCGAAGGGGTACGATGATTTCTACGTCAACCTCAGCGAGCTCGGTATCTTCCCGGCCGTCGCGGCCGGCGCTCCCTACCCCGGCCCGGAGACGATGCCCGGCGCGGCCTACGTGGCGGGCGCGTTCAACGCTGCCATCCGGAACCCCGACACCGTCGAGTGGGTCGCACAGACGTGGGTCCCCACCAAATCCTGGGCCCCCGTCAAAACGGACGACTACCCGCCGGACCCGAACCCGCTTCGCCCCGACAACTCCGTCACCGGGCTCTACTCGGCACTCTTCGAGGACGACGCCGAGTGGCACACGGTCGACACGGCGAGCGACGGCGCGGGCCGGGATCTCCCCGACACGGGCCCGCGGGTCAACGAGAAGGCCGACGTGCCCTACGTCGACGCCGCGGCGATGCGGAACGGCGATGACGAGTTGGCCGTGTTCCTCACCAATCGGAACCTCCGCGCGGCCAGCGAGGTCACGGTCGAGCTCGGCGAGGCGTACGCCGGCAGGTCGGTCGAGGCGGTCCTGCTCGAACCGAGCGCCGAGGAGCGCCCGCTCCCCCACGCGCTCCCGACGTCGTGGGACGAACCGACGAACCATTCGGTCACACACGTCGTCACCGAGGTCCCCGAGGACGGAACCGTGACCTTCGGAGCGGCGCCGGCGTCGGTCGTCCGCCTGTTCGTCGGCGACGAGCCGGTCGGCGACAACGGTGTCTGGCACGGTCTCGACGGCGTCGAGAACATCCCCATCGAGTCGGTGGATTCGCTCCCACAGCCGGCGAACCCCGCGAACGGCGATTCGACGACGACGGAGACCACCGAACGCGCGGGCGAGGGCGCCGAAGCGAACGACTCGGACACCGAGAACGGAACCGACTCCGACACGACGGCCTCGGAAGGGACGCCCGGCTTCGGCATCGGCACGGGCGCCGCGGCGCTCGGCGCGGCCGCGCTGGCGAAGCGCCTGCGCGGGGGTGAGGAGGAGTAGCGCGCGGACGAGCGCAAAGAAAGGGAGTCGCGTCGGCGTGCGTGTGGGGCCGCGTCGAAACTCGCGCGTCTATTCGAGCGAGACGGCGGCGACGGTCGACGGTTCGAGGTCGACGGTGAGCACGCCGTCGTCGACGTCTACATCGAGGTCCTCGGCGACGAACTCGTCGGCGTTCGAGGCATCGACGTGCACGCCGGCGTCCTGGCCCTCGAAGAGCACTCGGGCGTCCGCGACGTCGTCGGCGCTCACGCCGCCGTCGACGGCGATTTCGACCGAGTGGGCCTCGCGGCAGTCGAGGTTCGTGACGGTGACGTACGTTTCCCCGTTCTCGTCGACGGAGGCGGAGGCGCCGACGAGCGGCAGGTCGCCGTCCTTGCGCTCGACCTCGCGGGTCGGCGTGTCGACGGCCGTCGTGATGGCCTCGTTGTCCTTGTGCGGCGCGTAGAGGTCGAAGACGCGGTAGGTCGGGCGGGCCCACGCCTCGTCACCCTCCGTCTCGACGAGACACTGCAGGACGTTGACGGTCTGTGCGATGTTGCTCATCGTCATCACGTCCGCGTTGTGGTTGAAGACGTCGAGGACGGCCGCTGCGGAGAGCGCGTCGAGGACGGTGCCGGGCTGTTCGAGGCCGTTCTCCGGGACGGCCTCGGGGTGCCACGTCCCCCACTCGTCGACGATGACGCCGATGTCGCGGGTCGTCGCGACGGCGTCGATGGCGGAGGCGATGCGCTCGATGTGCTCTTCCATCTCGAGGGCGCCGACGAGGAGCTCGTCGTAGTCGTCCTCGTCGGACTCGGCGACGGTCATCCCGCGACCGTAGTAGTGGTGGAGCGTGAGGTGGTCGAGCGGGAAGTCGGCGCCCCAACGGCCACTGGCGACCTCCTCCATGAAGCGTCGGTTCCACTCGTGGCCCTCGAAGCCACAGGCGACGAGGTCGACATCGTAGTCGAGCATCAGGTTGTCCATCGACCCCATGTACGTCGCGAAGCGGCGGAACTCGCGGGCGTACTGCTCGGGGGACATCTGGCCGCCACAGCCCCAGTTCTCGTTGCCGACGCCCCAGTAGGGGACCTCGTAGGGCTCCTCGTGGCCGTTCTCGCGGCGGCGGTCGGCGAGCTCGGTGTCACCGTCGTAGCCACAGTACTCCATCCAGTCGGCGGCCTCCTGCGGGTCGCCGGAGCCGACGTTGGCGGCGAGGTAGGGCTCCGTGCCGACCGCCTCACAGAACTGGAGGAACTCGTCGGTGCCGAAGGCGTTGGACTCCTCGGGAATGTCCTCGCGGCCCTGCGCCCAGAAGAGGTTGCGCCGCCGCGGGCGCTCCTCCTGGGGTCCGACACCGTCCTCCCAGTGGTAGTCGTCGGCGAAACAGCCGCCGGGCCACCGGAGAACGGGGATGTCGAGGTCCGCGAGCAGTTCGAGAACGTCGTCGCGGAAGCCGTTCTCGTCGGCCGAGTCGTCGGTGTAGAGGCCGTCGTACACACAGCGGCCGAGGTGTTCGGAGAAGTGGCCGTGCACTTCGGGTTCGATGTTGTCGATACGCGCCTCCGGATGGACACTAACGCGGGCGTTTGCCATACAGGTCCAAATTCCAGGGTCAGTTATTATAAATCGTCTGGTTTTCCGGGTGGCCCCCGCCGAAACCGACCCACGACGGCGAGCTCTCCACCGGCGGAGCTCGTGCGTTCTTCGGCCACGCTTCGCTCGGAACCCGGTCCACCGCGAAAAAGAACGACAGTTCGGCGCGTCGGCGCGACCGCGTTCCGCTACGGCGACTCGAACTCCTCGGTGTACTTCAGGCGGGTCATCCCGGCGGCCGTGCCGAACTTCGTGCCGCCGAAGTCCTTCCACGTCCGGTTGGCCTCGTGGCCCTGCGGCGGGAACGTGAACTCCTCCATGTTCCCCCACATACCGACCGCGAACTGGTGGAAGACGAAGTCGGGGAGGTAGAAGTTCGCGTAGCGGGCACACTTCCGCACGGCCTCCTGGAACGACTCCTCGGTGACGTCCGGCTGGCGCAGGGTGTAGACCGCGTCGATGATGTCTATCTCCTCGCCGTTCGGCAGGTCGGGCGCCCGTCCGGCTTGGTCGGGCGCTTCGATGGAGCCGATCTCGCTTGGCACCTGTGCGGTGAGCGGGTGGCCCATGTAGTCGGTCTCCGCGTCGGTGTTCTGCTGGATCTGGTTGAACGTCGTGGGGTGGCCGGCGATGAGCGCGTTCGACGCCCACAGCGGGTTCGCCCAGTACGCGTTCCACGGGTTCTCCGTCCCGTGGGCCCACATCATCGCGAGGTCGTAGTTGAGGTTCTCCGGCGCCGCGCGGGTGTTGTAGTTCTGCCCGTCGAGGTTCTGCAACCCGACCTTGAAGCCGAGCTCCTGGAGGTTCGACTGGATGACCTGACAGGCCGAGATGTACTGCGAGATGTCGGCGTTCGACATCAGGTAGAGGTCGACCTCCGAACCCTCCCAGTCGGTCCAGACGCCGTTCTCCTTGGTGTAGCCGGCCCGCTGCATCCACTCCTCGGCGAGCTCTATGTCCGACCCCATCGGGTACTCGTACAGCGAGTCGAGGAACTCACTGTCGAACGTCGACTCCGCGAGGGTGTCAATCAACCCGACGTGGCGCCGGTTGGGAATCGACCCCGCGGGACCCCATCCGCTCGAGGTCGCGAAGTTCCAGTCGACCGCCGCGATGATGGCGCGGCGCACCCACAGCCGCGAGAGGTGGTCGTTGTTCCAGTTCATCACCAACTGGTCCCCGCCGTTCGAGAGGTAGCTATCTACCTGCTGTATCTTGTCGGGGAGGCCCTGACGGGTGAGCTCGCCCTCCTCTTGGATGATGCCGCCGCCGTAGTCGATTTCCCCCTCGCTGATGAGGACGTTCGAACGGCTCGCCGTGGCGAAGCGGATCTCGAGGTTCGGGATTTCGGCGTGCTCGTTGGGGTGGTCCTCGCGGAGTTGGTACGTCATCGAGTCGGCGCTCATGTCGTTGGGACTTTCGACGTGGTAGAGCCCGGAGCCCCACTGTTCCTCGGCCATCGTCTCGAAGCCGACCTTCGTGCCCTGCAGTTCCGTCCTGACGCTGTTCACCGCGTCCTGCGTGGAGGCGTCGCGGAACTGCTCGACCCACCCCTCAGTGAACCCGGGATGGAACGGCGGGTCGACGGGGACGGCCTCGGAGTCGAGGATGAACTGGTTCGCCGGGTCCGCCTGCTGGGCCTCGACCTCGCCCTTGTTATGCCACCAGTGGAACGTCCACTGGTCGACCGCCTCGTGATTGATGGTCATCGTGTCGTCGTACTTCCCGCCGTCGTGGAAGTACCACAGCGTGTCGTTCAACACGCGGGCCTCGGCGTCGAGGGGCGTGCCGTCCCAGTAGGTAAGCCGGTCGTCGAGGCTCTCGGTCACGTCGTAGGGCGGGTTCACCTCGTAGTCCGTCACCATCGCCGGGACCGAGACCGTCTCGTAGTCGTCCATCCACGGCGTATCGAACTCGCGGCCGCTGAGGTAGGTCTCCTTCGTAACGACGTTGGTCGGCCCGGTCAGCTCGTGCATCCACTGGTCGCCGAGCCAGTCGAGCGCGTTCGCCCACGGGTTGATGTTCGACGCCCCGGGGGTGTTCGCGGCGGTGAGCGTGATGGTATCGCTGACGGGCGGCCCCTGCGTCGCCGCCCCGTCGCCGCTGGTCGTCGAGTTGTTGCCGTTCCCCGTCTGGTTCCCGTCGTCGGTGCCGGCGTTCCCGCCACAGCCGGCGAGCCCGGCGACCGTCGAGGCGACGATGGCCTGCACGTACTTCCGGCGGTTCATCCGCGCTGCTACACGGTCGGCGTCACCACTGTTTGACACCATATCACGCCATTCGGTCAATCATGGATAAACATTTGGGATTGATACACTGTGACACGCCCCGAACAATTCGGGGGTTAGCCGTCTAACGTGGACTGGTACAACACCACAAGGAAACTATTATAAACCATGATGGTAAAGAGGGTTCTGTATGCCAAACCGAGACACTGATAACGGCAGTAATATATCCAGGCGACGGTACGTGCAGGCCATCGCCGCGTCGACCGCGGCGGGCCTCGCGGGCTGTAATCAAGGCGGTTCCGGCGGCGACCCTTCCAACGAATCCTCCGGAAACAGTTCGTCGAACGAGACAACCGAACCCGAGGGCCCCCCCGTCAACGAGACGATTACATCGTGGGCCACCAACACGGCCGAATCGTCCAATCTGAACCGGTGGGCGTCCTCGCCGAAGGAGGGCGGCATCACCTGGTTCCGCGAGCTGACCGACCCCCGAATCGTCCGCGAAGCTAACCGGATGGTTTTCAACGGCGAGTCCTTCGACGCGCCGTGGGTCGACGGCCGCGATTCCATCAGTATTCCGACGATGGTGACGGATTTCGAGGTCGAGGCCCCCTTCGACGTCTACGAGACCTACAACGAGGAGCTCAGTTTCTGGGACGGGACGCCCCTCGACGCCGAGGCGCGCCTCTACACCGACCGCCTCTGGTTCTTCCACGACGGCGGGAAGTACGACGAGACGATGACGAAGAACAACGAGGCCGTCAGCCAGTGGGAGTTCCACTGGTGGCGCAACAAGGGCGAGGTCGAGGGCCAGGAGCCGGACCCGACGAACGCCCGCATTCTGGAGTCCCAGAAGATGACCATCCCGCCGTTCCACCC